>JBJKOV010000132.1:0-3756 GCA_046707105.1 Thermodesulfovibrionales bacterium
GAAAGGCATACTCTCTTCCATCACTGCCGGAAAGAAGGGAGAACCTAACGGGAAGATCAATATCATCATGGGATTCGATACGTACACGGGAGATTACCATGAGATAAAGAGGCTGCTGTCGATGATGTGCGTAGATTTTACGCTTCTGTCGGACGCCAGTGCTATCTTCGATTCGCCTAATACCGGCCAGTACAAGCTCTATCCCGGAGGCACTCCCCTGGAAGGCGCCATGGATTCGATAAACGCCGCCGCCACTGTTGCCCTTCAGCAGTATTCGACGGTCAAGACGATGGATTACATCCAGAAGGAGTGGAGCCAGAAGGCGCGGGTTCTTCCGCCCATAGGGATAAGGAATACGGACTTATTTTTTGAGGAACTGAGCAAGCTGACCGGAAAGCCGGTGCCGCAGGAGATAGAAGATGAACGCGGAAGGGCCGTCGATGCGATGGTCGACTCGCACCCATACGTCCATGGAAAGAGATTCGCTCTCGTCGGCGATCCCGACCAGCTGCTGGGCATCACAAGCTTCCTTATGGAGATGGGCGGAACACCCGCGCATATCGTCTGCACCATGGGGGACAAGAAGTTCGCTGATGAGATGCAGACCCTCCTTGATTCAAGTCCTTTCGGAAGCGACGCGAAGGTTTACGTCGGAAAGGACATGTGGCACCTGAGGTCCCTGATGTTCACCGACCCGGTGGATATCCTGATCGGCAATTCATATGCCAAGTTCCTCTGGCGGGACACAGGGACGCCTCTTGTGAGAATGGGTTTCCCCCTGTTCGACAGGCACCACCTTCACAGGTATCCGATCATCGGCTATCAGGGGGCAATAAACATCCTGACCTCGATCGTCAATACAGTCCTCGATGAGATGGACAGAAAGACCATGAATACCACGAGCTTCGATGTAATCAGGTGAGCGAGGCCGTGAACAGTGAAACGTGAATCGTAAAGGATCAGCATAAACTACTATGATTACGCATATAGACAAACTGACACAGGACGGCTGCGGGGCCGAAAAGAAGGACAAGGTCTGCCGCTCACGCGGCGGCGAATCCTGCGCCTTCGACGGCGCGATGATTGTTCTACAGCCGATAGCGGACGCCGCTCATATCGTACATGGGCCGATCTCATGCTGCGGCAACTCATGGGAAGGGAGAGGGTCCCTGTCGAATGTAGGGGCGAGGTCTCCTCGCCCGTTGACGTCCCTGCACAGGATGGGGTTTACCACCGACCTTAATGAGATTGACATCGTCTACGGTGCCGAAGAAAAACTGCTTCAGGCGATCCTTCAAACGTGCAAGGCGGTTGGACCGAAGGCCGTCTTTGTCTACTCGACGTGCGTAAGCGGCCTCACAGGGGAGGACATCGGCGCGGTATGCAGGAAGGCGGAGACTGCCGCTGGCGTCAGGGTCATCCCGGTGAACGCTCCCGGCTTTACCGGCCCCAAAAACCTCGGCAACAGGATTGCGGGCCAGGTGCTTCTCGACCATGTCATAGGAACTGGGGAGCCCCCCTTTGTGACGGAGTACGATATCAACCTGATCGGCGAATATAACATCGCGGGGGATCTATGGCTCCTCGAACCGGTTTTAAATAAAGCCGGCATCCGCATTCTTTCACGGATAACCGGAGACGCGACCTTCGAAGAGATCACCTGGGCGCATCGTGCGAAGCTCAACGTGGTCGTATGCAGCCGAGCGCTCATCAATGTAGCGCGGGAGATGGAAAGGAGATACGGCACCCCATACACCGAGGTCTCTTTTTTTGGAAAGACCGAGATGTCGAAGGCACTGAGGGCGATAAAAGACCGTTTAAGCCGTTCAAACAGTTTAAGCGGTTCAAACGGTTCAAACAGTTTTTCTGAAAGGATCGAAGCCGTCATTTCCGTGGAAGAGGAGCGTCTCGACAAAAAACTCAGTGCTTATAGCCATCTCAGAGGCAAGAAGGCTGTGCTCTATACCGGAGGCGTGAAGAGCTGGTCCCTTAAATCAGCGCTTCTCGACCTCGGGATAGAAGTCGTTGCCGTCGGCACGAAGAAGAGCACCTTCGAAGACGAGGAGAAGATGAAGACCATCCTCGGCCCGGGTGCTCATCTTGTGGAGGACGTGACGCCCAAGAACCTGCTCAGACTTTTCAGGGAAAAACGGGCGGACATCCTTGTAGCAGGCGGCAGGAACCAGTACCTCGCGGTAAAGGAAGGCATTCCCTTTGTGGATGTGAACCAGGAAAGACATACCGCCTACGCCGGTTACGACGGGCTGGTAAATCTCGCTGAGGACATAAGCAGAAGCGTGAGGTTTTATGAAAAAAGCGGAGGCGGGAATGCGGAAACTGAAGGGCGGAAACCCCTGGACCCGGGCCATTTGCCTTCGGCCAAAAACGGATTACTGATCAACCCCCTTAAGCATTCGCAGGTCCTCGGAGCTGCCATCGCCTTCCAGGGCATTCACAGCTCCGCGCCGGTCATCCACGGCGCACAGGGATGCAACTTCCTGGGCAAGGTGCTTCTGACGAAGCATTTCAGAGAGCCGATCTCTCTTGTGAGCACCAAGCTGTTTACGGAAGATGTGGTGATGGGAAGCGAAGAGCGCATCACCGCGACCATCGAAAATATCATCGAGAAGAACGGCCCTGACGTCATCGGCATTCTTGCAACGGGACTTTCAGAGGTGAAGGGAGACGATATATCCGATGTTATAAAAGAGTTGGGGTCGAAGCATCCGGAGACACGGTTTCTTCACGTTTCAACACCGGATTACGACGGCGGGCTGGAAAGCGGATACGCAAAGGCGGTTGAGGCGATGATCGGGATCGCGGGCCCGGGACACCTGCCATCGCCCGCTCACCTGACCTCCCCCCTGGAAGAGGAAGAGGCAGCGGGGAAACGGATTAACGTTCTCGCCGGTTCTCATCTGACCCCTGCGGACTTTACTGAGTTGCGGGAGATAGTCGAGTCCTTCGGGTTGCAGCCGGTGATTCTCCCTGATCTTTCGGCCCTCGATGGCAGCAGGCAGGGATTCTCTCCGCTCGCGGTCGGCGGCACTGCCGTCGCCGATATCGAGAAGATGGACGCCTCTGTATTCACTATTGCCATAGGGACGAGCATGGAGAAAGCCGCAATGAAATTGAAGGATAGGTTCGGCATCGAATACAGGGTGTTCGAAGGGCTCGCGGGGCTCGAAGACACGGACGCGCTTATGAAGACCCTCGCCGCACTGAGCGGCGGGGAGATGCCTGACAGATACAAGAGGCAGAGAAGGATACTGATCGACGGAATGAGAGACGCCCATCTCCTTTACGGGAAGAAGAAAGTCTGCCTCGCCCTCGAACCTGATCTTTCTCTCCAGTTTTCGAAGTGGCTCGCAGAGATGGGTACATCCGTTGAGCTTGCGGTGCTGCCGCAGCCGGCGGATTCGGCGGCCAAAGTCCGCGCCGGGAAGACGGTGGTCGGAGACCTCTTCTCGATCGAAGGGGACTTCGACATACTTATCTCCGGTTCCCATGCCGTCGACACTGCGGAGAGGCTCAAAACGGGCCTCTATCAGGCGGGGTTCCCGGTGTACAAGATCTTCGGCGGCACTGCGAAGGTCACGATCGGCTACAGGGGAACGCTCACGACGATCAGCGAAGTAGCCAATGTATTTGTAAAGGAGGTGCACTGATGAAGGTTGCATTTGCAACAACGGACGGCGTACAGGTGGACGAACACTTCGGAAGGGCCGGCATGTTCGCCGTGTATGAAGTGAAGGA
>JBJKOV010000133.1:0-15199 GCA_046707105.1 Thermodesulfovibrionales bacterium
CAAGCTCCCTGACGTTCGATTTTATCCTCGTAGCCAGGAACTCGACGACATCTCCCGGAATCCTTCTTATGTCCATCATCTCCGCCTTTTTCTGGATGATGGCGATCTTCGTCTCCACGTCCGGGGGTTGGATATCGGCGATGAGTCCCATATTAAACCTGGACCTCAGCCTGTCTGTCACCTCGCTTATTTCCCTCGGCGGCCTGTCGCAGGAAATGACTATCTGCTTCTGTTTTTCATACAGGCTGTTAAAGGTATAAAAGAATTCCTCCTGGGTCGCCGTTTTTCTGGCGATGAACTGTACGTCGTCCAGAAGCAGCAGGTCGAGGTTCCTGTATTTTTCCTTAAGCTCCACCATCTTGTCGTGCCTCAATGATGACACAACCTCGTTCGTAAACTGCTCGGAGGAGACGTACATCACCGCAAAATCGTGCTTCTCGTCAAGGACCCGGTTTCCTATGGCGTTCATCAAATGCGTCTTTCCGAGTCCGACACCACCATATATGAAAAGCGGGTTATAGGTCCTTCCAGGCGCCTCGGCCACCGCTATTGCCGCTGCATGGGCGAACTGGTTGCTGTTACCGGTGATGAAATTCTCAAAGGTATATTTCGGGTTGAGATAGATCCCCCTGCTTGCCAGCCTTGTCCTTCTGTGTTCAAGTTTATCACTTATTTTCTTCTGCGTGTTGGCAAGCTTCTCCTCTATCCTGTACTTCAGATTCACAGGGTAGCCCACCACAGCCTCCATGGACTCCCGGATGATATTCGGATAAGAGTCTTCTATCCATTCCTTGAAAAACCTGTTGGGGATATCCAGAGTGGCAGTATTATCCTTTATATGGGCCAGCTTGATCGGCTTGAACCAGAGATCGAATACGCTGCCGCCTATTTTCCCCTCGATTTTCGAAAGACTCCTGTTCCAGATTTCTTCTATAGTCATCTCAGTCATAAATGCCTTTATTAACAACTTACCAACAATTGTTAGTAAGTTTCAGGTTGGAAGGTAGGTTATTATAGCTCAATTCCATATTCCAGACAATATCCATGTGGCCCCGATGTCAGTATCCTGTGAAGTTTTTACCGACTCTCCTTCTGTTTGTATCCAGGACGACTTTCCCCCAGGGTTATAACAGAAAATTATTCTGTTAAATTAATAACTTACCTCTATTTTTTACTTTTCAACACCACCTACGTCTACTACTATTCTTTTAAATATTTAAAACAGTAAAGACAGTAAGAATAACAGCCTGTGAAATTCCATACGCGGGACCGCATTCCGGGATACTCAAAAGAAGTCTATTTTTCTTATTCTTTGAGTAACAACTTTCTGACATCTCCCGTCCGGAGGGTTACCTTGTGAGAGTCAAGATATTCAAGGAAAGGCAGTGCGTACTTCCTGGTAGTGTCGAGGAGGTCCCTGAAATCGGCAACCGTCATCTCCTTCTTTGTTGAGAAGAAACCTCTGAGCCTGGCAATCATCTCCTGATAGACCTTTCCGGAGACGGAGAAGGTCTCGCTGATCCTGACCGTGCTTCCCTCTTTCGCCAGGATGGTAAGAATATCCGAAATATGTTTCTGGTCCATCTGAAGCTCAGCAGCAAGTTCCTCCCTGGATGGGGGCTGAAAGCCGCCTTTTTCGAGGGCCTCAACGATTCTTGTCTTAAAGGTCTCTTCACTGCTTGTCAGCGCTATCCTGAATTCCTTCAGTCTCAGGAGGTTCTTTTCGGTGACGACGTTTTCCAGGCCGGACAATATGAAATTGAAAATCCTCGGCTCTATTCTCAGCTGGTTCCTCACTTCCTCCTTCGGCATTCCATGCTTCAGAGGGTTTTTTTCGTGGAAGGTTCTGATGAGCCCCATTATGCCCTTCTGCAGGGAGGCAAGTGACTTCCTGTGAAGCAGGACATCTTCGAATTGCAGGATCTCCCCTGATTTTATCAGCCCTTTAAGTGCCTCAGAGACAGCGCCGGTTCCGGCATTGATCCAGCCCATGAGACTCTGGACCGACATTCCTTCTGTCTGGGCATTCTCTGTCTTGAGAGAAATTTTTTGGGCGAGAGTTCCCGTATGAAAGACTTCGAGGCCGGAAACGATCTCTTTCCTCCTTCTCTTCGGCGGGGAGGGATCGAGGACCTCGCCGCCGCCGAGCGTCTCAAGGGGGGAAAACCTCCTGATGATATAACGGTCTCCCGAAAGGACTATGACAGGGTCTTTCAATCTCAACTGACAGTAACATGATTCGCCGGCCTTCAGCTCATCCATGCCGTAAAGTACCGCCCTGGCGACGGTCTCAGACGTGCCGGTGTAGAAATGGACCAGACTCCTGCCCTTCAACGCCGGCACGTCCTTCAACAGTTCGATAAACACATCGAGGATCTTTGTCTGGCTGAAACTGTCCGAGGTGACGGCAACATCCCCTCTGTTCAAGTCGTCCTTTTCGACTGACTGGAGGTTGATTGCCACCCGTTGACCTGCAGACGCGGTCTTGATTGCCCTGCCGTGGCTGTGCAGACCCCTGACTTTGGTCTTGATGCCTGCCGGCAGTATCTCCAGCGGTTCATCCAGGGATACCTTCCCCGATATTGCGGTACCAGTGATGACGGTCCCGAAACCCTTGAGCGTGAAGACCCTGTCGATAGGCAGCCTGAACAGGCCGTCAGAGGGCTTAGGGGCTATAGTGAGGGCCAGCTCCATGATCTCTTTCTTAAGCATTTCCATGTTTTCCCCGGTCTTCGATGATACAGGTATAACCGGGGCGTCTTCCAGAAACGTCCCTTTTACGAAGCTCTTCAAGTCCTCGCGGACCATCTCCAGCCAGTCTTTTTCCACGAGGTCGGACTTTGTTATCGCGATCATGCCGGATTTAATCTTGAGGATGTTGCAGATCGAGAGGTGTTCGCGGCTTTGGGGCATTATCCCTTCGTCGGCTGCAATCACCAGCAGGACCATGTCGATGCCGCCTGCCCCGGCCAGCATGTTCTTGATGAGTTTCTCATGACCGGGCACGTCGACGATGCCCACTGTGAGATCGCTGTCAGGGTAGACGATGTCAGCGAAACCTATATCGATTGTGATTCCGCGCTCCTTCTCCTCCTTGAGCCTGTCGGGGTCGATTCCGGTCAGTGCCTTCACAAGGGCGCTCTTTCCGTGGTCAATATGTCCTGCTGTTCCGAGAATGATATGGCGCATGAGGTCCCCCGTTTTTTCCCAATTATAATATTTTTGCTGTTGTGTTTTGATCATTTTTTTTGTAAAGTACTTTGCGGCGCAGTGTCCGGCATGTCCGCCGGTTATGAATTCTCCTGATACGATCGGGTGGATCTTAATCTTTTCCGGAGGTAATACGAGGTGACGCAAAATAAAAAGCTGAACTGCTGGGAGTTCAAGAAGTGCGGAAGGGAGCCCGGTGGTGCTTACGTTCATGACTTGGGGGTCTGCCCGGCGACTACCGACGGGAGGCTTGACTCAGTCCACGACGGCAGGAACGCGGGCCGAAGCTGCTGGATAATGGCCGGCACACTCTGCGGAGGGGCCGTCCAGGGCACCTTTGCCCAGAAATACAGAAATTGCGAGATATGTGAATTCTACAAGAAGGTAAAGGAAGAGGAGTTCCCGAAGTTCCTTCTTTCGGCGGTGCTGATGAAGAAGCTGAACGGCGGCACGAAATAAACGCCGGTTGATCGAGCAAAGCTTTCTTCTTGTCATTCCGGCTTGCCTGCCGGCAGGCAGGCGCGCTTCACTTGCGGGGATGACAGCCCCTTTGAGTGTATCAAAAATTCATAGACAGACTTCATCTGCACGGGAAGATTTTACTGCGTCGTGGAAAGCGCCGCGGCTACGGCCCTGACGAGCCCCCTGATGTCGCTTTTTCTGATCGTCCTTGCGTCAAGAAGCAGAGAGTCTCCCCAGATCCTTGCGATTACCGGTGGCGAGCCTTTTCTCAGCCGCGATTCCATTTCATTGACGGACATTCGCTGAGGTTTTATTGAAACGGCGAATGACGGGAACTCCATCTCAGGGAGGGAGCCTCCGCCCGCCCTGGAAGAGTTCTTTATCACATCGAAACGTTCGTCCCTTACCGCTGCGCGCAGGGCGACAGCTATCTTTCGTGCCCGCGCACCGATCTCTTCAGGAGGCTGGAAAAGCATCTGAAGTACAGGAATCTCCCGCGCCGCATCTTCTTCATCCATGTATTCCATGAGAGTAGCCTCAAAGGCTGCGATGGTAAGCTTGTCGATCCTCAGCGCCCTGGCAAGGGGGTTCTTCCTGATCTTGTCCAGGTATGCCTCCTTGCCGGCGATGATTCCGCCCTGGGGGCCGCCCAGAAGCTTGTCGCCGCTGAAGGTAACAAGATCCACTCCGGATCTCACAATCTCCTGGACCGAGGGTTCGCCGTGGATTCCGTATTTCCTGAGGTCCAGGAGGGAGCCGCTTCCGAGGTCGTACATAACCGGCACCTGCTTCTTCCTTCCCAGGGAGACAAGGTCGCCGATCGGTACGTCCTCGGTGAACCCGACTATCTTGTAATTCGACTGGTGAACCTTGAGAATCAGGGCGGTATTTTCGTTTACGGCGTCCCGGTAATCGTAAGGGTGGGTCTTGTTAGTGGTGCCGACTTCCCGGAGTACGGCGCCGCTTGCCTTCATTACGTCGGGTATCCTGAAAGAGCCTCCTATTTCAACGAGTTCGCCCCTTGATACGATCACCTCTTTGCCGCCGGCCATGGTGTTGAGGCATATGAGCACTGCGGCAGCGTTGTTATTTACTATGAATGCGTCTTCAGCTCCTGTAATCTCCCGCAGGAGCCTCCTGGTGTGGGTATGTCTCTGGCCCCTCTTTCCGACCCGCAGGTCATACTCCAGTGTGGAATAGCCTGCGCCGACCCGCCTCACATGATCGAGCACCCTGTCTGAGAGTACCGATCTGCCGAGGTTGGTATGCAGCACAATACCCGTAGCGTTTATAACGGGAGCGAGGCTGTACGAAGAGAGTTCCCCTATGCGTTCTTCTATATCCGCGGCAAGGCTTCCAACAGGATCAGCTCTCAGCCCCTCCAGTATCTCGGTCCTTCTGGAGGCGATAACATCCCTGACAGCCTGGACTACGATCCTTCTCCGATGGAGAGAGAGCCACTGAACGCATTCAGGGGTCTTAAGCAGTTCATCGACAGAAGGCAGCCCCGAAAGAAGGTTCTGTTTACCGTCGGGACCCAAACTAGGTCAGACCCATCTTCTTCAGGGTATCATCGGCGGTGCTGGCACCAGGCGCTTCTTCAGGCAGGTAGAGCATCACCCCGCCTTTGACGGGCCGGATAATGATTTTTCCCTCCTGTGCGAGTTTGTTGGTCGTCTCTACAGGGTTCTCGCCGGCGAAGTATTTCTTGAACGCCTCGTTGAAGCCGGAATAAACGGAATGGATGCCTTTGTACCCGTCCTTTCTCAGGCTTACGACCGCCTTCCTGACAAATTGCTCATGCGAGAGTCTTTCTTCCATTTTCCCCCTCCTTTAAAAAGTTAATCTATAATATCAGAGAACAGGTCCGCATTCTACTTCGTCAAGGGGTCCCGGATACCGGCCTCGGCAAACCCCTTATGCCTCAGGACGCAGCTGTCGCAGCGCCCGCAGGGTCTGAAGGATTGAGAAGTAACAGGCTGGGGGTCATAGCAGCTCCAGGTGAGTGAATAATCAAGTCCCAGTTCCGTACCCTTCCGGATGATATCCGATTTCTTCATCGCTATCAGGGGCGCCCGTATCCGAAACCTAAGGGTCCCCTCTACAGAGGCCTTGGTTGCAAGATTGGCCATCTTCTCATAGGCCTCTAGGTATTCCGGCCTGCAGTCGGGATACCCGCTGTAGTCTATCGCATTGGCACCTATGAATATCTCGCCGGCCCCGATTACCTCGGCCCAGGCAAGAGCGAAGGAGAGAAAGATTGTATTCCTTGCGGGGACGTATGTGACAGGAATATCTGATTGTGGAAAAGTGGAATCCGTGAGCCCCCCGTACCCAGTGCCCTCCGCCGCTCTTTTTGGCACTTCAATGTCCGAAGTAAGTGCGGACCCGGCGAACTCGCGCAGGTCGAACTTCACCACAAGGTGTTTTTCGACGCCAAGGGAAGAGGCGACCTTTCGCGCCGAATCGAGTTCTATCCTGTGTCTCTGATTGTAATCGAAGCTGAGGGCGTAAGCACTGCCGCCCTCCGCGAGGGCGAGTGAAAGGACGGTCGACGAATCAAGCCCGCCGCTAAGAAGAACAACACACCTTTTTTTCATTGTCTTCCTTCACCGCATGTCAGTCGTTTGTAACGCTTCAATCCGTTCATCAACGACGCCCCCCGCTGTTCCTCAGTAAACGTCATCCGGGGTGCCTTCCACGCCGTCGGCGCCCGCGCTGCGGAGTATATATGAGCCGCCCGATGCCTTGTAGATGAAATCTCTCCCCCAGGGGTCAACGGCATGCGGCATGCGTTCGATGCTGTCCGGATATGCCCCGTGCGCGACCCTGTAAGTGTCTATACGCGACCTGAGTTCCGAAACCTCTTCCGCTGCCCGTAATTTCCTTAAATGGCCTCCCCGGCCTGTCCACAGGACAGAAAGGGCAACCACAAGGGAAAGGGCGATTGCGGCCGGAGCCAGATAATTCATGAACGGCAAGCCCCGCTCCTTTCCCTCAAGTTCAATATCGCGGCCCACCGGCAGGGCTTCGGCGGCATCGAGGATCCCTTTTTCGGCGAGAGCCAGAAGTATTCTGGAAACATTAAAGCTGTCTTTTGACGTCAGATCTATGATGGTGCTTACGTCGTTTTCCCCGTCGACGTATTGAAGTATCTCTTCCTCCTCGGCGGTGAGCGGTACTTTTTCCGTTATTTTCTTTGTGAAGACAGTCTCGATGGTCAGCTTGCCTTTTATGAGGGACCATTCATCCAGTATGCGCAGTCCCTCCATGAGTATGTGCTGAGTATCGATCGAAAAGGAGAGCTCCTTATCGGCAGGCACGCCCTGAGAAGTAAATTCGTAGGTTCCCTGTTTCCATCCGAAGAGTTGTATAACGGTTTCGGTAATCTGCCCCTTGATGATATCGATGATCGCCTCTTTTTCTGCAAGCCCTTTAGCTGCCACGACTTTTCCCAGTCTGCCCCCGGTATTCCAATGCTCGTCGAGGGCCGTCCGCAGATCCTCCTCGCTGATCAGGCCCTTCTTAACGAGAATTTTCCCCAGACGGTTGCCTTCTTTCCGCCTCCTGGATTCCGCACCGGTAATATTGCCTTCGACGAAGAGCAGCTTGATGCTGTCCATTCTGCCCTCAAGCGTCAAAATACCCGTTTTCCGCTGAAAATAGATCAGCTGAAGGATGTCGGCAAGACCGAAATCTGTCAGAGAGCCTTCTAGAGCCATCCCCTCGATATCCTCTGTCTGGTAATGAATTGAGCGGCCACCCACAGCAACGCGGCCAAAGAGATCCCGAGCAGGCTGAAAAAGCCGGAGCCCGACAGGCCGCCCGGTGAAAAGACCGACTGCGTCAACGGCAGCGAAACGAAGAAGAGGAAAGGCCAGAGAAAAGCGAAACCGGACAGCATTCTTCCCGCATATATCTGTGACAAGCCGGGCAGTGTGAACGAGAGGACCTTCATCGTATTCCTGCGGTTTCTACCGTGGTTATAAATGGTAAGCAGCCGCGAGACCCTTTCCTTCACATCGAGTTCATCCAGCTTGACAAGGGAGGCGTAGCACTGAGGACACATCTGGCCCCACGCCAGGCTTTTTTCACACTTCGCGCAGAGGATGGTGCCGCATTTTCTGCACCTGTACGCCTTTTCCTTCAGCGGCGTATTAAGCAGGTAATACACCCCAAGGAGAAGCAGCGAGAGGAAAGGCAGGAGCACTAAAGGCGCAGGCGTCATGCCGAGAGTCGATGTTCTTCCGTAGCGGGCGCGAATATATTTCCACAGGGCCGGTGCCCGGAGGGTTTCATCGGCGGCAAACCTGTTGGGGTTCCTGGAGGACTCCATGCTGTAGAGTGCCACAGTGTCCCTGTCAAGGCCCAGGGCGGATTTGTAATAGTTGTTTCCACTGGTAAAATCGAGCTGCTCCCTCGAGACCTGGGACATATTGTAATATGCGGAAGCAAGAGGCCTTACGTCGAGCGCCTTGGTATAATAACCGAAGGCCTTGCCCAAATACGATTTCCTGGTTTCCTCAAAATTGTAAAGGCCGATATAACAGTTGCCCAGATTTACGTATACCCTCGCATCCGGCCTTTCCCTCAGGAGTTTTTCGTTCAAAGCTATGGCATCTTCATAGCGGCCCTCGCGCTTAAGCGCCAGGGCATAGGTAAAGAGGGCGTCATAGTCGTCATCACCGTCAAGTACTGACAGGGCATACCTGTTGCCCTGGAAGTCGTTTGCCTGTACGATCGCCTTCAGACTTCCCGATGAATATGCGTCGACGAATTCAGAGGCGGTCTGAAAAAGGAGAGGGGAACAGAGGAGAAACAGGAGGTAAAGATATACCAGAATCCGGTCCGGCTTACTCATATAGACGGAAAAAAGAACCAGCAGACCGCCTATCAGGACCAGGGGCCCCGCAAATGCGATCAGGAGAAGGACCAGCAGCACCGCCGCCCTGGGCCCCGATTCGGAGATATCGTGCGTCAGCAGCGGGACATCCGCGGCAAGCCTGGTGACGATGACAAGAGCGACAGCAGCAATGAAGGAAAGAACAAGGCTGAAAAACAGGGAGGCCGCCAGCAAAAAAGACCACCAGAAATTTCTGAAGTATGCTGTCATACCCTGGATCAGGTAGTCGATGCTCTTAAGTATGCCCTGGCCCGAAAATGAAAAACTGGCCCTTGACAGCGCTAAATATGCAGCCGGTAGGTCAGGTGCACAGGCGACGGCCTTTTCCAGGAGTCCCTGTGCCTCAGGCTTGTTCTTTCCGGCCTCCGCCATGAGGTGATAGGCGCAGGCATCCGAATTTCTGACGCCCCTGTTCAGCTGTGCCTCGGGCGTACCTTCAGCGGCACGACAAAAAGACGGAAAGACTACGCAGGCAAGGAGAGAGATCGCAAGCAGCCGTCTGATCACTTACCGCCCACCTTCGTTTCCAGCCCCCGGACAAGGCGTGAGATATTGTCCCTGTGCCTGATAAACAGCAGCGCAGTCATAACAAGGGCGACGGGAAGTTTTTCCCTGGAATCCAGGACGGTTATGCTCAAAGGCAGTAGGCCGAAGGCGACCAGCGCCGCCAGGGAGGAATATTTGGTGATAAAAGCTGTCATCAGCCATATTATAATAGTAAAAAGACATGTTTGTGGAGAGTAGACGCCTAAAACGCCGAGGCTTGTGGCCACCCCTTTGCCCCCCCTGAATTTCAGGAATACCGAAAAATTATGTCCGAATATGGCGCACAAACCGATAAATCCCGCCATTGCCGGACCGGCCCCGAAGTGACTGCCGATCAGCACGGCTGCGGCACCTTTTGCCATATCACCCGCCAGGGTGAAAAGCGCCGGCCATTTGCCGGCTGTGCGCAGGACATTCGTTGCACCTATATTGCCGCTGCCTTTTTTTCGCAGGTCAATGCCCATGCTTCCAGCTATCAGCTGGCCGGTCGGAATAGAGCCGATAAGGAAGGCAATGGCGCCAAGGATGAATATATTCAAATCCGTCTCCAGAAACTCGAGGTGTATTTCATCGCTGAAACGACGGAGAGCACCAGGGCGACCCAGATAAAGTCGCGTCCGATATCATAGAGGTCTACGGGCAGGTGGTCGAAGATGCTGCCCGTCAGGATAAGACAGAGTATTGCCGTTATCTGCGCGCCTGTCTTGAGTTTTCCGCCCATCTCGGCGGGTATCACGATATCTCTCGAAAGGGCTACCACCCTCAGGGCGGTTACGAGGAATTCCCGCACGATCAGTATGATCGCTATCCATGCCGGAAGCCTTTCCATGTCGACGAGGACGATCAGGGCTGATATGACCAGGAATTTGTCAGCGATCGGGTCCAGGATCACACCGAATTTGGTCACCTGTCCCGAGCGGCGGGCCAGGTAGCCGTCGAGGAAATCGGTGACAGACGCCAGCCCGAATACGGCAGCACCGAGGACAGGGTGGCTGTAAACGGAGAGCACGAAGAAGGGGATCAGGAAAATCCGGCTCAGAGTGAGTACCGTCGGCGCGTTAAGTTTCAAAGTACCCGTCAACGATCTTTTTCCAGAGGCCTTTTGATTTCAGGATCAGATCGCTTACCTCCCTTACCGCCCCTCGGCCGCCCCTTTTTTCCGTTACGAGAAGAGCGTATTTTTTTACCTCCTCATCGGCGTCGTTTACGGCTATGGGCAGGCCCGCCAGCGCCATGACCGGCGCGTCAATGATGTCGTCGCCCATATAGGCTATCTCTTCATCGGACAGGGTATATTTTTTTGCGAGGCGGGCATACGCGGCCCTCTTGTCCAGGCATTTCTGATGTACCTCGGTGATGCCGAGCTCCCGCGCCCTCCTTTCAACGACCTCCGAAAAACGCCCCGTGATTATGGCGACCCCAATGCCGGCATGGAGGAGCATCTTGATGCCGTGACCGTCGCGCACGTGGAATGACTTGTACTCGTTGCCGTTGTTGTCCAGGACGATACTGCCGTCCGTGAGAACGCCGTCCACGTCAAGAATAAGGAGCCTGGTTTTACTGGCGGCCTCCGCCAATGAGAGGCTGAGACGGCCTTCCCTGCTCACGCGATCCCCTGTCTCAGGATATCATGTATATGGATCACCCCCACTGCGCGGCCATGTTCATCGGGAACGACAAGGGCGGTGACGGACAGTTCCTCCATTATCGATAGTGCCCTGGCGGCAAGTTCGTGTACCGCCACGGTCTTTGGGTTCTTCGACATGACATCCACTGCGCTCAGATCAAAGAAAGTCTTGCCCCACTTTTCGATGCCCCGCCGCACGTCCCCGTCTGTGATTATGCCAAGGGTCTTCCCGTCGGGATCGGCGACCACGGCGACGCCCAGCCGCTTGGACGATATCTCCACAACGGCCCTGGTCATAGGCATGTCCGGAGATATCAGCGGAAGCGCGTCTCCGCTGTGCATAAGGTCGTCAACCCGCGTCAGAAGCTTTTTACCGAGCGCACCTCTGGGGTGGAAAAAGGCGAAGTCTTCCTCCTTGAACCCCCTCTTGATCAGGAGGGCCACGGCGAGGGCGTCGCCCATTGCAAGCGCCGCGGTCGTCGAGGCCGTCGGTACAATGCCCAGCGTGCAGGCCTCCTCTTTTACCGAGACGTCCAGACTGACGTCGGCGGCCCGCGAAATGGTGGAACGAGGATTGCCGGTCATGGCGATCAGGCGGACATTGAACCTCTTGACGAAGGGGATGAGTCCGACCAGCTCCTCCGTCTCGCCGCTGTTTGAGATAGCGATAACAGCATCGTGGGATGTAACCATCCCGAGGTCACCGTGGCTCGCCTCGGCCGGGTGCATGAAGAAGGAGGGGGTGCCTGTCGAGGCCAGGGTCGCTGCTATCTTTTTCCCTACGAGACCCGATTTGCCCATCCCGGTGACCACCACCCTTCCACTGCTTTCATAAATGACCTTCACCGCCCGCTCGAAATTACCGTCGAGCTTTTCGATAAGTCCGGCGACGGCCTCTGCTTCGGTCTGCAGGACCTTCCTGGCTATATCGAGCATATTATCCATATTGTTACGCACCACCTCCGGACGTGAGCGTCAGTTCATGGAAGGCCTTCATGGTTTTCAGGAAGGGCGGAAGGGAATCCAGAGCGATCATATTCGGTCCGTCACACAACGCCTTCTCAGGCTCCGGATGCACTTCCAGGAACAACCCGTCGACCCCAACCGCCACGGCAGCCCTTGCCAGGGGTTCCGCAAATTCCCTCTGGCCGCCGGAACAGGACCCCTTACCGCCGGGAAGCTGCAGGCTGTGAGTCACATCGAAAACCACCGGCTGGCCGAGGGAGCGCATAATCGGCAGGCCACGGAAGTCGACGACCAGGTTGTTGTAGCCGAAAGAGGCACCCCTTTCGGTAAGGAAGAGTTTTGAGTTACCTGTCGACAGAAACTTCTCCACTATGTTCTTCATGTCCCACGGCGCAAGGAACTGCCCCTTTTTGACGTTCACCGGTCTGCCGGTATGTGCCGCAGCCAGGACGAGGTCGGTCTGCCTGCAGAGGAAGGCCGGGATCTGGAGAACATCCAGGACTTCCGAAGCCGGACCGGCCTCCTCAGCCGAGTGGATGTCAGACAACACAGGCAGGCCGTACCTGCCTTTCACATCGGACAGCACCCTGAGTCCCCGCTCGATTCCCGGGCCCCTGAAAGAGTTCAGTGAACTGCGGTTCGCCTTGTCGAAGGAGCTCTTGAAGACCAGCGGAAGACCGGCCGCAGAGCATATTTCGCTCAGTCTTTCCGCCGTATGAAAAGTCACGTCTTCATTTTCGATTACGCAGGGTCCCGCAATGATAACGAGCGGCCGGCCGCCGCCGATGGCTATCCTGTCGCTTATCGTTATTTCCATAGGCTTGTTCAGTTCCACTGCGTATTATAACACCAAAGTCCCGCTATGGCAGGAAGTGAAAACGGCCGGCAGGGTGTCCCTCCCCATGGCAAGGAAAGGGCAGGAAAGATTTCTTGAAAAAGAAACCCTTTACTGCATGATTACGCCGGCACAGGCACGCTTTTCGCGGTCAAAAGGCTTACCGCAGTCTCACAAGATTGCCTCTTCTTAGCCCGTCCGCTCTTCGGCGAAAGGGAAGAGAGACCTCTTTTCCTTCAGGGCTGCCCCTATAAAAGCACTGAACAGGGGATGGGGTTCCGTCGGACGGGACTTGAATTCCGGGTGGAACTGGCACCCCAGAAACCAGGGATGGTCCTCGAGCTCGACGATCTCTACAAGTTCCCCGTCCGGGCTGGCCCCGCTGATCCTCATGCCAAGCTGAGTCACCTTGCCCCGGTATGCGTTGTTGAACTCATACCTGTGCCGGTGCCTCTCAGAAATCTCCTTTTGGCCGTATGCGGCAGCGGCGAGGGTGGCCGGTAAGACAACGCAGGGATATGCGCCCAGACGCATGGTGCCGCCCTTCTGGGTGCTCTCCGTCCTTTCCTCGAACTTTCCCTTCCGGAAATCGTACCATTTTTCCATGAGGTAGATGACCGGCGCCTGTGTGTTGAGATCGAATTCCGAGCTGTTGGCATTCAGACCGCAGACATTGCGCGCGAACTCAATGACGGCGCACTGCATACCGAGACATATGCCGAAATAAGGTATCTTCTTCTCCCTGGCGTAGCGTATGGAGTCGATCTTGCCCTCTATCCCCCTGTATCCGAACCCCCCCGGTACCAGGACGCCGTCCGCCTCGGAAAGGTAATCTGTGGGACCGTGGACTTCAACCTCTTCGGAGTCTATCCACTTCAGGTGTACGCGGCAGTCATTTGCTATTCCGCCGTGGATCAGCGCCTCGGTGAGGCTCTTGTAAGAATCCTTGAGGTCGACATACTTGCCGACGATGGCTATGGTCACCTCGTGCCGCGGCTCCTTTATCTTCCTGACGATATCCTTCCAGGGGGCCAGTTCGACCTGCATCGCCGGAAGACCCAGCTTCCGGACTATCTGTTGATCGAGACCCTCCGCGCTCAGGGCCAGCGGAACTTCGTAGATCGTCTCAACATCCATGGCGTTGATGACAGCGTCGCCGTCGAGGTTGCAGTGAACCGCTATCTTCCTCTTTGCCTCCGGGGGCAGCACCCTGTCGGTTCTGCAGAGGAGGACATCGGGCTGGATGCCGATGGCGCGAAGCTCCTTCACGCTGTGCTGCGTCGGCTTGGTTTTCAGTTCACCCGAGGTTTTGATATAGGGCAACAGCGTGAGATGGACATAGAGGACGTTCTCCCGGCCGACGTCATATCTCATCTGCCTTATGGCTTCGAGAAAGGGCAGGCTTTCTATGTCTCCGATGGTACCGCCGATTTCGACTATCACGACGTCGTAACTGTCGCCGACCGACTTGATCGCCTGCTTTATTTCGTCAGTGATGTGCGGCACCACCTGCACCGTGTCGCCCAGATAATCACCTCGGCGTTCTTTTGAAATAACGTTATAGTAGATCTTTCCGGTCGTGAAATTGTTGCCCTGGGACATCCTTATGTGGGTAAAACGCTCGTAATGTCCGAGGTCGAGGTCCGTCTCGGCCCCGTCGTCCGTCACAAAGACCTCGCCGTGCTGAAAGGGGCTCAGCGTGCCGGGGTCAACGTTGATGTAGGGATCGAGCTTCTGGATCGTTACCTTCAGCCCGCCCGCTTCGAGCAGTGCCCCGATCGAGGCTGCGGCAATGCCCTTGCCGAGTGACGACAGTACGCCGCCCGTTATGAAGATGAATTTAGGCATTTTTCTATCCTTTCCAAGTCCTCGGGAGTGTCAACCCCCATGGTTTCCAAAAAAGTCTCCCTGACCTTGATGCTGAAATTGTTTCCCAGTGCGCGAAGCTGTTCGAGACGCTCTGTTGTTTCGAGTATCGTGGGGGGCATGGCGGACAGCGCGGCAAGCACGTCCTTCCTGTAGCTGTATATTCCGATGTGCTTGTAGATGAAAAACTCCGGACTCCGGTCCGCGTGAATGCCCTCCGCACTTCCGTACCTGCCCGCTTCAGTGCCGAACAGATCTCTGTGATATGGAATCGGGGCCCGCGAAAAATAGAGGGCGAAGCCCTCCGCGTCGAAGACCACCTTTACGACATTGGGGTCGAACACTTCTCTCCAGACCGTGATCTTCTTCGCCAGGGTGCCGATCGACGCGGTCCTGTCATCCAGGAGGGATATCACGTCATCGATCATTTCTCCCCTTATCAGTGGTTCGTCTCCCTGGACATTGACGATTATATCATGGTCCATTGAAGCGGACGCCTCGGCAATCCTGTCGGTGCCGGAGGCATGGTCCCCCGAGGTCATAACAGCCTTGCCCCCGAACGACAAAACGGTTTCGAAGATCGTTTCGCTGTCAGTTGCGACGATGACATCCGCGGAGAGGCGGGAGCGTAGTGCATTCTCGTACACGTGCTGAATAACAGGTCTGCCCTTCAGGAGTGTAAGAGGCTTTCCCGGAAAACGGGTGGATGCGTATCGCGCAGGTATCAGGACAATCGACGACATATATCTATTAAGATTTAATTATATAACAATCCGCGCGAAAT
>JBJKOV010000134.1:0-23814 GCA_046707105.1 Thermodesulfovibrionales bacterium
TCCTCCTGAACTCATTCCATGCCGAGGGCCTCTTTCGTCATCCTCTCGGCCGTATCGAAGACCGCCTTCTTGCCTTCCTCCGTTCTGGATTCGATATAGAACCTGACTTTCGGCTCAGTTCCCGAAGGCCTTATCATAAGCCACGAACCGTCGTCGAATATAAGTTTAGTACCGTCGACGGTGATCACTTCACTGACGGTGCGCTCGCTTTCTCCTATTTTCAGGACAGTGCCCCTGCGGTATTTTTCACTGAGGGCGGCAAGTTTTTCCGCAAGCTGTTTCCCGGCCAATGACGGGGCGACTGCTATCCCGGACCTGTCAGGATAGAAATACCCGAATTCCTCCATAATTTCCCTGAGATACTCACCAAGATTTTTCCCTGTAACAGCCAACATCTCGACAGCAAGGAGGAAACCGAAGATGGCGTCCTTTTCGAGCGTATGGTTATACGCAGATATTCCGTCTGATTCCTCGAATACTACGATAGCCCTTTCCGAAGCATTCCTCACCATATAAGGCCTGAAGTATTTGAAGCCGACCTTCGTCTCCCGCACCGGTATCCCAAGCTTGCCGGCAACCGCGTTTACCAGGTTGCTCGTTCCGACCGACTTCGCCACAATCCCCTTGATGCCTTTATGCACATGGAGAAAATGGAGAGCCATGGCCCCGAAATAGTTCATCGGTATCTGCATAACACCGTCCGAAAACCTGACCCTGTCGCCGTCCGGGTCCATGATCACACCAAGCTTAAGCCCCGCGCCGCTGGCCCTCAGCGCCGAGTCGACCCCGGCCATATTTTTTTTCGACGGCTCAGGCGCAATGCCTCCGAAAAGCACATTATCTTCAATCCTGAGGTACCTGATCTTTTCGGTGTCCCCGACAACCCTCTGAATACGCCCGCGGGTCGAGCCGTGAACATTGTCCACACATATGAAACAGTCAGCCTCATGCACGAAGTTGCAGATCTTCGGGATATCCAGTGTTTTTCTTTCCTTGATATATTCGATGTAAAGTGAAGTCAGGTCGGTCCTCTTGATATCCTGCGGCATTACAGGCAGCAAAACGGAAGCAGCACTCATCATGCGGTTAGAAATTTCCTCTATCTTTGCCGTGATTTCAGAGCCGGCTGGACCGCCGTCCGAAGGGTTAAACTTGAATCCCGCATAGTTCGCGGGATTGTGTGAAGGAGTAAGATTGATCGAGCAGGCGGCCTTAAGCATCTCGATCCCGGCGGAAAACTCGGGAGTGGGAGCTTCTCCGGCATACCACGTCTTTATACCGGCCTGCTGCAGCAACCCGAGGACTTCCCGCGAAAATTCGTTGCCGAACATCCTGTTGTCGTGCCCCACTATGACTCCGCGCTCCTTTATCTCGTCAAGCCCGGAGACGCCCATCGCCTCCATGACGGAGCTGTCTCCGCTCCTGAACATTTCGATGATAGCCGAGGCAACGATACGCACATTATTGAAAGTAAAATCAGTTCCGATCTCTCCCCTCCAGCCGGAGGTACCGAAGAAGACTTTTGCCGGAGCCGTGCTGGTGCGCGCAAAATTTTCGACCACACAAAGCAGTCCCTTGTTAAGCGTGACGTCCGAAAGTATAGCGTTCCAGCATTCGGAGGCGTTTGCAAATTGACGGGCCATTTTCCCTCCAGATTCTCACTCTTTCTTTTAATTGTATCACAGAGAGCCTCTTTGCAAATATGCAGAAAGACCTCTTTCACCCCTTGGAAGCGCATAGGAGCCGTACGTTTTCGCCCTGGTGCGGCCGCGTCAGGACAAGTCTGTCTGGTATTCGCACAGTGAAGCTTCATGTTAGAATTAACATGCATTGCATTTGCAATGGGAATGATGAACTGGGCTCCTGATGTAAGAATATCAGGGCTGGCCGGGGTGATAAATGAAAAGTGACAGGGAAAACCGTATCCTTATCGGCGTAGATGGCTCAGAGGACTCGGAAAAAGCGGTGAGATACGTAGCAGACTTCCTTGGCGGCCTTCCCGGCTTCCTTGTCATTCTGCTGCATATCATCCCCAGCCCGGCGGAGGACTATTTTTTTACTGATGAGGACCTGGGGAAATGGGTCGCCGAACGCAGGACCGCCGCGATAGGCATGATGGAGAATTATCGTCGCGTCCTCATTCATTCCGGATTTCCGGAGGACAAGGTGACCGTAATGATCGAAGCCCGGTACTGCCCCTCCGTAGCCGAGTGCATACTGGACATACAGGAAAAGACGGACAGCTGCACGATCGTCATCGGCCGCAGGAATTTGTCCAGGAAGGAAGAAATTCTGTTCGGCAGTACCTCCGAAAAGCTGCTTCATGAGGAAAGGAACTGCGCCTTATGGCTGATCTGATCGCCTGATGAGGTCCTTCTCCGGGCCAATCCGCAAAACAAAATATGAGGATTATGGTCATGGTGCAGTGCAGGACAAAGCCCCCGCTGGATCCGGAGGCTATATGTGGTACTAAGAAACCCGGGGATATGATAAAATAATGGAATTTTTTGATTGTTCAGGAGGAATATATGCCCAAGACCTATAATATCGCAGTGATCCCCGGCGACGGTACAGGACCAGAGGTAGTTGCAGAAGGCATCAAGGTACTGAATGCCGCATCGCAAAGGTTTGACTTCAGACTGGAACTCAATTATTTTGATTTCGGCGGCGACAGATACCTGCGCACCGGCGAGGTGCTGCCCGCAAGTGCCGTTGACGATCTCGGGAAATACGACGCCATATACCTCGGGGCCATCGGCCATCCTGATGTAAAGCCGGGCGTTCTGGAGAAGGGGATATTGCTCAGGCTGCGCTTCGAACTGGACCAGTATATCAATCTGAGACCCGTAAGGCTTTATCCGGGCGTGGACTGTCCCCTGAAGGACAAGAAGCCGGAAGACATCGATTTCGTGGTTGTGAGGGAGAATACCGAAGGGCTCTATACGGGATCCGGAGGATTCCTTAAGAAGGGGACCCCCGATGAAGTTGCGGTACAGGAGTCGATCAATACGAGAAAGGGCGTCGAACGGTGTATCAGGTATGCGTTCGAATATTGCAAAAAGAGAAACAAAATGAACAAGCTCACGCTTTGCGGCAAGACAAACGTGCTCACCTTCGCCTTCGATTTGTGGGAAAGAACATTCTATGAAGTGGCAAAGGAGTATCCCGGGATCAAGGCGGATTATGCCCACGTCGATGCCACTACCATGTGGTTCGTGAAGAACCCCGAGTGGTTCGATGTGATCGTGACCGACAACATGTTCGGTGATATCATCACCGATCTCGGCGCGATGATCCAGGGCGGCATGGGGATAGCGGCCGGCGGCAATATCAACCCCGAAGGCGTTTCCATGTTCGAGCCCATCGGAGGTTCTGCGCCAAAATACAAGGGCAGGAACGTGATAAATCCCCTGGCTGCGATCTGCGCGGGGGGCATGATGCTTGAACACCTTGGAGAAGCGGAAGCTGGAAAG
Organism: Thermodesulfovibrionales bacterium; assembly: GCA_046707105.1. Taxonomy (GTDB): domain Bacteria; phylum Nitrospirota; class Thermodesulfovibrionia; order Thermodesulfovibrionales; family UBA6898; genus JARRRD01. Next base: position 3,474 of record JBJKOV010000134.1, read on the forward strand.
ACCGTGGAGAAGACGGCGATGGAAATCACCGGCAAGCACATAAAGAGTCTCGCGGCGGGCCAGATGGGCATGGGCACTTCGGAAATCGGAGACCTTGCGGCAAAACTCGTAACTACACTTTAATCCGCTTTATTCATAGACTTCAGGCGCAGGGTTGCGGAACAAGGCGGGTCAGAGGTCCCGACCGGCTTCTTTTGCCGGCGGTCCCGCCTTATCCACAGCTTTTCCGATCCAGCTGGCACTTCGCCTCCTGTCTTCTCTCCGCCAGACGCACTTCCCTCCTTTTTCCGGCCTCCATGTTGCGTCTTTCGTCCTCTTCGGTTTCAAGAACCAGGGGCGGCACTTCACGGGGTTTTCCATTTTCGTCCAGCGCGACAAAGGTGAGGTAGGCGGACGCGGTGTGTTCGACCACCCCTGTCAGCAGGTTTTCGGCTTCCACCCTCACGCCGACCTCCATGGAAGTCCTGCCTACAAAGTTCACACTCCCCTTGAAGAACAGAAGGTCGCCCACAAAGACAGGATGATGAAAATCGAGTCTGTCGATCGACGCAGTAACAACATTCGACCTGGAGTGCCGGGCCGCAGCGACTGCCGCGGCAGTGTCGATGTGCCTCATGATAACACCTCCGTGGACATTCCCCGCAGGGTTGGCATCCAGAGGTATCATCACCTGCGCCATCGTCACGGCGCTTTCTCTTGCTCTCTTGCCTTCCATTGTCGACAACACCTTTCTGCTGCGCGAATTCCCAAAAAGAGTCCCTTTATTCGGCAGAAGACCCGAGCCTGCGAGGCTTCGCAGGGCGCTTTAAGGCTTCTGATATTTGTCCTTCAATAGAGAAACAAGCCGCAACGCATTGTCCTCTATGTCACCCCTGCATACAGCGGACGCCACTGCCGCAGCGGCAGCCCCCGCGTCCATCACCTGCCCTAGATTGCCGCCGTTTATTCCTCCGATCGCCACGACCGGAACTGTGATATTTTGTGTAATCAATCTGAGATTGTCAATGCCTTTCGGACCCCCTGCGTCCTTTGTAAGGGTCTCGAAAACGGGGCCGAAACCGATATAGTCCGCTCCCCCTGACTGGGCCTCCCCGGCCTGTGCAAGGCCATGGGTTGAGATACCGATTATCCTGTCCCCCATTATCCTGCGGGCCTCCTTCAAAGGAAGGTCGTCCTGTCCAAGATGCACTCCGTCGGCCTCGACGGCAAGGGCAATATCGGCATGGTCATTGATTATGAGCACTGCATCGAAAGAGCGTGTCAACTCCCTGAGTCCGACGGCCTCGTAATATATATCCCGCCTCGTCCGGTCCTTGTCGCGGTACTGGATGAACTTTATCCCGGCCTTCAGGGCGGCCGTGCACATTTCATAAGGAGAAAGAGAACAGCAGGTTCTGTCCGTGATAAAACAGATTCCGTTCAGATACAGAGTCCACCTCGCAATGACTTACTGTAGCGACAAAGCTCGGACTGCGGGCTTATTTTTCCTCCGGAGTCTTGGGCGTGCCCATTTTCTCCACGAAGCCGGTATTGAAGTCACCTTTAAGGAAATCGGGATCGTTCAGCACCTTCTTGTGGAATGGGATGGTAGTCTTTATCCCCTCGACGATAAATTCGTCCAGAGCTCTCCTCAACCTCGCAAGCGCTTCGCTCCGGTCCCGGCCGTGCACAACCAGTTTTGCCACGAGAGAGTCATAATGAGAAGGGATTACGCAGCCGTTATAAGCGGCGGTGTCGACCCTCACGCCGGGGCCGCCCGGAAGGGATAAAAAGGTAATCTTCCCAGGTGAGGGAATAAACCTTTCCGGGTCCTCGGCGTTGATCCTGCACTCTATGGAATGGCCCGAAATCTTCACCTGAGTCTGCTTCAGGTCCATGGGGACCCCGGCGGCTATCTTTATCTGCTCCTTGACTATATCGATGCCAGTGACGCTCTCAGTGACAGGATGTTCCACCTGGAGTCTCGTGTTCATCTCCATAAAGTAAATGCTGCCTTCGGGGTCGACAATGAATTCCACAGTGCCGGCATTCCTGTATTTGAACGCCTTCGCCGCCTTGATCGCATACTCGCCGACTTTCTTCCTGAATTTTTCAGTGGAACCCGGCGAAGGCGACTCCTCTATCAGCTTCTGATGCCTTCTCTGGATCGAACAGTCCCTCTCCCCAAGATGAACAATGTTGCCCTTTGTGTCCGCAAGTATCTGTACCTCCACATGCCTCATCGCGGGGATGAATTTTTCCACGTAGAGTTCCCCGTTGCCAAAGGCCGCAAGTGCCTCCCTCTGCGCCATGAAGTAGAACTTATCCAGCTCTTCTTCAGCCTTCGCTATCCTCATTCCCCTGCCGCCGCCGCCGGCTGAGGCCTTGAGGATGACAGGGAAGCCGATCTTTTTGGCGGTCTTCAGCGCGGCCTCTTCAGATACAACATGCCCGTCGCTGCCGGGCACTACCGGGACGCCCCTCCGCTTCATGATCTGCCGCGCCTTTGCCTTGTCGCCTCCAAGCCGTATGCTCTCCGCAGGCGGGCCGATGAATGTAATCCCCGAAGTGAGGCAGGCCTCGGCAAAATGGTGGTTTTCGGAAAGGAAGCCGTACCCCGGATGAATAGCCTCCGAATCGGTAATCTCCGCGGCAGTCAGGATACTCGGTATGTTATTGTAACTCTGCGCCGAACTTGCAGGACCGATGCAGACTGATTCGTCGGCAAACCGCGTATGGAGCGAGTCTTTATCGATATCGGAATAGATGGCAACGGTCCTGATATCCAGTTCTTTGCACGCCCTGATAATCCTGACCGCTATCTCGCCCCGGTTAGCGATCAATATCTTCTTGAAGAGTTTCATAGAGGCTCGATAAGGAAGAGAGGTTCGCCGTATTCCACCGGCTGTCCATTTTCAATGAGCACCTTCACCACAATCCCGTCAACGTCGCTTTCGATCTCGTTCATCAGTTTCATCGCCTCGATGATGCAGAGAACCTGTCCCTTCTTTACCTGCTGGCCCGGTTCGATAAAGTGGGACGCGTCAGGAGAAGGTGAGCGGTAGAAAGTTCCGACAATCGGGGAGGTAACGGTGATAAGCCTTCCCGTCTCTTCCTCCTTTTCCCTGGCGACGATCTCCTGTGCTGACGCCATCTTCTGCGGAGATATATCGACGGAGGGAAACATTCTTTCCCTCCTGATCCTGACCTTGGTACCCTCTTTTTCTATCTGCAACTCGGTAATGTCGGTTTCCTTGAGAAGTTCTATAAGGCTCTTTAAGTCCTCAAGTTCCATCATCTTACCCTTTCTATATATTCAGACGTCCTCGTATCAACTTTGACGGTATCCCCCTCATTGATATGAAAAGGCACCCTCACCACGGCGCCGGTTTCGAGCGTGGCCGGCTTTCCGCCGCCGGACGCCGTGTCGCCCTTGAATCCGGGGTCCGTCTTCGCTATAACCAGTTCCATGAAAGTGGGAAGTTCCACGTTCAACGGCCGGCCCTTGTAATACAGGATCTTGACTTCGGTATTCTCCTTCAGAAACATCTTTGCATCGCCGAGCTGCCCGGCGGTGAGGGAAGTCTGTTCGTATGTCTCCTGGTCCATGAAATTGTAAAGGTCATCCTGCGCATAGAGATACTGCATCTTCTTTTCTTCAAGTTCGGGGGTGGGAAATTTTTCGCCCGATCTTATCGTCTCCTCTACCACCCCGCCGGTCTTGAGGTTCTTCATCTTTGTCTTGACGTTCGCCCCGCCCCTGCCCATCTTCACATGCTGAAAATCAACTATTTCGTATGGATCACCCTTATACTCTAATTTCAAGCCTTTTCTGAAATCGCTTGTTGAAATCAATGATCGCTCCTCCTGTCCGTGTCCAGCCGGTCAACGGGCCGGCAACTAATGTATTATTTCAAGCTCCTTCGGGAGTGATGTCAGGACCGAGCAGCCCTTTCTGCCGGCGACAACCATATCTTCGATACGGACCCCGCCCAGGCCGGGCAGATAAATGCCTGGTTCTATGGTAAAGACCATCCCCGATCTTACTGTCTCCCTTCCAAGTCTGGAAATTCGCGGCAGCTCATGAACGTCCAGCCCAACGCCGTGACCGGTACCGTGGCCGAAGAAATCATCATATCCCGCTTTCATTATAATGTCTCTCGCGGTCTTGTCAATCAGCCTTGCATGCATACCATCCCGCACGGACCGTATAGCTTCACGATTCGCCAGGAGGACCGTTTCATAAATTTCCTTCTTCCTGGAAATATCGGGCCCTTTGACCAGCAATGTCCTTGTCATATCGGAAAAATATCCTCCGGCCTCCCCGCCCCAGTCGATAACCACGAGGTCTCCGGCTTTTATCTTGTTCTCAGTCGGCCGTGCATGCGGCATCGACGCGTTGGCTCCGCTGGCAACTATTATATCAAAAGGCAGTGTGCCGCACCCGTTTTTCTTCAGCCTGTCCTCAAGAATGGAAGCTATCCGGAGTTCTGAAGCCCCCTTCCTTATCGAAGGTCTCACTTCAATGAACGCCTTCTCTGCCCTCTCAACAGCCATGCCGATCAGGTCCAACTCGCGCCGGTCCTTGGTCCGGCGCAAATCCTCAACCAGATTCGTGACAGCCTTTATTTTGAAACCCTTCTTAAGGAGCGATCTATAGAATGAGTAAGAAACCGCAGATTCAAATCCGAGCACCCTCACGCCTATGGCATGGGCCGTTTTTGTTATCAGCCTGGGCCTTTCCTCTTTTTCTATCAGGATATCGAACCCGCTGGTCTCTTTCCTGGCCTGCTCCTGATAACGAAAATCCGTGAAAAACAGCTTCTTCTCCCGCGTCACCAACAGGCAGGCGGAGGAGCCGCTGAATCCGGATAGATACCTGACGTTCTGCAGACTGCTGACCAGCATCCCGTCAATGCCCAGGGAATCAAGGGCATCCGTTATAGCCCGCAGTCTGTTCATTTTCCCGCGATTTTGAGGGCCGCCCTGACGGCGAGAAGATAACCTTCTGTTCCAAGCCCGCTGATCTGCCCCGTGGCAACCCCTGATACAAATGATCTGTGCCTGAACTCTTCACGCCTGTAGATGTTGGAGATATGGACCTCGATCGCCGGCTTTCCGACCGCAGCAATGGCGTCCCTTATCGCGATGCTTGTGTGAGTATAGGCTGCCGGGTTTATGATCAGCACATCATAGGCGTTTTTCTGGATCGCATCCACGATCCGGCCCTCCCCGTTCGACTGCATGATCTCAACCTCGACGGAAAGCTCGGAGCAAAGGGCCCTTATCCGGCTGTTCAGCTCCTCGAAAGAAACCTCCCCGTATACGCCCTTTTCCCGCATTCCCAGGAGGTTTAAATTGGGTCCGTGTATGACAAGAATTTTCATGTTGACGCTGGGCAGTCGCTTCGCCCTTCACGACGGGGCGAGCGGTCTGACGGCCTTTCTAAAATTCACCTTCCAGTTTAGGAATTGCGGATTTGAGGACGAAACGGCCCTTGCCGTAATTGCCTTCCGGCTTGATCACAAGGGCCAGATAATAATCGGCGTTTATCTTCCTCATGATAATACCGCACATATCTGATATTAAGGAAAATTCTCTCGCTTCCCCGAGCCCCAGGTTTTCGGATGCGAGGTTGATTTCCCTGATCATGGCAGAAGCCTCGGCGCCAAGACCCGTAAGGTCAATCAACTTCTCCGAGACATATTCCTGAACAGGGATCCCGTCGGCCGCAATGATCATGGCCGAAACAGCCCCGTCTACGCGGTCTACACTCTCCTTAAGTACGTCCGAGAAATTCATTGTGCCTCTTATGTATCCCTTCCAGAAAGCCTTCCAGCCCGGTTATCAATTCCTCTTTCCCTTTGCCAAGCATCCTGAGAAGGCTTCTAAGTTCTTCCAGGCGCTGCAAGGTCGTTCTGTCGTCCGGATTGTCCGAAAGAGTCTTTCTATATATCCGGATCGCTCCTCCGTAATCCCCTTCCGATACCTTCCGGTCCGCCGCTTCAATGCTGTCAGAATCTACTCCCCGCGCATCTTCTTTTTTACCTTCACCGGCCGTCTCATCCGCAAAAGGTACGTTTGAAACGATATCTTCGCTCTCATAAATATCTTCAGGGATGACCTCTTCGTCTCCCACAGAAATTTCATCCATGTCAACAGCCACGTCTTCCGCCGGGATGTCTCCAGCCACGAAGGCGGAATCCGCAGTTGTCTCTGTTTCAGGCAGTTCTTCAGCGATAATCTCCTCCGGCATATCGTCCCCGGCATCACCGCCCCCGAAAAGCGACTCCTTGAATGCATTCAGCTCATCATCCTGCCCCGGCTCAGCCGCTGCGTCACCAACGTCCTTCCCCTGAAGAACGTCAGGCACCACATCTTCAGCAGGGTCCTCATGGATGTGCGCTTCGAGGAGGTCTTCTCCCTCCGATGACCGGTCACCCGCAACCGGCTCCGAAGCCTCCCCATAAGGACTTCCCGCCTCAAGATCATGCAGGCTGGTCATGGCGTCTTCATCCATCGAATTCAGTCTCAGAATCATCCTGTACGACTTGATCGCAAGCTCGGTCTCGCCGGAGTCCCGGTATATCTCCGCGAGTTTCTTGTGAGCATAGAGGTTGTCGGGAATGGATTTAATCACATTCTCGAACTCGGCCCTGGCCTCGACCGGCATACCCTTTTCGAGGTAGATCTTCCCCAGCGATACCCGGGCGCTCATGTACCCGGGCTGTCTTTCGATTCCCGTCAGGAGTACCTGTATGGCGTCATCGAGCATTCCTTCCTTGTTGTACTCCTCCGCGAGGGGGACAAAAAGTTTGGAATTGGGATCTTTCTCGACTTTTTCTCTTAGTTTCTCGATTTCCTTTAATGACATAATCTCGCCACTTTTTTTTATCAAATCAGCCTGATAAAGTCAAGCCTTGATTTCGACAAGCCTGTCCAGTATGGCTTCTGCAACCGAATCCTTGCTCATGAGATCGTGAACTTTCTCCTGCTGGCGGTCTATAATAACCACTCTATTGGTGTCCGCATCGAACCCGGCGCCCGGTTCAGTGACGTCGTTGAAAATGACCATATCCATGCCCTTGCGCCGCATCTTATCCCTGGCCCTTTCGATGTGTCTTCCCGTTTCAGCCGCAAACCCTATGATAAAAGGCCTGCCCTCCATCTGGGCGGCGGCAGCCGTTATATCATCGGTCCTGCGCAGCGGCAGGGATATCTCATCGGACTTTTCTAGCTTACCGCCCGACTTCTCAACAGGAGAAAAATCAGCCACTGCCGCGGCCATGATCAGTACGGATGTGCCGCGTTTTATAGCCTCTTTCACCGATTCCATCATCTCGCCGGCCGTCTCTATATCAATGACCTTCAGCCCGTACGGTTTCTTCAGCGCGGTCGGCCCGCTTATGAGAGTCACCTCCGCCCCCCTGGCCCGGGCGGCCTTTGCCAGCGCAAACCCCATCTTCCCCGAAGACCTGTTTGAAATAAACCGCACGGGATCAAGATATTCCCTCGTGGGGCCCGCCGTAACCACGATCTTTTCCCCGGCAAGGTCCTTCACCGTCAACTCGGCCTTGACCGCCTCCACGATATCAGACACACCGGCCATCCTTCCCGTCCCCTCCTCTCCGCAGGCAAGCCCGCCCTTTTCAGGACCAACCTGAAGCACCCCGGAAGATGTGACTTTGCCGAGATTTTCCTGGAAATAGCGGTTCTCATACATCCTCCAGTTCATGGCGGGGGCGACGACTATCTTGCAGCCGCAAGACAACAGGCAGGTGCTCAGAAGGTCGTCTGCGATACCGTTGGCAAGCTTCGAAATAATATTCGCCGTTGCAGGCGCGATGACCATGAGGTCAGCCCTGGAAGGCAGATCGATATGGGCCATGGGCTCATCGAAAAGCGAAGTATACACCTTGTTCTGCGAAGCGACCTCAAGAGAAAGCGGTGTAACAAAGCGCTGAGATGCCTCGGTCATCACAACCGTGACCGAGGCGCCCTCATCCCTCAATCTTCTCGTCAGGTCAATCGATTTATAGGCAGCGACACTTCCGGAAATGCCCAGAACTATTGATTTACTCTTCAGCGTCTTCGGATCTTTCAGCTTCTTCCTCTTTCTTTTCGGTAAAGAGTTCGTCGAATGCCTTCTTATCCATAGACTCCCGTTCGTGAAGGTAGACCTTGAGGTCTTTTTCAAGTTCGCTCAGGTCTTCTCCGGCCGCCAATCTCCTCCTGTCCTCCAGGAGTTTTCTGTAGTCGAACTTGCCGGCCTCTTCCCTGGCCGCAACGGCCTCCTCACCTGTAAGGAACTCAAGGGCCCCGCTGGCCGCCTCTTCGATGGCAATGGTGGTCACCTTGTGCGACTTGGTCCGTATCTTCGGCTCCGCGCCAAGCGACAGGTCCTTCGCCCTCTGCGAGGCGATGGCGACAAGCCTGTACTTCCCGTCGACGTCGCTGTTCTTGTATTCAACAGGCAGCGATATGATATCCATTTTTCTTCCTCCTAAACAAAAAAATTCCTCTCCAACCAGACTCTATCTATGTTCCCGCTTCTGAGTCTTTCAGCGGTTATCACTGATTCGAGTCTTTTCACCGCATCTTTTACGACGTCGTTAACTATAACATAATCGAACATACCATAGTCTCTTATCTCTTCCACCGCACGTGACAGCCGCCGCTCCATGTCATCACGAGCATTGCTCCCGCGTTTTTCGAGACGATCCCTCAGCACATCCATGGAAGGAGGGAGTATGAAAACATAGGCCCCCCCCGAATAGGAATCTCTGATCTGTCTTGCGCCCTGCGTATCTATATCAAGCAGCACATCGGACCCGGCTTCCATGATGTCTTCGAGCCGACGCCGCGAGGTCCCGTAATAATTGCCGTGTACGACCGCCCACTCTACGAAATCGCCCTCCCCGATCATCCTTTTGAATTCCGGCTCGGAGATAAACGTATAGTCGCGATCGCTGACCTCCCCTCTCCTGGGCTGACGCGTCGTGAAGGAAACCGACTGTCTGAGGTCAGGCACCTTGCGGATTATTCTGTTGCACAAGGTCGTTTTACCCGCACCGGAAGGGGCGGAAATTACGAACATCTTCCCCTTAGTCTTCCTCGGCAAGGCCGCCTTTTCCTTCTAAAAATCTCTGTGTGATAGTCTCCGCCTGCAGCGCCGAAAGGATAATGTGGTTACTGTCGGTTATGATGATCGAACGAGTGCGTCTGCCCTGCGTCGCGTCGACCAGCCTGCCCTCTTTCTTGGACTCCTCGCGCATGCGCTTGATCGGGGCGGAACCCGGCGTCACAATAGCGACAACCTTGGAGGCCGCAACCACATTCCCGAACCCGATGTTGACCAACACGCCGCCCAATTCACCCTTCCTCATGTGTGCTCCTCATGAAAACAAATATTTACACCGGAACATAACTTCTTTCACTGCATGTTCTGCACCTGCTCCCTGATCTTCTCGATCCCGGTCTTCATATCCACGGTGATACGGGATATCTCGTAATCGATCGATTTGGAAGCAATGGTGTTCACCTCTCTGTTCAGCTCCTGAAGCATAAAATCCAGCTTTCTTCCTATTATATCACCTGATGCGAGTATTTCCATGAATTGCCCGACATGACTTTCTATGCGCGCGATCTCTTCCGAGATATCAAGCCTGGCGGCGATTACCGCGGCCTCCTGAAGCACCCTGGCAGAATCGACCTCCTGCCCTTCGAGCAGCACCCTCAGTCTCTCGGCGAATTTGTCCCTGGCATCCAGGGTAACCCTGCCGGCCAGGCCCTTGATCTTCTCGTTCATGACTCCGATGGATCGAACAATGGGCGCCAGTTCGTCAACCAGCGTTTCGCCCTCTTTCACCCTCATCCTGTAAAGGTCTTCCATCGCATCTCTGAAAACTCCCGCCACCATATCCATATCCACGGTCTGTTTCGTTTCCATAAACATCCCGTGAAGGCCCACAATGGTATTAATATCTATCTGTCCACCGATCGAAAGCTCTTTCTGCAGGGACTTAAACACACCGTATATCTTGCGGACAAAGTCGCTGTCAACGCTGAAGTCGATGACGGCATTCGAAGAGACTGTTACCGAAATGTCGAACTTTCCCCTTGAAAATCGTTCTCTCAGCATATTTCTGAAGGGTATGTCCAACTGGTTCAAAAACGCCGGAACGCGCATGGAGATGTCAAGAAAGCGGTGGTTTATCGAACGGATTTCGACCCGGCAGCCCTCTTTCTCGGCACTGCCGAATCCCGTCATACTCTGTGCCATAGTAGGAATAACTATAAATCACCTGTCCAAATTAGTCAAACTTACAGGGAATAAAGTCACTTAGGAATTCCGGGAGAAAAAACTCAAGAAATCTTCAACTTCCCGACTGTCAGTCGACTTTGAGGATGTGACCTGCGAAATCGAAGGGGTAAGCCTTCGCACCTTCGGGTTCTATCAAGAGGGTCTCGTAATGGATTTTCCGAATAATCGGGCGCATACGGTCTCGATAGGTTTAATTAAGGGTTCTCTGATACATGTGCCGGTGAAGAAGGCTTTCGGGCAAAGATTCTTTCTAAAAAAGCGCCAAAAAGCAAAAAATGATTGATAAAGGGTCTCCACTTGTGATATTTTTTTAGGTATTATGAGCGCTTCCGATCTCGTCATGTACGAAGAGGAGTTCAACAAGATCGATAATGAACTCCAGAAGCTTTATATTCAGACAAATGCAAAGGTCGTGTTTCTTGTCGACAAAAACGGCCAGCTGATCGCCACCGCAGGCGATACGCACGATCTGGATACAACTTCTCTCGCCTCGCTCACAGCCGGAAATATCGCCGCCACAGGCGGTATAGCGCGCCTGCTGGGTGAGCGTGAATTCACGATACTCTTCCACGAAGGAGAAAAGGACAATATCCATATCTCTCTCATCGGCACGAGAGTGATACTGGTCGTAATCTTTGACAAAAGGTCCTCACTCGGACTCGTTCGGCTGCGTGTCAAGAAGGCCTCGGAGACGCTGGTAAAGATGTTTGACGAGATAACGAACAAGTCAGAGAAGGAAAAGAGCGAAAGCAGGCTTGACGAGTCGCCTTTTGCAGAAATCAGTGATGAAGATATCGATAATCTTTTCAGGTAGGTACTGTAGTAAGTGTCCTTTATAAATTACTCCTCTCGCGAGATAAACTGCAAAATAGTCTACTACGGTCCCGGGCTGTGCGGCAAGACGACGAACTTGCAATACATTTTCAGAAGAACGAACCCGGAACAGAAAGGCAAACTCATCTCCCTGGCAACGGAGACTGAAAGGACCCTCTTCTTCGATTTCCTCCCGCTTGCTCTCGGCGATATCAAGGGCTTCAAGGTAAGGTTTCACCTTTACACCGTCCCGGGCCAGGTCTTTTACGCGGCCAGCAGGAAACTCATCCTGAAGGGGGTAGACGGCGTGGTATTCGTTGCCGACAGTCAGGTGGAACGGATGGAAGCAAACATGGAAAGTCTGGATGACCTGGCCATAAACCTTGCCGAACAGGGATATGAGCTGACGAAGCTCCCCTTTACAGTCCAGTACAACAAGAGGGACCTGACGAACGTCGCACCTCTGGACAATATGAATAAGTTGCTCAATCCCAGAAATACCCCCAGCTTCGAGGCAGTTGCCGTTCTTGGCACCGGTGTTTTCGAAACCCTTAAGAATGTCGCCAAACAGGTTCTCATAGAGTTGAAGAAGCATTACTAGTGCAGTGTGTCCAACTCTTTTCTTTACATAAATGCAATAGCAACGAAATTCCCCGGAAAAAGAGTATGAACGGCACTGGTAGGGACTTGCTCGCAATCCTCCTGAAAGATTCCGGACCTGCCTGCCGGCAGACAGGCAAGACAGCTGGAATGATAATTATAAGGAAAGGGATTTAAGGCTCACTATGCCGGCATATTCCCGCTTCGCCGGGGCCGGAGAGAAAAGACCAAAGCCCCCTTAGTCCCGGACCTGATCGGGAATCTTTCCCCTTTCGTGAATCGGCGGCCCCTGGATCATGCCTGAATCCGGCAATTCATTACTGAATCCCTTGAAAAAATTATATATACTGTATAGAAGGATATTGAAGGGGGGAAAGTGCTGCCCGGTAATTTCATGGGGGACCTCAAGAAAACAAAAGCGCAACTGATCCATGATCTCATGGAAATGAGAAAAAAGATCGATGCGCTTGAGGCGTCCAGGAGCGATTTTCAAAAGGCCGAAAAGAAATACCGGGAAAAGCTGATTGAATATGAAAAATTGTCCGCACTCGGCAGGCTTACAGCCAGTGTCGCTCACGAGATAAGAAACCCTATCACGGTAATAGGCGGGCTTGCCAGGAGGCTTGAAAGAAGCCTGTCCCCGGGTATCAAGGAAAAAGAATACCTGCAGCTGATTTCCCTCGAGGCTAAAAGACTTGAGGAATTGCTCAGGAATGTTCTCGTCTTCTCGAGTAATGCCTTCCTCCAGAGAGAAAGACATGATATCAATGCCATAGTGCGCGAGTGCCTGGAAGTCTACAGTGATGTCTTCAAAAACAAATCGATCTTGCCCGAAGCTTTCCTGGACACCGTCCCTCCGCTGTACATAGACAGGAAACAGGTCAGGGAGGCAATCAACAACCTCATATCCAACGCGATAGACGTCATGAAAGAAGGAGGATCACTCACGGCAACAACGACCGAAGACTTTGTAAACGGGAAAAACTACATAAAGGTGAGTATTGCCGATACCGGCACGGGCATTCCGGAAGAAAAGATCCGGATGATATTCGAACCTTTTTTCTCCACCAAAGTTGACGGGACGGAAACCGGGCTTGGTCTCCCTATCACCAGGAAGATTGTCGAAGGTCACGGTGGTTTTATGAGGGTCGAGAGTGCCGTTGGCAGAGGTTCAGCCTTCGAACTGTTTTTTCCGTACAGATCGGGATAAATGCGGGGGCCAATGTTCAACCACCCTGTGGCCTGCCTTAACCTTCAAGTAACCTGCGGAGAATGCGGGCTGGGCCGCAGGGGCAGCTATGGGCGACAAAAATAAGTCCGAAGAGGAACTTCTGAATGACCTGGTTGAGATGCGCCGTCAGCTTCTGGACTTCAAGAAAGCCGAAACGGATCGAAGAAAGTTCGAGACTGCGCTCCTGGAATCGGAGAGAAGGTACAGGACACTTGTGGATAACGCTCTCGTCGGGATTTACAAATCCACCATCGCCGGAGAACTCCTATTTGCAAATAAGGCGCTGGCCAGAATGCTCGATTACGATTCGGCGGAGGAAATGGCCCGTGACGGGAGTGTGGGAGAGCTTTACAAGAACCCGAAGGACCGGGAGATACTGATTGAACGCCTAAAAAAAGACGGACAGGTCCAAAATTTCGAATTCGAGGCGCTCACAAAATCCGGAAATACGAAGAATATGCTTCTCAGTGCAACCCTCGACGGAGAAACATTACTGGGCATGATGCTCGATATAACCGGGCGTAAACAATTGGAGAGGCAGCTGGAGATACTCGCCACAACAGACAGACTCACACAAACATACAACAGACTGAAGTTCGAAGAAATCATCAGGAAGGAGATTGAAATGGTCAGGAGATACGGCCATCTGCTGTCCCTGATAATACTTGACATAGACCGATTCAAGGAAGTGAACGACACTTATGGCCATGTCGCTGGCGATAATGTGCTGAAGACAGTAGCCGGTATCGTAAAAGAGAGTATAAGGGAGACGGACTCCCTCGTGAGGTGGGGTGGGGAAGAGTTCATCATCATTACACCCGGCACGAGCCTGGAGGGAGCAGCAGACCTGGCAGAGCGCATAAGGGCGGCAGTGGAAAACTTCAACTTCGACCAGGTTAAGTCAGTAAGGATAAGCCTTGGAGTAACTCAGTTCGTAGAGCATGATACGGAAAACACCCTGCTGAGGAGGGCCGACGACGCGATGTACACAGCCAAAAAAAAAGGCCGGAACCGGGTCGAGACGATGTGACAGGACTCTCCCTTAATGACCGCAGCAGAAGGTTATGGGGCAGGCAACAGGGGACAACCTCTGGACGGGAACCCAGCTTTGGCTGAATGACATGTCGTCCATTCTGTGATATAAATATTCTGTAAACCGAAAGAAGCTTTTTTGCTGCCGGTCGGTGCCGATGGGCAAGGATTCAGGAACTTTGGGGTTGTTCATGTGTACGCGGAAGGGAAGACTTGTCCCGGATGAAGACTTTGTTTTTATCGCTGTCTTTTGTTGCAACGATGAGGAGGAACAATATGAAAAGATGGCTTTGTCTTACCGTAATCTGTCTGGGACTTTTCGTCGTGGGAGCATCGCCGGTCCGCTCCGAAGCCCAGGGGGCCAAAGGATATACATTTCTGAGAGGCGCTTTTGGGCCCCAGGTTTGTGTAGGCCGGTGGGTGCCTTCGTCGGATGTAGCTGTCCCCGGGACATGCGAGGGACAACTCATGGATGTCTCTCAGTTCACCGCCGTCTCTTCAGAACAAAGTGCCGACAGGCTCGATCAGATGCTTGTTTCGCTGGCCTCGATAGACCAGAAACTTGCTGTCAGCAACAACCAGCTCGAACGCCTCATCGACGCCACTGTCAACACCCAGAAGTCGATAGACGAGCAGGTCAGGAGCGTCACCAATATGCTGCATGAGACAATCAGCAGGAGGTTTGACGAACTGCCCGCTGAAATGCTGGCCAGTGAAGAGTTCAAGAAAGAGATCACAAAACTCAAAGAAGAGATCCTGGGAGACGTCGAAAGACTTTATCCACCGCGACCGGTGCCCCCGGCAAAATGATCAGCACGCCTGACCCTGGGGGCCGTGGATTTTGTTGACATTTGAGACTTCAGTTTTCAGCAATGATCGGGTTTATGGTCCGGTGTGCCGCTGGCGGTCTGTCATCGTTTTCGGGCAGACTGTTCAAGGCCGGGATATTGCAGTATAATGTGTTATACGCTTATTAACCGACCCGAAGAGGGGGGGCCATATGATAAGAAAGTTGCCTAAAAATCAAAGGAAACAAAAGAGAGCCTCAATTTCAGTTCCCGTCAAATATGCCGGGACTGAAGAGACTTCTGATGGCAGGAAGGTTGCCGGCGAGGGTACGACAGCCGATCTCGGCGAGAACGGCCTCGGTTTCTTCTCCCAGAGAGAACTCGAACCCGGGACTGTCCTTGAAATCGAATGCATGGACATCTGGGCTGCACCAAAACAGTTTACGGTCAAATGGTGCGACAGGATACAGTATAATTTCTTCCGGCTGGGTCTTGAGGCCAAGGCTTCCACCAAGGCATAAAAGGCACGTTTTATGTTCCCGTTGGCCGCGGGAATTAATTTCACAAGGCGGCTAACTCCTGGGCTCAGACCTCTGAAGCCCTCCCTGACCGAGCCTCGATGCTATCTCTTCTGCATAATCCGAGAGCGAATCGTCCCTGGCACCGAAGATGACGTAGCTCCCCCATTTTCCAGGAAGATCGAAGACACTTTCACGCGCCTCCATCAGACTTGCCGGCTTGCCGGCCTCTTTAACCGCCGCAACGATATCCAGGCTCGAAATGTCCCTGGCCGCCGTCCCCCCCGCATAGTATATCGGGAGAAGAAAAAGATGATCCGATGACCTCAGGTTCGCGACGAACGTCTCTATATATCCTTCTCTCATAAGTCTGGTCGGGCCGTATCCGTGGGGCTGGAAAATGTAACAAACGCTCCCACTTATCCGTTTCATCGTAAGCATGAGATTGAATATCTTGTGAGGGTTGTGTGCGTAATCGTCTACGACCAGATAATTCGCATCGTTCAGGTGTATATCAAACCTTCGTTCTATACCCGAAAAACCCGGAAGGACCCCGGCAATATCCTCAAGGCGGACACCGAACTCAGACAGAAAGGCTATACAGGCCATGGCATTATAGAGATTGTGTTTTCCCGGCAGCGGCACAGTGAACTTCCGGTCCCGGACGGTAAAGGCGGTACTGAAGTCATAATATTCAACATTCTCGGCCTTATAAGAAGACTTCCGGTCGATGGAAAAGTCTATGGTTTCCTTCAGGCCGAGGCCGGCTATGTTTTCATCATCCCCTCCGGCAATTATCAACCCCGACGTGTTCTGCCGGAGTTTTTCGAACATAACAGCCGTCTCGGCGATTGAATGGTGGTCCAGACTCAGGTTCAGGATTATCGAATGAGCAGGTTTGTAATGAACAATAGTACCGTCCGACTCGCAGGCCTCGATAACGAGCAAGCCGGAACGACCTGCCAGGTAATTGCCGGCGCTTCTTTCCGTCACAAAGTCCTTGACCCTCCCACCCCCTATGAAACCTGGGTCCATCCCCAGTCGCTCCATAAGAAATGCAAGCATCCCGGAGGTGGTAGATTTCCCGCTGGTGCCCGCTACCGCAATGGTCCTGAACTGCGAGACAGTTTCCGCAAGGTATTCGGGACGTGTCTTAATGGGAAGCCGAAGTTCCGCGGCTCTTGCACGGTCAGGATTATTGCTTTCGACGGCCGTGCTGAATACCGCGAAATCGAAAGATCTGTCAATGCCGCCGCCGTCCTGGGGGACGATCTCTATCCCCCCGCAACTCAGCCTCCTGCAGAGCCTGGTGCCGGGGGTCATGTCAAAAAGGCGGTCGGAGCCTGAGACCCTGTGTCCCATGCCGGCAAGGAACCCTGCCAGGGCGGACACACCGCTGCCCCCTATGCCTGAAAAAAATAACTTCATTCTGAAAAAAAGAGGAGAGCAGGCCCGATTACGCCAGGTACTGAGAGCTCAGTGACGGTATATGATCGACTTGATGCCATCTTTCTGCAAAAGGACCTCCGACTGCCTGCGAGCTTTTTTGTAATCATCGAACCTGCCGACGAGTACTCTGTGGAGTCCCGCGCCGCGCCTTTTTTCCACAAAAGAGTCATAGCCCCTTTTCTTTAGTTTTTCTGCAACCGAGACGGCGTTGCCCTCTTCTGCAAATGCCCCAACCTGAACCGAATAGACTTCTTTCCGTTGCCCCCTGAGGGCCTTAGGTTCTTTCAGCCCTTCGTTAACCGCACTTGTCTCTCTCTGAAGCGGAGCGCTGGACCGGTCGGCAGCCGGCATTCCCTTCCGTTCAGCGGGGGGCTGAGATGCGGACAGGCCCTTTCCAGCCGGGCTCTCCCGCAAAGGGTTAACATCTTCTGTCTTGCCCCTCTCTTCCACCTTTCCGGGCTGTACGTTTTCCCTGGCCGGCTCCTTTTTTACGGGGGCCTCTTTGACGACCTCGGGCGAAACTCTTCCGTCCGGATTGCTGCCGGGGAGGATGCCCGCCTGAAGGGCGGCAAAAACCACCGCCGCCACCAACAGAGTCAGGGCGACAACGAGTATGTATTTTCTTGCCGGCCTGTTTCCTGCCTCCCCACGCCCCTCAGAATCACGGCTTTCCCCCGCGTCCGCCATTTCCCCGGGTTCTCCCGGCGTACTTTCCTCCTCCGACAGGAAGCGGCGTATGTCGTCGTCTTCCTTTACGTCCCGGACATCCGCAGGAACTCGGTCCTCTCTGTCCTCTTTATATTCAGCCGTGAAAGCCGGCTCATCCCAGTCCCTTTCCGCGGAGGACTCTCCAGGCTGACTCGGCCGGCGATCTGCATCTTCGATCCCTTCCGCCTCTCCGGCAATCTCTTGTTCCTCGCTTACAGCCGGAATTTCGGACTCTTCAGACATGCTTTCAGCGCTGCTTCCGGCTGATATAAGGGCGGCCTTTTCAACTGCACCGGGGCCATCTTCTCCCTCCCGGATAAGACGTGACGGTTCCCCGGCATCGGACGAAATTTCTTCCCCAAGCAGCCTGGCTGTCATTGCAAGGATACCGGAGGGATTCAGAGGCTTTACGAGTACGTCCACAATTCCTATGGTTTTCGTATATTTAGGGTCGAGTTCCCCACGATAGGATATCAGCACCACGATCGGTGTCTCTTTCAATCGTTCCACCGAATGCAACGACTTACCCACCTTAAGGCCATTGGATTCGGGGAACAGAAGACTTAAATAAATAATGTCCGGTTCGATCTGCTTGGCCGTCTCTATCCCTTCGTCCGCGTTTTCTACCGCCACCACCTCGAACCCGCCTGGTTCGAGAGTACGGACAAAGAGGTCCCTCACCGCATTATCATCATCTACTACGAGTATCTTTCTTTTTCTTTTTGGCTCCACCTGATTTTACTTGACCAGCCTTCTGAGCTCTTTCTTATTCAGCTCATTTATCCCTGTTTCCAGCTCACTGATCCTGCTCTTTTGATTATACCGGATAATTTGAAATATTATATAGCCGGCAACGGAAAAACCTCCGATATACCCGAGATTTTCCATGACAATACTATCTTTGAGAAAATCCAGTGTTTCAACAAAACCGGTCTTTGAGGATATAAACAGGATCGCGAATACCAGGAACAGAAACTGTGTCAATCGCAGGAAATTTCTGATGCTTTGCTCCTGGTTCTTCAAATCGCGGAGTTCCCTGGTTTTTGTCTCCATTACGCATCCGGCGCACTCCCGGCTGCCCGGGACCCTGTGGTTTCGGCAAAGGGGCGTCCTTCGGCATCGCGGGCACCGAAAACCTTCGCCTTTATTGAGATAGGAGCCGCAGGCCCTGCATGTCAGGAGTTCATCGGTCCGGGATGCACGGCTGGTGAAATCACCCATCGTCTTCCCCAGTACTGCCGTACAGTGCCGCCCCTCCGCCGGAGGCCGGGGCCCCGGGTTGTTTCCCGCTCTGCCGGCGGTCCCTCCTCGTTCTGATCAGATCGTTTATCCTTACCCCGTCGGGCACCTTCATATAGACTGCTCCTTCATTCCTCGCGGAAACTACTTCCAGTCCATGCTCGTCCCGCATCGATTCAACCGGAAAAACCTTCTCCTCCAGGCCCGGCGAGAGGTATTCGACAAGGTCGCCCACGTCCATACGGTTCCTCAACTCCACCCTGGCCGTATTCCCGCTTACGTCGACGACAACCCCCATCAGCTCACGGCTCATTCTGTAAACTTCGCCGTCGGAATTATAATCCCCGTCCGGCTGCTTCCCGAGCAGCATACCTGTCGTATATCCTCTGCTGCTGAACATGGAGAGTTCCCTTAGCCAGCGGGGCTCGCACTCATAATCTTTCCCCCGCACCATACTGTCGATGGCTTCCCTGTAAGTTTTAACCACCCCGGCAACATAGTTTATCCCCTTCATCCTGCCCTCGACTTTAAAACTGTCTATCCCTGCTTCGGCCAGCAGCGCGAGGTGCTCGATCATGCAAAGGTCCTTCGAACTCATAAGATAAGTCCCCCTATGGTCTTCAACCACCGGGAAGTATTCGCCCGGCCTCTTCTCCTCCGAAAGTACGTAATTCCAGCGGCAGGAATTCGTACACTGCCCCGTATTGGCACTGCGTGACGCCAGGAAGCTGCTTATGTAGCATCTTCCCGAGTAAGATATACACAGGGAACCGTGAACGAACGCCTCAAGCTCGATATTCGTCTGCCGCCGTATCTCTGCAATTTCGGCGATCGACAGTTCCCTCGACAGGACGAGCCGTTTTGCCCCTAGGTTCTCCCAGAATCTGGCAGCCTCCGAATTGGTGATATTCGCCTGGGTGCTGACGTGGAGGTCAAGTTCAGGCGCCTTTTTCCTGAAAAGGTTGAACAGGCCCGGGTCCGAAAGTATAACCGCGTCCGGCATGATATCCCTGAGATTGCCTGCATGTTCTTCAATGCCCGGTAAATCCTGGTTGTGAGGAAAAATGTTCACCGTAACATATACGCTGATACCCCTGTCATGGCAATAACGGACTGCCGCCGCCAGTTCCGGAGGACTGAAATTTCCCGCCTTGCCCCTGAGGCTGAATCTGGAATCGCCCAGATAAACCGCGTCTGCGCCATAATGAACGGCGGTCCTGAGTTTTTCGAAATCTCCCGCGGGAGCCAGCAGCTCAGGTCTCTTCATCTCTCAGCTCCTGACGGCATCTTACGATCTCATTCCGTGCGAGACGATCGCACGATTCGTTTTCCGGATGTCCGTTGTGCCCTTTGACCCAAAACCATTGTATATCGTGGGGGGCCGCCGCCTTGAGAAGCCTCTCCCAGAGGTCTCTGTTGATCACTTCCCTCTTTTGCGAGTTCCTCCAACCGTTTCTTTTCCAGCCGTCCAGCCACTCAGTCATGCCTTTCACCACATAGTTGGAATCCGTCGTCACACTCACTCTGCAGGGTACTTTCAGACCTTCGAGGGCCGAGATTACAGCGGTCAATTCCATCCTGTTGTTCGTAGTCAGCTTTTCGCAGCCGGAGATCTCCCTGACCCTCCCCCCTGACTTCATTATTGCGCCGTAACCGCCGA
>JBJKOV010000135.1:0-4439 GCA_046707105.1 Thermodesulfovibrionales bacterium
GGACCTCGAAACAGCGGAGATCGCCATCCAGTCGGCCCTGACCGGGCATGTTGTGTTTTCGACTCTCCACACCAACGACGCGCCCAGCGCGATAACGAGGCTCCTTGACATGGGCGTTGAGAACTTCCTGCTCTCGTCAACCGTCAGGGGGATCCTGGCACAGAGACTCGTGAGGGTCATCTGCCCTTCCTGCAAGGAGGTCGACCGGTCCGCGGCCGATAAGGAAGAACTGGCGAAAATCGGCATCGGAACGGACGCCCCGCTTTACAGGGGCGCAGGATGCGAGAAATGCGCATTTACCGGATACTACGGCAGAGAGGGGATTTTTGAGCTGCTGGTAATTGATGACGATGTCAGAAGGCTGATCCTGAAGAACGCCGACTCGAACGAGCTGAGGGATTCCGGCAGGCGGCACGGAATGAGGACCCTGCTGGAAGACGGCGCCGAAAAAATCAAGTCGGGTATCACGACTCTGACTGAAGTCCTCAGGGTCACCCAGGAGGTTTAATTGCCTGTCTTTTCTTACAGGGCCACCACTACCGACGGCACGATTATAGAAGGCGTCATAGAAGCGAT
The DNA here is from genome assembly GCA_046707105.1 of Thermodesulfovibrionales bacterium. Lineage (GTDB taxonomy): Bacteria > Nitrospirota > Thermodesulfovibrionia > Thermodesulfovibrionales > UBA6898 > JARRRD01. The sequence continues at coordinate 577 of JBJKOV010000135.1, forward strand.
AGACGAACGGGCGGCAACCGTCAGGATCAAGAACACCGGGGTCATTCCCCTGAAGATCTTCACGCCCAAAGAAGGGGTAAAGAAGAATATCTTCTCCCGGTCGCCGAAAGGCGATGTTCTGACCTTCACCGCTGAGCTCTCCTCTCTCCTGGCTGCGGGATTACCGTTGGACAGGGCCCTTAATATCCTGACCGAAGTATCCGAGAACAAGGAGATGAAGAGCATCATTCAGTCCATTCTGAAGTCGATCAGGGAGGGCAGTTCTTTCTCCGATGCACTTCAGAAACATCCGCGGGTTTTCCCGAGGCTCTATGCAAACATGATCAGGGCCGGTGAATCCGGAGGTGTCCTGGATGTGGTGCTGGACAAGCTGAATGAATTCCTGGAGTCATCCAAGGAACTGAAGGACCATATTTTTTCGGCGATGATCTATCCGGTCATCCTGATCCTTACAGGCGGCGCCTCAATAACAGTTCTTCTCGTATACGTCCTGCCGAAATTTTCGGCGATTTTCGCCGAAATGGGAACGGCCCTGCCGCTCCCGACGCAGATACTTATTACCTTCAGCAATGCCCTTTCCTCTTACTGGTGGATAGTCCTCACCGCCCTGATTCTGGGCGGAATAACTTTTAAGAATTATGTCAGGACCGACGCCGGCCGGTACAAGTGGGACGAGTTTAAACTCAGGCTGATGGGTGACGTGATAAGGAAGATCGAGACAGCGAGATTCACGCGCACGCTCGGCACTCTCCTTAAAAGCGGGGTCCCACTGCTGCAGGCGCTGAACAATTCGAAGGACATCATCGGCAATCGTGTCATCGCCTCCTCGATCGATGCCGTTTCGAAAGGTGCAAAAGAGGGCAGAGGCATTGCCGCGCCGCTGGCGAACTCAAACGCCTTCCCTCCCCTCGCTCTTTCCATGATAAAGGTAGGAGAAGAGACCGGGCAGCTCGACACAATGCTGCTTCGGGTCGCGGCCACATATGAAAAAGGTCTGAAGCTCGCCATAAAGCGTTTTATCAGCTTCTTTGAGCCGGTCATGATCCTTACCATGGGTATAGTGATAGGCTTTATCGTCGTTTCCATGCTTATGGCAATATTCAGCATAACAAATCTGCCTTTCTAAGACACTATTTTGAAGACAATTAGAAAAGAAGGATTCACGCTTCTTGAGTTATTGATCGTTCTGTTTCTCATAACGCTCATGCTCGGCCTTTCCTCTGTTTTTTTTGCAAACACCCTTCCTGCGGGGAGGTTTCATTCCACTGCCAGGGATATAGCGGCGACGTTCAGGCACGCGAGATCGCTCGCGCAGATAAAAGGCAAGGATCAGTCGATGATGATAAACCTGGACACCAAAGAGTATGGGATAGCCGGGCTCAAGACAAGGCCGATTCCATCCGGTATTAACATCAGGATAGAAGACCCCTTCTATGGCGACATTCGGCAGGGCAAGTACACCTTCACGTTCCATTCATACGGGAGCGCCGAAGGCGGGACGATAGTACTTTGGGATGATAAAAGGTCAGTCACCATAAGCCTGGACCCTATTGTCGGATCCATAGTCATGAAGGGGGCGCCGCAATGAAACGGAACTTTCCGCATTCCCTCAACGACGGATTCACCCTTCTGGAGATCCTGGTGGCTCTGGCCATTATGAGCATCGCGCTGGTTGTGGTATTTCAACTGTTTTCCGCGAATTTGAAGGGGATCACCGCCTCCGGAGACTATATACACGCTTCCATGCTCGCCGAGTCGAAGATGAGAGCAATTCTTGATGACGACAAGCTCGCTGAAAAGTCCTGGAGCGATGTTACTGAAGACGGGCATCAGATCGACGCCGCGGTCACCAAGGTGGAGGAGAAGCGGACCGACAATCTCCCGGTGATACTGCTGAAAATAGATGTGACGGTCCACTGGATGAGCGGGTCACGGGAAAGAACGATTACACTGGAAACAATGAAGCTCATGAAAAAACTGGTATAATGCAACTTCGCAGGCTAAAGAACAACGAAGAAAGAATGCGTGGCGCAGGGTGCCCGGCTCATAGTGTAACTGTAATGCAATATCCTCGCGTAAAACACTCCGGGGCGCAGCGTTTCAGACGGACCGCCTCTCCTGCAGAAGGCGGCTTTACACTCCTGGAGCTGATCGTGGCCTTTGCGATACTGGGGTTCATAGTCTTGATAATAGCCGGCGCCATGAGGCTCGGAATCCACGCGGTTGATTCAGGCGAAAAAAGGATCAATTCCCTGGAAAGACTGAGGACCTCTCTGGATATTGTGGACTCTCAGGTCCAGTCCGAAGCACCCCTGACCAAGGTCGACAACGGCGAGAAAAAGCTTTACTTCCAGGGCGAGAGGGACTCCATGCAGTTTGCCAGCAACTATTCGATCTGGGGTGGGCAGACCGGTTACGTAGTAGTTACTTACAAGGTCGAAGCCGACGGCGAGGGCAAGCAGGCGCTGGCAGCTTCGGAGAATGTCATAGGTATCGAGGGCGAAAGGGATACCAAACTCTTCACAGGCATGGATTCCATCTACTTCGAATATTTCTACAAGGGCCCGACCGACGAGAATGGAAGCTGGGTGGACACGTGGACGGATGAATCGAGCGTTCCCGGGCAGGTGAAGCTTCACCTCGTGCGGGGAGAGAAAGACTTCTCCCTCATCATCCCGATGCGGACACCCGGATCTATCGCCCAATCCGGGGCGAACCCGCTTAACCAGACCCAGCCTGGTCCGAACCCGGTCAACCCCTTTGCGCCGCTGCTGCAAGGACGATGAGAATGGTGGTCTCAGAGAAAACAACGATGGAAGTGACATCTACGCAGAAAAAGACGGGTTTGCCGGGACCAGCGGGAGGGACGAGTACGACGGGGTCAGAGGACGGGATAGCGCTCCTCCTGGTGCTCTGGGTATTGACCATACTGACCGTCATTGTTCTCTCATTTTCATATATGGCCCGGACAGAGACCCTCTCCGCCCTGTCCTTCAAGCAGGGAATGGCGGAAAAATTTATGGCTGAGGCGGGGATAGAAAGAGGAATAATGGAGATATTCTATAGAAGAATCAATCTGAACAACCCCTTACCCGACATGGAGGTATGGAAAACAGACGGCACTCCGTATACGGTAGAGATGGGCAACGGAAGGAGCACGGTCAGCATTACGGACGAGTCGGGGAAGGTGGACATAAACCAGATAAAAGATGTAAACTCAGATATATTAAGACATTTACTCATAAACCTGGGAGTCAAGAAGGAAGACAGCGATGTGATAGTAGATTCCATACTCGACTGGAAAGATCCCGATGATCTTGTTCATATTAACGGGGCTGAAAGCGAGTATTATGAATCCTTACCTCATCCTTACAAAGCCAAGAACGCCGATCTTGATACCATCGAGGAACTTCTGCTCGTAAAAGGGATGACTCCCGAGATACTTTACGGCAATGGGGAAAAAAAGGGGCTGATAGATTTTATCACGATCAACTCAAAGACGAGCCAAATCAATGCCCTGGCCGCCCCGAAAGAGGTTCTGGAGTCAATACCGGGCATGGCGCCTGAGGATGCCGATCAGATAATAAGCCTGAGGCAAAATCAGGATGCGGCATCAACGGCAAGTATTCAGGCGTTGATCTCGAAAGTGCCCCCTCCCTTTAATGCCTATATAGGCGTATCGGGGAACAGCAGTACCTTCAGCATTGAGTCGGTCGGGTATGCCGGCGACGGGAAGACGGGCTATGCTATAAGGGCGACAGTCCTCATAGATGGAAGTAACTCTTACAGATATGTTTATTATAAAAGTCCTTCTGATTTTACATTGGATATAAAAAATGGCAGCGACAGCGGCAGTTAGGAAG
>JBJKOV010000136.1:0-2747 GCA_046707105.1 Thermodesulfovibrionales bacterium
TCCAGAAAGCCGCCGAAGACGTCCTTAAGCCGCGAGACTGTTGAGGCGGGCTCTTGCACGGTATCGTCATAACTTATGGAGAGCGTGGGGATATTTCTCATGGCGAGCACCAGTTTGGCCTGTTTTACCTGCCTGGAGAAGATCTCACGCAGACGCTCGTCGGTAATGGAAGCGCCTTTCCTGCCTTTCCTGGCGAGCATGACCCGCTGCGATTTTATCACCTCTTCCGGATCGCGCTCCATGAATATAACGACATATTCGAGGCCGTCAAGGCGCGGAAGCCAGGCAAGGAGCTGGGCCACGACCTTCACTGCCCTCCCCCCGGCTTCGGGCAGCCATGAGCCGTCCTTCTTCAGTCGTATCGCCTTTTCATATTCAAGATATCCCCTTGGGTTGTCCTCATCGGCCTTCCTTGCATCGTCCGTAAGGGGCGGGATCCCGCCCGCTTGAAGCATCTGCATCATCATCGAAGTGCCGGACCTGGGGAGCCCGGAAACTACGACGACGCTCCTGTCCAGGTCTACAGGTCCCCCGGGCGCCGTAAGCGTGGGAGGCGATAATGCTTCGTGTGACGACGTCAGCGCCGTACCGCCGGGGCCTTCCTTTTCGTAAAGTGATTCGACCTTCGCGGCGCTGAATGCCTTTATCCGGGTCCTCGATTCCTTCGCAAGTACCGCATGTTTTTCGGAAAAGAGATCGTCTTTGATCCTTCTTTTGTAAATAAGGGCAAGCCGCCTGTGGGCCTCGGGGAAATGAGGGTTTTGACTGACTGATATATTGAGGGCCTGCAGGGCCTCCCCGATCTTGCCTATCCTGTGGAGGGCAATCCCCAGGATACAGTGGGCCCCGGGGTTGTGGTACCTGAGCCCCACGGCTGTGAGAGCCTCTTCAGCCGCTTCAACGTTCTTCCTTACCGCCAGGTATACCCTGGCGAGACCGGTCCTGGCGTCGGCGTTTTCGGGATCTGTTGCAAGTGCCTTGCGGAAACTCTTCTCAGCATCGAGCCATTTCTTCATCTTGAGATAGACTTCACCGATACTGACGTAAAGTGCCGGCTGCCCGGCGTCTTTTTTTTCCGCCCTGCCAAGATGTACGAGGGCCTCTTTTTCTTTCCCCTCTTTGGCCAGAAGAGAACCCATAAGATATTCCATTGAGTAAGAGCTGATGGAGGCCTCTCCACGCAGTCTCCGGATGGTCCGCCGGTCTTCTGCACTCAGGTCCGGAAACGGGATGTCCCTGTGCGCGGCGAGAAAGTCTTTAAGTCTCCGTCGGGCTTCGGCGGAGTTCTTCTTTTTTCGGGCGAAAAGGTCCTCAAGCAGGGCCCGGGCTTCAATGATGCGGCTGGTCGCCTCGTAGCAGTTCACCAGCAGGATTCCGAAACGGTACTCACCCGGCCACCCATCGAGCAGTTCTTTCAGGATGGGTACGGCCTTCACATGCAGACCTGCGTCCATCAGGGACCTGGCAAGGTTGTACCTCAGTTCCCGCACACTCTCTTCCGAAGCCTTTGTCCTGTCTTCGTCGGGCATTTCGATGTACCCGAGTTCGACGAGCTGATTGATCGCCTCGCTTGCCTCGACGGGGTCGATCTTGATGTCGGGAGGATGGCTCCCGTCGCTGCCCGGGACGTCGTCCCATGTCGGCAGAGTGCGGACCTCGGGAGGCGAACAGAAGATATTTACGAGCGGTTTGCCGTCCATATCCCGGCCCACCGGAAGACCCAGGATCGCAAGGATTGTCGGGCAGATATCCAGGAGGCTGGCCCCGTAAAGGATCTCATCCTTCAGGATGCCAGGACCCCTCACCGCAAAAATCCCGTACGGACGGTGCTGGACGGCAGGGCCTGCCGGCTCCGCAGGGATGTGCCTAGGACGGAGGTGGTCCGAGTGGAACCCGTGGTCGGAGACGATCATTACTGTGGTGTTGTCGTCGGTCAGGTCGAGCAGGGTCCCCAGCAGGATGTCGTGGTAGATATAGCCGCTTTCGACTACGTCTTTGTAAAGCCCGAAATCCTTCTCGCCGACCCAGGGGAGCCGCGGCGCGTGATTGTTCATAAAGCCGTGACAGAAGTGGTCTATAGAGTCGTAGTAGACGGCTGTGAAATCCCATGGCTCGTGGGTCATGAGCGCCGTCGCAGCCCTGTTCACTGTTGTGCATTCGGCGATGATCTTTGCGAGCGTCTCTATCCTGGCGTCTTTCTCCTGGTCGATCTCGGCAAGCCGCGGGACAAAATTCATCATCAGACCGACTTCGATCTCCTGCGGATGGACCCTGAGGGCGGCCAGATTCCGGCTGAGGCGCCCGGGGTGGACCGTCCCGGGCCGGAGGGGCCAGGGCTTTCCGTGAGGCGCGACCGCACGCTGGTAGTGATTCGACACCATGACACCGTTAATCGGTTCCGCCGGGTGAGACGGCCACCAGGACACGATATTACTCTTCTTCCCGGACTGACTGAGGATGTTCCATAACGCCTTGGTTTTACGGGCTATGTTCGTGATCGGCCTCAGTCCCCCCCCGTCGGGGGACGGTTCCGTAAAACCAAGTATGCCGTGTTTGAAGGGACGTTTGCCGGTAGCGATGGATGTCCAGAGCATCGGGGACAGTTCGGGATAAAGCGTCGCCAGATTCCCGATAACGCCTTCATCGATGAACCTCGCCATGTTCGGCATCCTGCCCTCGTCGACCAGCCGGTGAATGATCTTCCAGTCCGCCGCGTCCCACCCGATCAGGAGGACCCTTGTCTGTCC
>JBJKOV010000137.1:0-10691 GCA_046707105.1 Thermodesulfovibrionales bacterium
ACATAGCGGTAAAGGCCGCAAAGGAATGGATCAGGGACAACCTCAGGTTTGTCGATCCGGAAAGGCATGTGAGATACCGCACTGTTCTCGCCCCGGGATCGGAGGAACTGACCGATATATTTTTGAGGCCCGGAATGGTAAAAGGCGCGAACGATACTTCCGCCCTGATCGGCTACTACCCTCTTTCTCCCACGGAGCAGGTAGTCCTGGACCTTGAGCGGTTCCTCAACTCAAAGGGGTTCAAAAGAAAATATCCCGAGACCGGTGAGGATATAAAAGTCATGGGGCTGAGGACCGGAAGAAGACTCGACCTCACCGTCGCTATGCCCCTCATATCGCTCTTTGTAAAAAAAGAAGCGGAATATTTCATGAGGAAGGAGCTTATACGGAAAGAGATAGAAAAGTTTCTCGGCAGGTACCGGAATTTCTCGTCTGTCGCTGTTGATCTGAACACGCTCGATGAAAGAGGCAGAGGTCTCGGCGGTATTTACCTTACTCTTCTGGGAACGTCCGCGGAGGGCGGGGATTCGGGCCAGGTGGGGAGGGGAAACAGGGTCAACGGCCTTATTTCCGTAAACAGGCCCATGGGCACGGAGGCAGCGGCGGGGAAAAACCCCGTCAGCCATGTGGGGAAGATATACAATTTCCTGGCCCATAAGACGGCTGAAAAAATATATAAGAACGTGGACGGGGTCAAAGAGGTTTATGTCCTGCTCCTCAGCAAGATCGGTACGCCCATCGACAGGCCGACGATGACAACGGCCCAAGTCCTTCTCCGGGGAGGGTTCAGACTTGGTGATATCTCAGGGCAGGTGAGGCTGATACTTGAAAGGGAACTTGCGGACATAGGAGCGTTCTGTGAACGACTTGCCTCCGGGACGTACACGGTCTGCTGACATCCGGAGTTTACTTCCCGGTATTAACAAGCCCCTTCTTCGCCTTTTCATTTCCGGGATCGATCTGCAATGCCTTTTCAAAACTGCTCCTGGCCTTTCTTTTCTCGGCCGCCTTCAGGTAGATCAGCCCCAGATTGGCATAATAATCCGCGTTTGTAGGCTCCAGCCTGATCGCGGTAAGAAGGGCCTCCTCGGCATCTCCGAGCCTGCCTGCCACCCTTGAGCACGCGAGGGACAGATAGCTCCAGTAGCGGCTGTTGCCCGGCATCAGTCCGACGGCCCGCTTGAAGTTGTCGATGGCGGCCCTGAAATCCCCCTTTTTGAATTCTCCCACCCCCTTCTCGAACTGGTCTCCGGCCTTTCTGTCGGACTCATCTTTAGCAGCTGCAGAGGACGGCCTGTAAATTTCTTCTCCTTCCTCGTCTCCTTTCAGCGACTCATAGGCCCCGGTGATCGCATCGAAAACGGCGGCGAGCTTTGACTTGACCAAATCGTCAGTGCTGGTGAAATATCTGTCGGGGTGAAACTCCTTGGCCAGCCGGTAATAATTTTTTCTCACAGTCTCTCCCCCGGCGTTCCGGTCGACTTCCAGCAGTTCATAAGCGTCCATCGCCGCCAGTCTTGCATATAGCGAATTGACCCGTCCGAGAAATGACCCCTCCTCTCCCGAAGGGGGTTGCAGCACATCGCTGACTGACACGCCGACCTCTTTCCCGCCTTCTTTTTCCGCTCCGGCCATGGCTCCGGGCTGCTCAAATCCGGCCTCTTTGACCATCCCAAGGGAATAGAGTACGTAGGTTATCTTAAGGACTTCGAAAGACCCCATCAAGGAATTTTCTATAATATCTCCGAGAGTCTTTTTCCCCGCGATTATGGAAAGGATCTTCTTGTCCTGGGGGATCAGTTCTATATCCCGGAAGAGACTGAGCGGATCATCGCTCAGAGTCAGCACAGCTTCTGTGTCCGGAAGTTCGTTCCTGATCCTCGTCCAGTTTTCGATCCGCGCGATACCTTCATAGATCAGGTTCCCCATACTCATTTTCAGGGTGATCACTTCCCCGGTGGGAATATCGCCTTCTTCGAACAGATACTCACCGTCCTCGATCTGAAACATGCTGTAGATTATTTCTCTCACCTGATATTTCACGCCCCAGAACAGCTCCTTCGGCGTTATGAATCCCAGCTCAACCAGTATCGCCCCCTGTCTCTTCCTCGATGATTTCAGGATCTCTACGGACTTATCATACTGTTCGACCGTTATTTTGTTAGCCTTCAGGAGCATTTCACCGAGCCTGTCATCTGCGTAGGTCGAAGAGGCGAAGACGACGTCCCCCGTGTTCAGATACATCTTCTTGACAAAAGCCGGCGTCCGGACAGAAAGGGTTCCTGTTTTTCTGTTTCTGTTGAGGCTGACGAGTATCCTGGCGAGGCTCGTGTCCCTGACGTAACCTGACAGAGAGATTTCCATCTGCATCCTCCCCCGCCGCAGATTTTATCGAAGAAAGCTCTTCGTGAAGTGCGGCACTTTCATTTCTGAGAGACTGTAACTGCATGGATATATTCTTTACTTCCTCTGAGCGGACCGAGAACCTCTCCCTCAACAGGAAAACATAATATGTTTCGCAGACCACGAAGGTCAGGAGGAAAAAGAGGGCAAAGAACCTGAAAGCCTGCCCCAGCCGGCTTCCATTCTCCTCTTTCCCGACGAGGCCGTCCTTTCTTGAAATCATGTATACCTTTCTACCGTGAACCGGAATATTTCAATTTCTTCATCAGGGGATATCCCAGCTTTCATCATGGCGATCCGGACCTGTTCCTCAACGGAGTCAACACCATCAAGGGCGGGCAGCAGCAATCCCTTTTTCTGGCCGCTGACAACAATCAGGCCATATCTTTTCGGATCGAGTGCAGTTGTATCCGCCACCTTTTCCGGAGGAGAAAGCACGTCGACAGAATAATCGAGGTCCGGCAGTTCATTTTCTCTGACAGGGGTAAACCGGGGGTCATGGACCGCCGCCGATATGGCGTTGCGTATGGTCTCGGCGGCCACATTTTCGCAGCACGCAAGGAAAGTGCCTATACAGCCTCTTAGCCGGCCGTTTTTCTTGATGCAGACAAAGACGCCTGCCTTGCCGGCCATCTCCGGGGAAAGAGATCCCGGCACGGGCAATACTGCCCTGTTGCGTATGTACTCTTCAACACTCCGTTTGGCGAGGTCCACAAGACCGTGCACATTCAACTCCGTTCCCGTTATCGACACATCAGTTTATACATTATTTTTCCCGGCGAAGGGAATAATCGGCAATTGTCAAAAGGGCGCTCTTCGCCTGGTTGTCCGGGAAGACCGACAGTTCCTGTTTTGCCTCTTCCACCAGGGCCAGGGCTTTTTCGAAAGAAGCCTCGATCGAATTATACTTCCTGAGCAGGACCATGATTCGTTGCAGGCCGGCTTCAGAAAAGTCTCTTATAACATTCTTTACCTCTGATACCTCGTCTTCATCCGCCGTCCGCAGCAGAAAGAGCAGCGGAAGCGTGATCTTTCCTTCCTCGAGGTCCTTGCAGAGCTTTTTCCCAAGCTCGCCTTCCTCCGCCATATAATCAAGGATATCGTCGGCCATCTGGAATGCAACGCCCGTCTTCATCCCGAAAGCGGCCAGGGCATCTTCCTTTTCACGGGTGACCCCGCCCAGTAATGCGCCTATCCTGCAGGCGGCCGAAATAAGAGCACCCGTTTTTGCGGATATGATTTCCCGGTATTCATCCTCCGTAATATCGGTGTCGCTTATCCTGTTAAGCTGCAGGAGCTCCCCCTCTGTCATCCTGGTGGTGGCGTCCGAGAGTGTTTCCATTATCCTCTGGTTTTTCTGCATAACCGCATTCCTCAGGGCATTGGAATACAGGAAATCTCCCACCAGTACCACAACCTGGTTGCCCCAGATAGAATTTGCGGTAGGTTTTCCCCTTCTTACCTCGGCAGTATCCACCACGTCATCATGGAGAAGAGAAGCGGTATGGATCGATTCGATGATACCGGCGATATCGATATGTGCTTCCCCGGTGTACCCCGAAAGGTCCGCACTTATCAGATGGAAGAGGGGTCTCATTCTTTTTCCCCCGCTCGACAGGATATAGCTGCCGATCAGGGGGATGATCGCGGCCCTGTTGCTGAAAAGGTCCCTGATTCTGTCTTCTACCAGTTGCAGCCTGTCTTCGTAAAGGTCAAAGACGTCCTGCAGCTGCATCTTTTGCTTATCGGATAAGAGATATTTCGACATTAAGACCGGGGCCCTTTCATTGCTCCCTTTTTATCCTGAACCTGTCAAGATCGGCATTCGGCCGCAACAGTTCCTTCAAGTCCCCGGGCCTGAAAGCCCCCTTTTCAGTGATGATCGCGGTGACGTATTTCGCGGGAGTCACATCGAAGGCCAGATTTCTTACGGCAACGCCCTCCGGCGCGATGCGGCACGTCCCGAAGACATTGGTGACTTCATCCGGACTTCTCTCTTCAATCGGTATAAGGTCACCGGAAAGGATCGAAAAATCAATGCTGCTCAGCGGCGCGGCAACATAGAAGGGAAGTCCGTGCTCCTTGCAGAGAACGGCAACTGTATACGTGCCGATCTTGTTTGCAACGTCTCCGTTAAGCGCCGTCCTGTCTGTTCCTACTATGGCGAGATCAATCTCACCTTTTTTCATGAGGGCTCCGGCGGTATTGTCCGTTATCAGGGTAACCGGTATGCCTTCCTGCATCAGTTCCCATGCCGTGAGCCGGGCACCCTGAAGGACGGGCCTTGTCTCATCGGCAATAACCTTGAACTTCTTCCCCTGGTCCCTGGCGACCAGCATCGGCGCCGTCGCAGTGCCATAGCCGCCGGTTGCGAGGGACCCGGCATTACAGTGGGTCAGGACTGTGTCCCCGTCGCGAATAAACTGCGCACCCCACGAGCCGATCGCCCTGTTTATCTCTATATCCTCCTCAAGCATCTTCTTCGACTCTTCAATCAACAATTGCCGCAGCCTCATCACGGTTTCGTCCCTGCGGCTTTCCAGAAAAGCCCGCAGTCTGTCCACCGCCCACTTTATATTCACGGCTGTTGGTCTCGTGGAAAGGATGGTGTCGAACGCCGGCTCAAGCTTTTTCATGAACCCCTCGAAGCTCCGGTCAGTTATTTCCTGAGCAGCGAGTGCCACCCCCATGGCTGCCGCGATACCGATCGCCGGGGCCCCTCTGATGCAGAGCTTCTTTATGCATTCAGCTACCTGTCCGTAACTGCTGCACTCGATGTTGACAACCTCGATGGGGAGTCTTGACTGGTCGAGCATGACCACCTTGCCGTCGACCCATTCGATTGTCTTTACCATTCCTGGCCCCCTCGCATTTTACCTATTATAAACCAAAGAGGCACCGGCAGGATAGGGAAGGGAAAACCAGGCCCCGCTCTGTTACGCAGCATATCATAAGGTCAGGGCTTCGCCGGCCCGGGGTCAGCTCCGCATGGGAACAAAGGTGGACACTATCAGGAATGCGGTGAGGACGATAATGACGGCGACCGTCCCCCACGAAATGTAATTGTAACAGGTGCGGTTAACGTACTCCCCCATCAGTTTCCTGTTATTTACGAGAGAAAGGGCATATACGAGTACAAACGGCAGGAGCAGACCGTTGACCACCGCCGAGAGAACCATCAGAAGAACGAGAGGCGCCCCTGGCAGGAGAATGAGCAGTGCCGATGCCACGATGATGATCGTATATATCCACATGAACTGCGGCGCTTCCCTGAATGTCTTGTTCACCCCGCGCTCCCAGCCCATAGCCTCGCAGATGTAATAGGCCGTGGCGAGAGGAACTATTATTGCGCCAAGGAGGGACGCATTCGCAAGGCTCACCGCAAAGATCAGGGACGCATACTGACCGGCGAGCGGTTTGAGGGCATAGGCGGCCTCAGATGCCTTGTCAATGCGGAGACCTGCGGGGAAAAGAGTGGTAGCGCAGGTCACGATAATGAAAAAGGCGATGATATCCGTGATGCTGCATCCCAGTATTACATCGAGCCTCGTTGCCTTGTATTCGGCTTTCCTGACTCCCTTCTCGGCTATGGACGACTGGAGGTAAAACTGCATCCAGGGAGTGATGGTCGTTCCTATTATCGCTATGGTGATATATGCATATTCAGCGTTCCATCTTACCGTCGGAACGAAGGTCCCTTTCAGTACCCCGGGCCATGAGGGATGTGCCATGAAGCCCGATATCACATAACCGAAATAGAGGAGACAGGCGGCCAGAAGAATCCTTTCCACTGTCCGGTAACTGCCTTTTGTCACGAGAAGCCAGATAGCAGCGGCCCCGACGGGCACGATTATATATTTGCTGAGGCCGAGAATTTCCATGCTGGCGGCCCAGCCCGCAAAGTCAGCCACCGTTGTCCCCAGGTTGGCAACGAAGAGGGCTATCATCATGAAGAACGCCGCACGCACGCCGTAGTTTTCCCGTATCAGGTCCGAGAGCCCTTTCCCGGTCACGGCCCCCATCCTCGCCACCATTTCCTGGATGACTACGAGGGCGACCGTAGTCGGGATAAGCGTCCACAAGAGTGCATAGCCGAACCTTGCCCCGGCGACCGAGTAAGTCGTAATGCCGCTTGCGTCGTTGTCTATATTGGCGGTTATGATGCCGGGCCCCATGATAGAGAGGAACAGGAGCAGCCTTTTCCACCTCTTCATACCTTTCTCCTTTTTCTCTTGGCGGCCGGCGGCAGGAGGATATCGATGATGTCGTCAACGGTCACGATCCCGTGCATATAGCCGTTTTCGTCGACTACGGGAACAGCGAGGAGGTTATACTTGGATATGATCGTCGCGACATCCATCTCGTCATCACCGGGCAAAACGGTCTTGAGGTTCGTCTCCATTATGTCGGCGAGGATGCAGTCGGACTCCGCGAGCAGGAGTTCCCTCAGAGAGGCGATGCCGATCAGTTTCTCCTCGGCGTCAAGAACATAAATGTAATGGACCGTCTCGACTTCCTTGGCCTGGGCCTTGATCCTCTGCGATGCCTCCCGGACCGTCATTTCCGGAGAACAGGCGATGAACACATTTGTCATGAGGCCGCCGGCGGTATCTTCCTCGTGACCGAGGAGTTCCTGGATGTCCTCGGCCTCTTCTTTTTCGATCCTTTCGAGGATTGCCTTCGCCTTTTCTGCGGGGAGGTCGCTCAGTATGTCGGCCGCCTCGTCGGGCGGCATCATCTCGATGATGTTCGACGCCTTCCTGTTGTCCATCCTGCTGATGATATCTTTCTGAACATTAGGCTCGAGTTCGGAAAGAGCCTCGGCGGCGGTCTCCACTTCAAGGTTATTGAAGAAGCTTGCCCCTTCCTTCTGGGATACGCTGCTGATTATCTCGGCAATGTCGGCGGGATGCAGTTCCGAAATTATCTGCCTCGGGACGGTCAGGGATATCCTGGTCAGCTTGGGCTCAAGGGGCTGCAGATAATTCCAGCTGATAAGCGAATACGGCAGGGTCTTCTGGAAGAGTCTGAAAAGGTCTTCCCCGCCCCTCTCGACGCCAAGTCGCCTCATTATTCCCCTGACACCCACGTCGACAGCCACAAGGACGGCGTTGGTGTTAAGGCCCTCCAGTTTTACATCGTTTACCCTCACCACCCGTGCTCCGTTGGCATCCACAATCTGTTTGTCAAGGATGTCCCTAACAATGAGGAGGTCTTCTTCTTTCGGTTCATACGGCTGCAGGTTATCGACGAATGTCCTGGAAGAGATGATTCTCTTGTTGAAGATATTCAGCTCCTTCCAGGAGATGAGAAAGGTTTTTTTCCGTTTTTCGATTAGAAGCGAGGAGACCTTGGGTAGCTGCTCGCCTTTTACGACGACGAGGTCTTTGACGCGTCCGATCTCCTCGCCCTTCGGGTCCAGGACCGGTTTTCTCATTATCTCGCTTGCAAAGACCTCACCGTAAAATGACATCGCGTCTCCCGGATTCTTCAGTGATACGGTGCGGAGTTGTACAGGCAAGTCATTTTCATAACTCCCGCCCCCAGGTATTTGTTATTTTATGCTGCAACTGTAAGGTAAGTATACTCGGCCGGCCGTGTTTCGGCAATACTTTTCGGGGCAAAAATCCGCTGCCGGAAGAAGGGGCACGACAGCGCAGGCGGAGCCGTATTGGTGAAAGCCTGTTGCCTGAAACAGAAATCGATGCGAAGCGATAAGTTGTTTCCACCCCCGTAAATTGCTTACAATATAGATGCCATGACCGATCTGCTCAGTCAACTCCTTGTTCTTACGGGAGAACCCAAGATCGCCTATTTTTCGATGGAGATAGGCGTGCATAACGATATTCCGACTTACAGCGGCGGTCTGGGCGTGCTCGCCGGGGACACTATACGTTCGGCTGCCGACCTGGAGCTCCCCATGGTGGCCGTTACGCTGCTGAGCAGGAAGGGATACTTTACGCAGGACATAGACGCCTCGGGCCGGCAGGTGGAGTATCCGACCGACTGGGACCCTGCACGTTACATGGGCCTGCTTCCTCACAGGGCTACGGTCCTGATAGAAGGACGGGAAGTCATTGTGCAGGCATGGCAGTACAACGTGAAAAGCCTGATCGGCGGGTCTATCCCGGTATTTTTCCTCGACACGGACCTGGTGGAAAACTCGCCGGTCGACCGGGAGATCACCGCTCAGCTCTACGGCGGGGAGAAGCCCTACAGGCTCAAACAGGAGATCGTCCTTGGGATCGGCGGGGTGAGGCTGCTGCACGAAATGGGGTTCGAGATAAAGAAGTACCACATGAATGAAGGCCACGCGAGCTTCCTGACCCTGGAACTGCTCAACCGGTTCAAAAGACCGATCGAGGACGTATGGGATGAAAAGCTCGTCTGGGACATAACACGGGTGAAGAGCCTCTGCGTGTTCACCACCCATACGCCGGTGGAGGCTGGCCACGACAAGTTCCCCTACGACCTTGTTGCGGAGGTGATGGGGGAATTCATTCCCTTTCCGGTTTTAAAGGAACTGGCGGGAAAAGAGTTCCTGAACATGACCAATCTTGCCCTCAACCTTAGCCGCTACATTAACGGGGTCGCAAAAAAGCACGGACAGGTCTCCCAGAGCATGTTCCCGGGATACCAGATACACGCCATAACAAACGGGGTCCACTCCTACACGTGGACCTGCGACAGCTTTAAGCGGCTGTACGATGAATACCTCCCCGGTTGGGCCAACGAGCCTGAGCTGTTCGTAAGGGTTGGACGCATACCCGACGAAAGGCTCTGGGAGGCGCACAGTGAAGCCAAACGGCTTCTCATTGATAACATAAGGGAAGTGGCTGGTGCTGAATTTTCTCCCGATGTTCTCACAATAGGCTTCGCCCGCAGGGCCACGGCTTACAAGAGGGCCGACCTTCTTTTCAGGGACCTCGAACGGCTGGAGCGGATAGGGTCGGGCAAGGTTCAGCTCGTGTTCGCCGGGAAGGCCCACCCGAGGGATGACGCCGGCAAGAAGCTGATTCAGAATATTATGGGATACGCTGAAAGGCTCAGGGGCAGTATAAACATCGTCTATCTTAAGAACTACAATATGGAGACTGCTCTGAGGATCGTATCCGGGGTGGATGTCTGGATGAACACTCCTCTCAGGCCGCTGGAGGCGTCGGGCACAAGCGGCATGAAGGCCTCCCACAACGGCGTCATGAATTTCAGCGTCCTCGACGGCTGGTGGATAGAGGGACACATCGAAGGGTTTACCGGCTGGTCCATAGGCCCGGCCCCGAATGAACTGACACCCGGCTCCGACACCGATATAAAGGACGTTGCCGACCTTTACCATAAGCTCGAAAATGTCATCATCCCTCTGTACTATAACGACAGGCACACCTGGGTAAGGATGATGCAGAATGCCATAGGAAAGGTTGCCTACTATTTCAACTGCCACCGCATGATGCGAAGATACGTTACCGAAGCTTACATCAGGTAGTTGGACCGTCTGAAGGAAGTTTTCGAAATCCGGCAAACCCCTGGAGGTCGTTGATTTCATGGATTGCGCCCGACACTGTATAATAATGTAAAGAGTTATAGCAATAAGGGAGAACAAACCGATGAACGAAGAGACAAGTGATAGACAGCCTGCAGACACGATTAAGACGTGCGGACTCTGTTCACACATGAGGACGTCCAACAAGGGAAAATCGGCGGAGTGCGATATGAAGGGCAAGGGCATGCATCCAAACATCAAGTTCCAGCGGCAGCCCGGCGGCGACTTCGAGACCTTTGCGTGGCTGAAGGCGAGGGACTGCTCCTATTACGACGGCGACGAAGAGGATATGCCCGAAGAGGAAGCTGCGGGGGCATAGTTTTTTCCCTGGATCTTCCCGTCATTGCCACCAGCGCCCTTGACGATGTGGAGGATGCTTCTCTCAACTTCAGGCTTCAGCCTGAAACCTTGCTGTTATTG
Organism: Thermodesulfovibrionales bacterium; assembly: GCA_046707105.1. Classification (GTDB taxonomy): domain Bacteria; phylum Nitrospirota; class Thermodesulfovibrionia; order Thermodesulfovibrionales; family UBA6898; genus JARRRD01. The sequence continues at coordinate 10,364 of JBJKOV010000137.1, forward strand.
CGATATCGAGGTCATCAGTTCCTACTGTTCCAAAGGCTAATGCAGGGAGTTTTCATCGCAAATTCTTTCCCGATCGCCCCGGACAAAAAAATAAAAGGTATTATCTTATTAACCCGGCAATCAAATAGTTGAATTTTATCATTCCGGCTTGTCCGGAATCTTTCTTTGTTCTTACGATATTACGCCGTCCGATCCCCGACAAAGCGAGGATGACGGCTTACGGTATTATGTTGCCGGGTTAATAAGTAACAAGGATTCAATGTCTTCCCTGGAATTCACGATTCAATGGCCTGTTTGATCTTAATCACGCGGGCTGTTGGTCACCATG
>JBJKOV010000138.1:0-2559 GCA_046707105.1 Thermodesulfovibrionales bacterium
CGAAGTTGATAAGAAACAGCTTGCCCCAGAACCTGGTCATCCTCAGATATGTTTCGTCTTTTGTCCTGACATATCTGGTTTCCATGTATGCCGTCAGTATCGAAAGACCGAGAGTGAGCGGCACAAATATAAAGTGGAACATGGCAGTTACTGCGAATTGCAGCCTGCTGAGAGCCAGGGAGTCCATAAGGTACCTCCTTAAGTAAGTGGTTTCTAAAATTCCCCCAACCGCTTAGAAGAGAAGGCTTATTTTCCAAGCCCCTCCAAACAGGACTAAATTAATCCTAATTTACCCTTGCCCTGAATTTTTGTCAAGTTCTTTTTTTAGGAAATGCAAAAGTTAAAAGTTTAGGTAGTGATTAAAATGGATAAAAAGGGAAAGGAAAGGCAATAAACGGCTGTCGGTGCGGTTTGAAGCCAGCCGCTAATCCTGCGAGACCACGAGGGTAACCCAGCTTCCGGTGTCTATCTTTTCCCGCAGGGCAAACCCTTCTCCTTCGAATGCCCTCATCACATCCGCATCTTGTCCGGGCAGCATGCCCGAGAGCACTGCGATGCCGCCGGGGCTCAGGCGGAGAGCCAATTCAGGGGCGATCCCAATCAATATTTCGGAAAGGAGGTTTGCTGTGATGAAATCAAACGAACCCTGTACAGAGGTTATGTCTCCCTCCAGGACTGATATATTATCCAGACAGTTAAGCTTCGCGTTTTTGATGCCGGCATCAACCGCCATAGGATCGGTATCCACGGCGACAACGTTACCAAAACCGAGCTTTGCGCCGCCGACCGCGAGAACGCCGGTGCCGGTGCCGACATCCAGAAAGGATCTCTTCGCGGTCTGTCCGGAATATTTCTCGATCAATGAGAGGCATGTCCGCGTAGTCTCGTGGTACCCTGTGCCGAATACCGTGCCCGGGTCGATAATGAGGGCGATCCGGTCCGTCGTCTTCTCAATCCACGAAGGAACTATTGTCAGGTTATCTCCTATGTCGATTGGTGAAAAGTTCTTCTTCCAGTTCTCGTTCCAGTCCCTGTCGGGAAGAGTGGTGTAGTCGAATGAAAAGTCGGGATCCAGGCCCGAAGAACTGAGCACTTCCCTGAAAAGCCGGAGTTCGCCGATAATCCCTTCGATCTGTCCCTGGTCTTCAAAGTAAGCCACGATATCTCCAGCTCTCTCAGCCGTTCCGGAAGAACCCATCTCCATGACCCTGTTAATGATGGCTTCGCGGGATTCCTCGGGGGCCTTTATAGAAAATTCATAATAGACCATTGCTTATACCCTCTCCAAAAGAGACTTTGGTATCTTGACGAAGCAGACGCCCTCCGGCAGCTTGCAGTTGCCGGCCTTCTTCTGTCCGACGGCATTTTCAGAAACTGTAATTACGGCCGTTCTCCTCTGTGCCTCGGAAAGCAGCCTGAGAATCTCAGCCGTGAACTTCTGCGAGTCCTGACCGGTCTCCTCGCTCGCAATACCTTCTCTTGTCCACCTGACTGTATTTACAAATGCCTTGCAATGTCCGCAGACGGGGTCTGCCTGCTGGTTCAATAACACACCTGAGACAAAGTGGTAAAACCGTACCCTGTTGATCAAATGTTCCATTCCCGTCTCTCTTTCATATCCGTTTTCTTTATGGTAAGCGAGGCGACTTCCGGTTTTCAAGCCGGGCGGGGAAAGCAACGAGCGGAGGGACTGTTCTGATGGCGAGTTTCGGGGACCATCAATGGAAATCGTCATAATAATGCCTTCTGATTTCTGTGCCTGTTGGCCCTGTTTCCTCCGGCCCGCAGCTGATTTTGCGCGCCGGAAAGGTTGACAGGCCCGCGGGGAATTGTCATTATAGTCTTAATTCTGGTTAACCATAATGGAGGTCATTATCAATGAAGACATTGTCTCTGTCCGAGGCCAAGATGAAGTTGAGCGGGCTGGTTGAGGCGGTGAACGCGTCGGACGAGGAAATTGTTATCACAAAGAACGGCTCTCCTGCCGCCGTCCTCATAAGTTCCGACGAGTTTGAGAGCCTGAAGGAGACCATCGCTGTCCGTTCGGATACAGCACTGATGGATGAGATCAGGAAAGGGCTGAAGTCTTTGAAAGAGAAGAAAGCGGGCCTTTATACGCTGGAAGAATTGTTTGTCTGATATTCTCCGATGAGGCAGTCGAAATCCAGGCTCAGGGTTCCCGACGAGGTTGCCGATCTCATACGGGGCATGCATCCGCACCTGAAGAAGAAAGTCAGGGCGTCCCTGAAGTTGATCATGACTGACCCAGGCGAAGGAAAGTCGCTGAGGGACGAGCTTTCCGGCTTAAGGAGCTTTCGAGTGGGAAGGTTCAGGATAGTTTACTCCGTGAAAAAGGATATCATCGAGATCGTGGCCGTCGGCCCTCGCGAGAGGATTTACGAGGAGACATATCTGTTGTTGAAGAGGGGGAAAAGTAGAACCTATCTCAAAATCGGTTCTCGGTTCAAGGCTGTCATTCCCGCAAGCCAAGCGCGTCGGGAATCCTTCTGAAAACAAAGAAAGATTCCGGACAAGCCGGAATGACACAAGAAGCGGATA
>JBJKOV010000139.1:0-2808 GCA_046707105.1 Thermodesulfovibrionales bacterium
CGTCTCTGCGGTGAATTATTACGGTTTTTCATGTCATCTTGTCCATTTGCCCGGGTATCCCTCATGTCCGCCTCTTCCATGAGCAGCCCTTCTCGCGTATGTGCCGTTCGAAGTCTTCCCTGAAATATTTGATCGCGCTCTGGAGCGGTTCAACCGCGCCGGGAGCAAGGGCGCAGAAGGTATGGCCGGGCCCCAGCAGCCTGCACTGAAATTCCAGGTTTCCGATATCTTCTTCCCTTCCCTCGCCGTTTTCAATTGCATTCAGGATCTTGGCGATCCAGGGCAGGCCCTCGCGGCAGGGCGTGCACCATCCACAGGACTCACGGGCGAAGAACATCTGGAGGTTGCTAGCCATGCCGACGGGACAGGTCTGGTCGTCGAGGACAATCATTGTCCCCGTGCCCATCCTGCTTCCGTACTTGGGCGGCGTGTCGAAGTCCATCGCGATGTCGAGATGCTCCTTTACCAAAAAATCGGTGGAGGCCCCTCCAGGCAGCAGACCCCTGAATTCGAGGCCGGGACGCATTCCTCCCGCGTGTTCCTCCAGGATCTCGCGAATCGTGGTCCCCATGGGAAGCTCCCACACGCCGGGCTTTCTGACCTTGCCGCTCACCCCGTACAGCTTTGTGCCGCCGTCCGCGCATTTACTCAGTCCCCTGAACCATTCAGCCCCGTTGTTGATAATGTGTGGCACATTAAAAAGGGTCTCGACATTGTTGACGACCGTGGGTTTGCCCCAGAGGCCGCAGACCTGCGGGAAAGGAGGCTTGGCCCGGGGAATGGCCCTCTTTCCCTCAAGAGCATTGAGCAGGGCGGTCTCTTCGCCGCATATGTATCGGCCGGCACTTGAGTGGAGATAAAGGTCGAGGCTGTAACCTGAACCAAGTATGTTATTCCCGAGATATTTCTTCTCATATGCCTCGGCAATCGCTTCTCTCAGCCGTTTCTCTGCGACCTTGTATGCCCAACGGAGGAAGATGTAAGCTATATCGGCCTGGATAGCATAGGCGGCAACAATGACCGCCTCGACCAGTCCGTGCGGGTTCCCTTCCAGGAGGAGCTTGTCCTTAAAAGTACCCGGCTCCATTTCGTCGGCATTTACCACGATGTATTTCGGCCGCGGCGCCTCTTCTCCCACCGGGACAAAGCTCCATTTCTGGCCCGTCGGAAAGCCCGCTCCACCCCGTCCCCGGAGGTTGGATTTTTTCACCTCTTCCAGGACCCCCTGCGGCGACATGCTCTTTAATGCCTTTCTCAGGGCGCTGTACCCGCCGGCCTTTTCATATTCGGAGATATTCATAGGCTCAAGCCCGGGTCGTATGTGTGAGGTGAGAGGACGTTCCACTATAGAACTTCTCCTTTCGCTGAAGGAGAATGCCCGTGGCCTGCAAGCAGGTCATCTACTTTTTCCGGGGTCAGATTTCCGTAAAGAATGCCGTCGATCATCATCACGGGGGCCAGGTCGCAGGCCCCGAGGCAGGCGGCGGGAAGAAGGGTGAACCTGCCGTCGGCCGTTGTCTCGCCCAGACCGACGCCGAGCCGTTTCTCGATATGGTCCCTTAGCGGGTCGTAGCCGGTGACCCAGCAGCTTACGCTGTCACAGATCAGGATCACATGCCTTCCCACAGGTTTCCTGAAGATGAGGCTGTAAAAGGTTGCGACGTTGTCCAGTTCGTCGACGGACATGTCCAGCATCTCGGCGATATCGGCGATCTCATCGGATATCCAGCCCCGATGCCGTTGAACGATCTTCAGGGCTTCGATGCAGGCCGCCCTCTTCTGCGGATAGCGCCCCAGTTCCTCTTCTATTTCTCTTTTTTCCTCTTCCGTCAGCATGATAGTTCCTGTTTAAACCTTTTTGCCTTTTGCTCCGTAACCCTTAAGTCACCCGACAGTGCGTTTTCAGAAGGATTCCCGACGCGTTTCACTTGCGGGAATGACGGGCTCTTGTACGTTTGACAATCTGTCATTCCGGCTTGTCCGGAATCCTTCTTTTCTTTAACCATCCATATCTGAAAGATACTCTTACTCCCGCTGTTGCCGTTTACTAATCACTACTTACTATTTACTACTTTCCCTTTGTTGTTCTTCATCTGTCGACATCCGCCAGGACGAAATCGATACTCCCAAGGATGGCGAGGAGATCGGGCACCATAAGCCCTCTGCTTACGAAGGGGACCATCTGCATATGGGCGAAAGATGGCGTCCGGATCCGTGTCCGGTAAGAGGCCGTGCTGCCGTCGCTGATGAGATAATAGCCATTATTGCCCTTGGTGGCCTCGATGCCGAAGAAGGACTCCCCGGGAGGGACTACCGGTCCCCAGCTTACCCCCAGGAAGTGTTCAATGAGTGTTTCGATGTCGTGCATCGTATTTTCTTTGAGTGGCGGTGTTGCAACAGGGTGGTCCGCCTTGTAAGGGCCCGAAGGCATGTTCTTAAGGCATTGTTCGACGATGCGCAGGCTCTGACGCATCTCCGCGACGCGCACCACGGCCCGGTCATAGCAGTCTCCGCGCTTTGCCGTAGGGACGTCGAACTCGAATTGCTCATAGCCCGAATAGGGCCTCTTCTTTCTGAAGTCCCATTCCAGGCCTGTGGCCCTGAGACCGGGCCCCGTGACCCCCCATTCGATCGCTTCGTCGGTTGTATATGCCCCGATGCCCTGCGTCCTCGCCTTAATAATGCGGTTTGCCATAATCATCTTGTCGTATTCCTTCAGGCGGCCCGGCATATAGTCGAGGAACTCCCGTACCATCTTCTCCCATCCTGCGGGAAGGTCCTGTGCCACGCCCCCGATACGGAACCAGC
>JBJKOV010000140.1:0-11271 GCA_046707105.1 Thermodesulfovibrionales bacterium
GATTAAAGAACCTGTTTTCCCTTATCTCTTTGCTTATGAGACGGCCCATGTTCATGAAACTGAGATAGGAAATGTTTCCCGCCTGCAGAAGGTCCGATACAATCCCTTTCAGGTTTATACACATATCATACAGGAGACAAAGCCCCTTTTCGGGCGTATCCTGCCTGTAAAGGTTCTCCCGGAACATATCCCGCCTGGCAGCGGTAAGGAGTTTTGTCTCCGCAAACTTCTGGAACCAGTAAGCGTTTTTTTTGCTATCCGGTATAATGACCTCCAGTATCCCCAGCAGGCGCAGAATCGTGTCCCTCACGATAATAAGATCATCCGAAAAGTTGGCATTAGCAAGATCTTCCTGAGAGGGGCTCACGTTTTCAATACTGAAAAAACGTTCCATCGCCCGGAGCAGCACATCCACTTCGGAGAAGAGCTCCCCATTGACCTTCTTCGATGCCGAAACCCAGTTCTCCGTATCTCCTTCGCCTTCCCTCAGGACCATCGCAACAGTATCACCCGCTCATTTTCCCGGAACATGTATCGCCTCGCCGTGAACGTCTTCCGCAGCCTCCATCATCCCCTCGGAAAGGGTGGGATGGGTATGAATGGTACCGGCAATGTCTCTGGTCGTCAGGCCGGCGCGCATCGCGACTGCAGCTTCGTGGATGAGGTCCGAAGCGTGCGGTCCTATGATATGGACACCGAGGACCTTGTCGGAATTCTCTTCCGATATGAACTTTATGAAGCCCGAAATCTCTCCTATGGCGTGGGCCTTGCCGAGCGCCCTGAACTGAAAATGGCCCGTCTTGTAAGGAATGCCCTTTTCGGCAGCCTGGTGCTCCCTCAGACCTACCGACGCGATCTCCGGGGAAGTAAAGATCGCCGCCGGCACTACACTGTAATCCATTTCGGACTCCTGTCCCATGGCATTCTTTACGGCCACGATCCCCTCAGCCGATGCCACATGTGCCAGAAGCATCCCTCCGACAACGTCGCCGACGGCATAGATTCCGGGAACGTTCGTCTCCATCCTGCTATTTACAAGGATGTTTCCTCTCTCCCCTTTCTTCACGCCGACCGTCTCCAGTCCCATGTTTTCGCTGTTAAAAGCCCTCCCGATGGAAACGAGCGCCTTCTCTGCCGACAGCTCCTTTCCGTCCGAAAGGAAGGCATGCACGCCGTCGTCCCGGACTTCCACCTTTTCGAGCTTGACCCCGGTGATCAGTTTTATCTTCTTCTTCTTGAATTCCCTTTCGAGAAGTTCCGAAATCTCCTCGTCTTCAGTGCTGACCGCCCTCGGCATCATCTCTACCATCGTAATCTCAGTCCCCAGTTCCCGGTAGATGCAGGCAAATTCTGACCCTATCACGCCTGCACCTATAATAAGGAGACTTTCAGGAATCTCCATAAGCTTCAGTGCGTCGCTCGAAGATATGATCCTCTCGCCGTCGAAGGGTAAAACAGGGATACGCGCCGGCCGCGATCCCGTGGAAATAATGATCCTGTCCGCCTCGACAGTCTCGCTGCCGCCGTCCTTCCTCCTCACCTCAACACTTGTCGGAGATGTGAGAGTGCCTCTTCCCATCCGGAGATCAATGCCCCAGCTCTTGAAGAGCCCCTTTATCCCCTTCACCTGGATTCCGACAACCTTGTCTTTTCTTTCCATTATCTTCGGAAGGCTGGCCACGATCTCGCCCTTCAGCTGCATCCCGAATTTTTCGAGTTCCTTGACCTTCGCAAGCACCTCACAGGAACCGATCATGGTCTTTGTGGGGATACATCCCCAGTTAAGGCATGTCCCGCCCACCTCGTCGTCTTCGATAACCGTTACCCTGGCACCGAGTTGGGCCGCTTTAATGGCGGCTACATACCCGCCGGGGCCCGCTCCGACAATCGCAAGCCTCATTTCGATTCTTCTTCTATATATTTGTCATAATCCGAGGCATCCATCAGGTCATCGACTTCAGATGGATTATCGAGTTCTACGACAGCCACCCAGCCCTTTCCATACGGATCTTCATTGATGACCTCCGGAGATTCCGCCAGGTCCTCGTTGACCTTCACGACCTTCCCGCTCACAGGCGAGATAACAGAGGAGGTCGCTTTAGTGGACTCTATCTCCGACACCTCACGGTCGGCATCTGCCGAAGAGCCGACCTCGGGCAGGTCGATGTAGACTATATCTCCCAGCGCGTCCTGTGCATAATCCGTTATCCCTATTGTCCCCTTGTTCCCTGAGACCCTCACCCATGTATGCTCTTTGTGGTATTTGACATCATCAGGATTCATTGATACATCCTCCTTTGTGCACTATTGAGTTTTTGTCTTATTATCACAGTCTTTTCCTGTTTGTCAAGAACGGTTGGCGCGGCTGTACAACCGCAGTCCGCATGAGAAATAAACGGCTTTCCCCTGCGGACCGGCGCGACTAGTACAACTATATCACTAAACTCCGGAGGGAGAAATCAAAATTTCATTTTTTCCCTGAGTTCGATGATCTTCCGAAGTGCATCTTCGGGTTTGAGGGTATCCATGTCGAGTTCCATTATCTCGTTGGCCACGGAGTCGTTCACCGACGAGAACAGATCCAGTTGTTCCTTCCGTTTTCTGGTCTTTTTCCTCGCGAGCTTTGGAGTCCCCGTCTCGTTGAGCTCCTCATTCTCCAGGTTGTGGAGAACTTCCTTGGCCCTGGCAATGATGCTGTCGGGAATGCCAGCCAGCCGCGCCACCTGGATGCCGTAACTCTTGTCGGCGGGACCTTCTTCTATTTTCCTGAGAAAAATTATCTCGTCTCCCCATTCCCGAACCGATACGTTGTAGTTCCTCACGCCATCAAGGGTCAAAGCAAGCTCCGTCAGCTCGTTATAATGGGTGGCAAAAAGAGTGCGCGCCCTGGTGACGTTCACGATGTATTCAGCCAGTGCCCAGGCGATGCTGATCCCGTCAAAGGTGCTCGTCCCCCTTCCCACTTCATCGAGCAGTATCAGGCTCTTCGATGTGGCGTTGTGGACAATGTTTGCCGCCTCAATCATTTCCACCATGAAAGTGCTCTGGCCCTGCGACAAAAAGTCGGATGCGCCTATCCTGGTAAATATGCGGTCCACAATCCCGACGGTCGCGGACGCGGCGGGAACAAAGCCGCCCATCTGGGCCATCAAAACGATAAGCGCCACTTGCCTCATATAAGTTGACTTTCCAGCCATATTGGGGCCGGTGAGCACATGGAGCATGTTGTCCTGATTGTCGATGAGCGTGCTGTTCGGTATAAACCGCTCCCCGGCCGGAACGCGTTCGAGGACGGGATGCCGGCCGTCAGTGATTTCGATGGCCCCTTCCTCCGTGACCACGGGCCTCACATAATTATGGCGTTTTGCAACCACGGCCAGCGACGCAAGAAAATCGACCGTTGCCAGCACATTAGATGCCGTTGAGAGCCTTCCTGTCTCCTCCCTCACCGATCCAAGAATCCGCTGGAACACATCATACTCCAGGTTTTTCAGCCGCTCCTCGGCACCGAGCACCTTATTCTCATATTCCTTGAGCTCCGACGTGGTGAACCTCTCGCTGCTGACAAGGGTCTGTTTCCTGATATAGTCGTCGGGGACCATGTCGATGTTTGTCTTCGTTATCTCGATGTAGTACCCGAAGACCCTGTTATAACCGACCTTCAGAGAAGATATACCCGTCCTCTTCCTCTCCCTCAGCTCCATCGCCGCGATAACGTCCCTGCTCTGGGTCGACATATTTCTGAGTTCGTCGACTTCAGCGTGATATCTCTCCCTGATAATGCCGCCCTCCCTCACGCTGAAGGGCGGGCTGTCCACAATACTTCTTCCGATGAGGTCTCCAAGCAGCGAAAGATCCGGAATCTCCTCCTGCAGGGCTTTTAGTCCGGTTTCACGGGCGGCGGAAAGGGCCGCCTTGATCCTGGGAAGTTCCGAAAGAGAATTTTTTATCGCCGCGAGGTCCCTTGCATTGGCGCTCCCCGAGGACACCCTCGATGAAAGTCTCTCGATGTCCTGGATCTTTCTGAGTGAAGTCCGCAGCGCTTCGAGAAGTTCGAAGTCATATACAAAATAATCCACGGCCTCATGTCTATTCCTGATTTCGGACGCGTCTATGAGGGGCCTGAGCAGCGCAGACCTCAGGAACCTCCCGCCCATCGGCGTCAGCGTTTCGTCCATGACACCGATAAACGTGCCCTCCCTGGAACCGTCCTTAAGGCTGCGGGTCAACTCAAGATTACGCTGGGCCGCCGCATCGATAAACATGCATGAAGACTGTCTGAGGGTGCTGATCTTCTCAAACGCGAGGGCTTCCTTCTGAGTGCTCTCCAGATAACCAAGAAGCGCGCCTGCGGAAGAAATCGCCGAGGTAAGCCCCTCGCAGCCGTACCCGTCGAGGGAGGATACGCGAAAGTGGCGGAGGAGTGTCCTGTAGGCCTCGGGATAGTCGAAATACCAGTCCTCAACGGCGGACACAAAGAATCCAGACAGGGCTTCCCTGTAATGAATGTTCTCCCTCATACTCTCCGGAAGAAGTATCTCCCTGGGTTCGAACCGGCTCACCTCGTCTTCTATGTCTTCACCGGTTTCAAAAAGTATGAATTCGCCGGTCGAAATATCGGCGGCCGCGATGCCGTGTTTTTCCCCCGCTGGAAAGATGCTGACTATGAAACTGTTCTCTTTCGGGTTATCGGGAGTATGAGTCCCGGGGGTGATCACTCTCACCACCTCCCTGGCCACGATGCCTTTCGCTTCTTTCGGGTCCTCCATCTGTTCGCATATGGCGACCTTCTGACCCGCCTTGATCAGTCGTGCGATGTAGGACTCGGATGCAAAATAGGGTACACCGCACATCGGTATCGGGTTGTCCCTTGATTTTTCCCGCGTAGTAAGGGCGATCTGAAGGATCTTTGAGGCCTTTTCCGCGTCATCGCCGAACATCTCGTAAAAGTCTCCGCACCTGAAGAGGACAACGGCGTCAGGGTATCTCTCTTTTATCCCAAAATACTGCTTCATCAGGGGTGTAAGATCGGACATTACACCTATTAAATAATATCGGGTCATGAAAGTTCAACCTTGAAATTCAGGCCCCGTGTTTTCTTGACTTATTTCCGAAAATATCTTTATACTGTAAGGTATTCCCCGGTTCTATCGACATGAAGATACTGATAGAGGATATCCCGGACGAAGGTCTGGATATAGACTTGGAGGAGAAAATGGACATAGAGGACGTCACTCTGTTTTCTCCTGTGACGGGGCATCTTGAGGTAAGCAGGACGGGGAATGAAATCGCAGTCAGAGGCGGCCTGCATGCCGAACTCGGGCTCCGGTGCAGCAGGTGCCTCAAGGACTTTGACCGTAGAGTCGACATCCCGGTGAGCGCTGTATATCACCCGATTGAAGACATTTCGGCGGGGCGCCACTCACTGAGGGACGATGAAATGGATACGGGCTTTTACAAGGGGGAAGAACTGGATCTGCAGGAGCTCGCCAGAGAACAGATACTCCTCAATATACAGATGAAATCCCTCTGCCGGGAATCCTGCAAGGGGCTATGTCCCAGGTGCGGAGTTGATTTGAATACGGAAACATGCAGTTGTGTCACAAAGGAGATTGATCCCAGACTTGAAGTTCTGAAGAATTTTCTCGAAAAACGAAAGGAGTAGAAAAATTGGCAAATCCCACGCACAGACATTCGAGGACAAGACGCGACAAGAGAAGGGCGAACTGGAAAGGCCAGCAGCCGAACCTTACCGCGTGTCCCGAATGCAAGGAAATGAAACTGTCGCACAGGGCCTGCCCGGGCTGCGGCACCTATAACAGCCACAAGGTTCTTGAGATAATCGAAAAATAAAAATGAGAGTCGCTCTTGACGCTATGGGGGGAGACCATGCTCCATCTGTAAATGTTGAGGGGGCGGTTGAGACCGTAAAGGAACATGACGACATCGACGTTACCCTTGTCGGGGATTCTGAACTTATAAAGAAGGAACTCGGCAACAAGCGTTTCCCTGACAACCGCATTTTGCTGGAGCATGCCTCCCAGGTAGTCGAGATGAACGAATCTCCTGCGACGGCCATACGGAGAAAGAAGGATTCCTCGATCCGCGTAGGGATCGAACTCGTCAAATCAGGAAGGGCGGACGCCTTCGTCAGCGCGGGGCACTCGGGCGTCATCATGGCCACCTCCCTGTTGCTGCTCCGCACCGCACCCGGTGTGGACAGACCGGCGATCGCGACGATAATGCCGACAATAAAGGACACCTTCGTGCTTCTTGACGCCGGGGCCAATGTAGACTGCAAGCCCGAAAACCTCCTGGAGTTCGCGCTGATGGGAAATACTTACTGCAAACTCGTACTCGGCCGGTCTGAACCCAAGGTCGCCCTCCTCAGCATCGGGGAAGAAGACACCAAGGGGAACGAACTCACAAAAGAGGCATTCAAACTCATCAGGAAAACGAAGATAAACTTTATAGGGAACATCGAGGGAAAGGATATTTTTACAGGCCGTGCCGACGTCGTGGTCTGTGACGGCTTTATCGGGAATATCGCTTTAAAAATAAGCGAGGGGCTGGCGGAAACCGTGCTCAGAATGCTCAAAAGGGAAATAACTTCCGTATCCACCGGGAGGGTCGGCTACCTCCTGATGAAACCGGCCATACGTAATTTCAAGAGGAGAACGGACTACGATGAATACGGAGGCGCGCCTCTGCTCGGCATAAACGGGGTATCCATAATAAGCCACGGCAGGTCTTCGGCGAAGGCCATCAAGAACGCCCTCCGCGTCGCCGCCGATTTCGCCGCCAAGAAGGTGCCGCAGGCGATCTCGGCCGACATCGCCGACAATCTGCGGGAGACAACGGGGAGATAAGATGCTGAAGGGAAGGATAATATCCACCGGTTCGTATGTCCCGGAAAATATCATCACAAATCATGATATCGAAAAGATCGTCGACACCTCCGACGAGTGGATCATGGAACGGACGGGTATAAGAGAACGCAGGGCGGTAAACTCTGATCAGGCGTCCTCTGATCTCGCCTTCGAGGCCGCCAGTTCAGCGCTGAAGAAGGGCAATATCAAACCCAAAGACCTCGACCTTATTATTGTCGCAACGATCACCGGTGACATGCCCTTCCCTTCGACGGCCTGCTTTCTCCAGAGCAAGCTGGGGGCGAAGAACGCCGCTGCATTCGATATCAATGCTGCGTGCTCCGGTTTTATTTACGGCCTGCATGTTGCAAACGGCCTTATAAAATCCGGACTGCACAAGAGGATCCTCCTGGCCGGGGCGGAATCTCTCACGAAAGTTACGGACTGGCAGGACAGGTCTACCTGCGTCCTTTTCGGCGACGGCGCCGGCGCGGTGGTGATCGAGGCGACCACCGGAAAAAGGGGCATATATTCCACGCACATACACTCGGACGGGAATTTGTCCGATTTGATCGCCCTGCCGGGCGGGGGGTCCCGATATCCGAGTTCAACCGATACGCTTCTCAAGCGTCTTCATTTTATCAAGATGAAGGGCAATGAAACCTTCAAGGTCGCAGTAAGGACGCTTGAGGAACTGGCTGTGAAGACCCTTGAAGACAATAAAGTAGATCCCTCACAACTCTCTCTCCTTATCCCTCATCAGGCCAACCTCAGAATTATTCAGGCGACGGCAAGACGTCTGAACCTGCCGGTGGAAAAGGTCTTTGTCAACATAGAAAAATACGGCAATACCTCTGCAGCTTCGATCGCCATCGCACTGGACGAGGCTGTCTCGTCAAACAGGATAAAAGACGGGGATTACATCCTGCTGGAAGCATTCGGAGGGGGACTGACCTGGGCCTCTTCCCTGATCAGATGGTAGCCTGATCATCTCTTCTTCCTGCTTTTCCGCACAGACCTGACATGCCATATCCGGAACAGCCTGTTCAGCTTCTCCTTGTAAACCATCGAAAAGAATATGATCACCACCCCTATTCCGAAGAGGACGAAAAAACGGTAATATTGATGGTGCCGGACATATGAACCGCCCAGAGTGATCAGAACAGTGCCAAGAAATCTCCCCACAGTGCTGATAACGAGAAATTCTTTTGTGCTGAGGTGTCCGAGACCAAGGATGTAGCATAGAAGATCCTTGGGCATGCCCGGGATGAGAAACAGGAGAAATACGAGAAATGCCCCCTTGTGATGCAGGAGGTAGTCGTATTTATCCAGGGTCTCCTTTCTTACAAACCTCTCCACAAAGGGCCTTCCGAATATCCGTGAGAGTGTAAAGGCGCCCCATGAACCGAGCGTCAGCCCCGTCGTGGAAAGAAGAATACCGAGGACCGGTCCGTATACATACCCCCCTATGAATCCGGTCACTTCCCCCGGGATCGGAGCAGCAACCACCTGCAGAGTCTGGAGGAAGATAAAGCCGAGGAACGAGACCGGCCCCAGGGAATCGAGGAAGGACATAATCCTCCTTTTGTCCATGAAGAACCGGAACGTCCCAGTCTTGTACAGGATCAAAACCAGCCCCAGGAAAAAAAGGAGGAGTGATACCCTGAGCCAGATGTGGCTGTTTTTCTTACCGACGGTTGGGTTTTCTATTTTTCACCCTTGCCCGACACTCTTTCCATGACCGTCTTTATCAGATCTATCGGCACCGGGAATATGATCGTGGAATTCTTTTCCGTTGCAATCTCCGTCAGGGTCCCGAGGAATCTCAGCTGGATCGCCAAAGGCTCCGTGGCCATAATTTTTGCCGCATCAGCGAGCTTCTGCGATGCCTGGAAATCACCGTCGGCATGGATAATCTTGGCACGCCGCTCCCTTTCGGCCTCCGCCTGTCTGGCGATCACCCTCTGCATGTTTTCCGGAAGGTCGACGTTCTTCACCTCCACCGCCGTCACCTTTACGCCCCACGGTTCGGTCTGAAGGTCGATTACCTTCTGGAGTTCAGAATTAAGGTCCTCCCTCTTTGCCAGCAACTCATCCAGCTGGCTCTGGCCGAGAATCGACCTCAGGGTAGTCTGGGCTATCTGGGAAGTTGCGTAGAAAAAGTCCTCGACGGCCGTGATGGCCTTTTCAGGGTCCATCACCCTGAAATAAACGACGGCGTTCACCTTGACTGTAATGTTGTCACGGGTAATGATGTCCTGGGATGGCACATCGAAGGTAACGGTCCTCAGGCTCACCCTCACAAGCTTGTCGATGACCGGCCAGATGAGCACAAGCCCGGGGCCTTTCACGGGTATGATCCTCCCGAGCCTGAAAACAACCCCCCTTTCATACTCCTTCAGTATCCTGATCGCACTCGAAAGGAAGTAAAGAGCGAGAATCAATACAAAAAAGAACCCGATAAACGACGGTGTCAAATCCATTTCTATCCTCCTTTTGATTTAGTGACTTTCAGCTTAAGGTCCGTAACCGACTGGACCACGATCCCGGCCCCCTTTGGAATAAAATCATCAGCGTAGGCGGACCAAAGCTCCCCCTGGACCATGACCATACCGCCCTCTCTGCTTATGTCCGTCTTTGCGGCGCCCTCCATCCCCATGATACCTTCTCTGCCCGTTATCGGCTTTCTCCTGAAGGCCCGGTAAGCGAGGCTGAACGTGACCGTGAAGAAGAGAGCCGTGAAGACAACGGCCGGAAGGATCAGGTAGAGAGAAAGTCTGAAAAAAGGGGCCGGGGACTCAAAGAGCATGAGCGAACCCAGTACCATTGAGATTATGCCCCCGATCGTCAGGATGCCGTGGGACACGATCTTGATTTCCAGGATGAAGAGAACAAGACCGAGGATGATGAGCAGCAGTCCGGCGTAATTGACAGGCAGGGTCTGAAAAGAATAAAAGGCCAGTATCAGAAAAATCGCCCCTGTAACGCCCGGGAAAATCGTTCCCGGGTTCGTGAACTCGAAAAACAGTCCGTAGAAACCAAGGAGCATCAGTATGTATGCAACACTTGGATCGGATATGAAGTCAAGTATCTTATACCTCCACCCCATCTCCTTTCTGGCTATGACCGCGTTGGCCGTCTTCAGGGTAATCTCTCCCATGCCTGTCTTCACCTTCCACCCGTCCACGGATTTGAGCAGGGAGTTCAGATCGGGGCTCACAATGTCGACCACGTGTTCTTTAAGCGCCTCCTCAGCGGCAACGGAAACACTCTTTCTTACCGAGTCTTCGGCCCACTCCGCGTTTCTCCCGCTTCTCTCGGCAAGGGAGCGTATGTAAGCCGCCGCGTCATTCACGACCTTCTTTTCCATAGTCTTGTTCAACTCACCGCCTCCCATACTGACAGGATGGGCAGCGCCGATGTTGGTGCCCGGAGCCATGGCGGCAACGTCAGCTGCAAGCGTGATAAAGACTCCCGCCGAGGCGGCCCGCGCCCCGCTGGGAGCTATATATACGATAACGGGAGTGGGACTGCCTACGATCCCCTTGACTATGCTTCTCATGGATGTGTCCAGCCCGCCGGGTGTATCCAATTCTATCACAAGGGCATCGTCATGACTTTCATTCGCCTCAGCGAGGCTCCTGTCGATAAATTCGGCCGCAACAGGGTTGATCACTCCGCTAACCCTGATGACAAGCACTTTATTGCTGCGGACCGCTGAATGAGAGAATGATAAAAGAACGGCAATGAAGACCACCGGGAGGGTCAGGAAGATTGCCTTTTTCATAATATAAATTATACTCAAATGCTCGAAATATTATTTTATAATACGGAATGAGGCAGAATAATTGACAAAACTACATGATTTTTGATATAAAAATTGGTTGCCTCATGCATAATAGTAAGTATGCTTCCCGGTAGCTCAGCCGGCAGAGTCCCGAAGGTTTTCGGGATTAACCACTGGGTCGGGAACCAGAATAGTTGTTGTGATGTTCCCGGGTAGCTCAGCTGGCAGAGCAGGTGGCTGTTAACCACCCTGTCGGGGGTTCGAATCCCTCCCCGGGAGCCAACTTTTCGGGGGGTCTTCAATCGGTGTACTTCTTCGTCTACATCCTGCGCAGTGAAAGTACCGGCCACTATTACGTCGGCCATACGGATGACATCCGTAGAAGGACCGCCCAGCATAATGATCCGGACTATCATGGGTCTTCACATACAAAGAGGAACAAAGGACCCTGGATCTGTCTTTACTCCGAGCAATATGATACTCGCTCGCAAGCTATGTATAGAGAAAGGCAGATCAAGTCAAGAAAAAGCAGAGTCTACGTCGAGAAACTCATCAGCCGGCAGAGTCCCGAAGGCTTTCGGGATTAACCACCCTGTCGGGGGTTCGAATCCCTCC
>JBJKOV010000141.1:0-2272 GCA_046707105.1 Thermodesulfovibrionales bacterium
CGGGTTCTCACGGCTCCATGTTTAACAGGGCGCCCGGCTCGATCGGGGCGAGTTCCTACCCTTCGAGGGTCTGGAAGAACAAGGGGTTGCCGGGGCATATGGGGTCCGAGAGGGCCACTGTAAAGAATCTGAAGGTTGTCGATGTCAGGGCTGAGCAGAATCTGCTCCTAATCCTGGGTGCCTTGCCCGGATCCAAGGGAACGTATCTCGAAATCAGAAAGGGAAACTAGGATGCCTGAAGTTACGGTTAAAGATAAAAATAACAAGCAGGTAGGAAAAATGGACCTGCCGGCGGATGTCTTTGGAATTGAGGCCAAGGATGGCGTCATCCACGGTATGGTTGTAAACTTCCTGGCCAATCAGAGACAGGGTACCCATGCAACTAAGACAAAGGGGCTGGTCAGCGGCGGCGGAAAGAAACCGTGGAAGCAGAAGCATACCGGCAGGGCACGCGCCGGGAGCAGCCGGTCCCCTCTGTGGAGAGGCGGCGGGATCGTATTCGGACCCCAGCCGAGGGATTACTCCTACGAGCTGCCTAAGAAGGCGCGGAGACTTGCCCTGAAGGCGGCTCTGTCGAAGAAGCTTTCAGCCGACGAGATTACTATTATCGAAGGCTTCGATATCGAGAAGCCCAGGACGAAAGATATGGTTTCGATCCTGCGTAGTCTCGATCTTGGAGACAAAAGCACGCTTGTCATAATACCTGAATACAATAAGGCGGTTCTGCTTTCCGGCAGAAATATCCCCGGCGTGACGGTAAGGCGGGCGTCCGATCTCAACTCTTACGAAGTAATGGCGCACAGCCGACTGTTGATGACCAGGCAGGCGGCCGAGATATTGGCGGAGGCGGGAAAAAAATGAAAAATCTGTATACGATTGTCAAAAGGCCGCTGTTTACCGAAAAGGGCACTGCCCTGAAAGAAGCGGAAAATAAGCTGCTTATTGAAGTTGATATAGACGCGAACAAGTTGGAGATAAAGAGGGCATTAGAGGAGATATTCAAGGTAAAGGTGGAGAAGGTAGCGACGATTAAACGCTACGGCAAATGGAAGAGATACGGAAAGTCGATCGGGAAGCGGTCCGACAGGAAGAAGGCCTTGATTACTCTCAAGAAGGGAGAAAAACTTGATTTCATTGAGGGCGCATAATGGGAATTAAGAAATATAATCCGACATCGCCGGGCAAGAGGTTCCGGACGGTAATGGACTACGCCGAGGTTACTACGGAGACACCCTGCAAAGCTCTTCTCCGGCCGCTGAAGAAGACCGGCGGGAGGAATAACACGGGGGGAGTCACCGCTTGGCAGCGCGGCGGCGGCAATAAGAGAAAGTACAGGGTCATCGATTTCAAGCGCGACAAGGTGGGAGTGCCCGCGGTCATAAGCTCCGTGGAGTACGATCCAAACAGATCTGCCCGCATCGCCCTTCTGAAATACAGGGACGGCGAAAAGAGATACATCATTCTGCCTGCCGGGTTGGGCGTGGGTGAGGAAGTCGTATCCGGAAGCGGCTCGGAGATAAAGACGGGCAACGCCCTTCCGCTGAGCGATATACCTCTCGGCACGTTTATTCACAATATAGAACTGAGACCCGGGCAGGGAGCAAAGATGGTGAGAAGCGCCGGCTCCTCCGCGCAGTTGATCGCGAAGGAAGAGGACTATGTTCAGATCAAGGTGGCTTCGGGTGAGGTAAGACGGGTTGCCGCCAGGTGTATGGCTACGGTCGGCCAGGTAAGTAATCCGGAGCATGAGAATATCTCCTTCGGGAAGGCCGGGCGAAAAAGATGGATTGGCAAGAGGCCCCACGTCAGGGGCGTCGCAATGAACCCGATCGATCATCCTCTCGGCGGCGGCGAGGGGAGAAGCTCGGGGGGCAGGCCGCCTTGCACCCCGTGGGGCAAGCCGGAAGGCGTTAAGACAAGGCGCAGCAAGCGGACGGACATGTATATTGTGAAGAGGAGGAAGTAAATTGCCACGGTCACTGAAGAAAGGCCCCTTTGTGGAAGAAAAACTGGCGAAAAAAGTGCAGGAAATGGCATCGTCAGGGGAGAAGAAGCTCATCAAGACATGGTCGAGGCGGTCGGTGATCCTGCCCGAATTCATAGGGTATACGTTCGCCGTGCACAACGGCAAGAAGTTTATCCCGGTATACGTCACGGAGAATATGGTCGGACACAAACTCGGTGAGTTTGCGGCGACACGCACTTTCAAGGGCCATTCAGGCTCTGCTAAGACTACTTCGGTAAAGGGTTGATATATGGAGTCGAGGTCTAT
>JBJKOV010000142.1:0-1050 GCA_046707105.1 Thermodesulfovibrionales bacterium
TTTCCCTGGCTGAGAGACTGTCTGACAGCTGTCATGTATTTTACGGCGCGAGGATGGAGGACGAGCTTTTTCTGGCCGGGGAGCTGGGCGGCATATATGAAAATCTGGTCCTCTGTACGGATGACGGTTCGTGCGGGATCAAGGGGACAGTGCTGGATGTTCTGCGCGATTTCATGGGCCGCCGTTTAGGGGCATCGAAGGCTCCGGTAGTCTATGCCTGCGGTCCGGTCCCCATGTTGAGGGGGATTGCCGAGACCGCCGTTTCGCTCGGCGTTCAGGGGTATATTTCTCTCGAAGAGAACATGGCCTGCGGGCTGGGAGCCTGCCTTGGCTGCGTGGTAAAGACGAAAAGCGGCTACAAGAGGGTCTGCAAGGAAGGACCGGTATTTGACGCTGCGGAGATAGTCTGGTGACGCATGAAACTTGAAGTGCAGGTGGCCGGAATAAAGCTCAAAAATCCCGTGATGACCGCTTCCGGCACGTTCGGCTTCGGCGAAGAGTATGCCGAATTCATGGACCTGAACAGGCTCGGAGCAGTGGTCGTGAAGGGCCTGTCGCTTAAGCCCAGGGACGGCAATCCCCCGCCGCGTGTTGTTGAAACAGCCGCGGGAATGCTGAATGCGATAGGACTGCAGAACGTCGGGATAGAAACTTTCATCAGGGAAAAGCTGCCGTTCCTTCGACGGTTCGACACGGCCGTGATCGTAAATTTCTTCGGCGATTCGGTCGGGGAATATGCTGCCGCGGCGGAAAGATTGAGTTCGGTGGAAGGCATCCACGGCCTCGAAATGAACATCTCTTGTCCGAATAAACAGGCCGGCTGGTGCATATTCGGAACGGACCCGCGTGTGACTTTTGAAGTGGTGTCCGCGGTGAGAAAGGCCACCAACCTGCCGCTTATTGTAAAGCTGTCCCCGAATGTGACCGACATAACAGTAATGGCGCGCGCAGCCGAAGACGCGGGGGCGGACGCGGTGTCACTGATCAATACGCTCACTGGAATGGCTATCGATATAAGAACAAGAAGGCCTGTACTTGGGAATGTTACGG
>JBJKOV010000143.1:0-10638 GCA_046707105.1 Thermodesulfovibrionales bacterium
CCCTGTACCGGTCACAAAAACTTTTCCCTTCCGGGTCTTCATGGGAGAAGAAATTTTGCCGGGCCATATCTTCACTGAATTTTCGGGCTATCCTGTGCAGGGTCACGTCCCATTCCAGAGTCTCCAGTCCCCGTTTCTCTCTTTCCTTATTGATCAGCTCATGGATTTTTTTTTCGAGACGACCGGGATCGACGGAAGACGCGGAAGGTGTGCGGGACGCCGTATACCTTTCCATGCCTCTCGCGGCGGCCGCGACGCAGATAATGCAAAGGACAGTAGTTATGACCTTTATTGAGACCCTGTCGCTCACCCGTACATTTTACACTTTTTCCCCCAATGGTATCAGCCGATTTTCACGCAGATCTTGCCGAAGTGTGCCCCCCGTTCCATGTGGCTGAGGGCTTCCTTCACCTCGCCGAAGGGGAAGACGCGGTCTACCATGGGCCGGAGGCGGGCGGCGCTTATGGCCCGGTTCATGGACTCGAACATTTCCCGCGAGCCGACGAAGATTCCCTGCAGG
Organism: Thermodesulfovibrionales bacterium; assembly: GCA_046707105.1. Classification (GTDB taxonomy): domain Bacteria; phylum Nitrospirota; class Thermodesulfovibrionia; order Thermodesulfovibrionales; family UBA6898; genus JARRRD01. The sequence goes on from JBJKOV010000143.1 coordinate 521, forward strand.
CGGACCTTCTTCATTACTATCGGCCGCGGGTTTATCTCTCCCTCGGCCCCCGTCAGTACTCCTATCAGGCTTATTCGGCCGCCTCTTCGGACCGCCCGGAGGGATTGCGGCAGGGTGCCTGCACCGCCCACTTCCACCACGAGGTCTACCCCTTCGCCGCCGCTGAGTTCCTTCACCCGCTCACCCCATTCGGGCACGGACCGGTAGTTAATGCCCTCTGATGCCCCAAGTTTTTTAGCCTTATCAAGTTTTTCGTCCCTGCTTGAGGTGATTATCACGGTCGCTCCTGCAAGACGCGCGAACTGGAGCGCAAAAATCGATACCCCCCCTGTGCCGAGCAGAAGGACGCTCTCCCCCGGCTTCAGGCCCTGCAGGACTGTAGAATGCCATGCCGTCACCCCGGCGCAAGGGAGGGCAGCCGCCTCTTCGTAGGAGAGATGTTCCGGAACCGGTACAATCCCCTCCTGGTCAAGCACGACATATTCGGCCAGCATCCCTGCCTTCTCTCCTCCCAGGGCAGATCTGGCCCCCGCCGAGGTCAGTTCCCCGGCAAGCCATGACTGCATGAAGATGCCCGCAACCCGGGCCCCCTCTTTCACTCGCGTCACGCCCCGGCCGACCGCGACGACATCCCCCGCCCCATCGGAAAACGGGACGAGCGGCAAGGGAAGTTTTGGATTATAAAGGCCTTTCACGATCAGCAGATCTCGGTAGTTCAGAGAGACCGCACGTACTTTCACCAGCACCTGCCCGTGCCCCGGCGCCGGTTCCGGCCGCTCGACCTGCGTCAGATTGTCCAGGCCGAAGGCGTCCCTGATTTCAAAAACCTTCATGTCGTTTCTCCTTTCAGTTTTCCACATAACGCAAGCAGCGTCAGATTTTTTCAGAATGCGCTTTGGCATTACCGGAACTAATCAGCGACACCGACTCCGGATGCCCGTTCCTTCTCAGACTTTACCACGTGAAGCACCGGCTTTCCACCGGCAGCGAGAAATTCGTGGCGACATGCCGCGGAGGAAGCGCCGCCGGGCCGGGAATGAGTTATCATAAAGAATGGACACGAAAGAGGACGTGCTTTCTGTAAAGGACCTGATGAAGGCTTACGGAGACAACGTTGCCGTGGACGGCCTTTCTTTCGACATCGGCCGGAACGAGATAGTCGGCCTTCTGGGTCCCAACGGGGCGGGTAAGACCACGACTATCAACATGATACTGGGGGTCCTCGAACCGGGTTCGGGGACCATCCGCATCGAGGGGTTTGACATCGGCAGGGACCGGTCCCTCGCGCTCCAGCGCACTAACTTCGCTGCCGTATACGCGCCGCTTCCGGGCAATCTGACCGTGTATCAGAACCTGCGGGTATTCGGCCTTTTATACGGGACGGAGGACCTGGCCGCGCGCATCGAGTCCCTGCTTGCTCAGTTCGATCTCCGGGCATTCCGGGACGTCAAGTGCGGGCTGCTCTCTTCGGGGGAGCAGACGCGCGTATCCCTTGCCAAGGCCATGATCAACAGTCCATATCTCCTTTTGCTTGACGAACCGACGGCGTCGCTCGACCCGGCCACGGCGCGGGATATCCGGGCGAAGATCCGCGGGTTCGCCGATCAGGGCGCGGTCGGCGTCCTCTGGACGTCGCACAATATGTACGAGGTCGGAGACGTGTGCGACCGGGTCTTGTTCCTCTCCCATGGGAAGATCCTGCTCCAGGGGGACCCGAAGACCCTGCCGGCCGAGTACGGCAAGGATACGCTGGACGACCTTTTCGTAGCTCTGGCACGAGAACCCCTTACTGTGGGGGCCGGCTGAAGGATATGCAGTTCAACCGGACCGCAGCCATAGTGCTCCGCCATTTTTATCTCATACGCGGGAGTTTCTCCCGCGCCGTGCCGCTGTTCGCATGGGTGGCAGTCGACATGGTTCTCTGGGGGTTCATAACCAAATATCTCAATGCCGTCAGTTCGGCAGGGTTCAATTTCGTCCCGGTACTGCTGGGAGCGGTCCTTTTCTGGGACTTCCTGGTCCGCGTAATGCAAGGGGTGACGATCGCCTTCTTCGAGGACGTATGGGCGCGCAATTTCCTAAATATCTTCGCGACCCCGCTTTCAATAACGGAGTATGTCAGCGGCCTGGTTCTGTCGAGTGTCGCTACAAGTTCCGTGGGCCTTGTCGTAATGCTTGTCCTGGCGACCTCGTTTTTTGGTTTGTCCTTATTCGGCTACGGCCTGGCACTGGTCTTTTTCCTCCTTATACTCTTTCTGTTCGGCATAGCCCTGGGCATCCTGGGAAGCGGTATGGTGCTCCGCCTCGGGCCTGCATCGGAGTGGTTCATCTGGCCTATCCCCGCCCTCATTTCCCCCTTTGCCGGGGTCTTCTACCCGCTCTCTACGCTGCCTCAGTGGATGCGGTGCATCTCTCTCCTTCTGCCACCGTCGTATGTGTTCGAGGGCATGCGCAATATGGTCTCGGGCCGTGCGGTTTCGGGCGCCGGTCTGCTCTGGGGCGGTATTCTTTCGCTGCTATATATTTTTCTTGCGTGCTGGTTTTTTATACGAATGTACCGCCGTGCGGTGCGCACTGGTCTCATCGCCAGATACAGCGCGGAAACCGTGAGCTAGTCCGGGATACATGTGCGCGGATCGCCCTCCTTTTTGGTGGCAATGTAACTCCGGGGTAAAGAATTGTAAAGAAGCGGTAAAGTCTGTTGCCGCTGCCGCAGTCTTGTGGGATAATAAATAGAGGATGAACGATTCAAATATATCGCCGATGCCCGGACACGGGTATCCGGAAAAAGGAGGCGATATGAAGATGGCAAAATTGTTTATGCGGGGAATGGCATGGGTGATTATCCTTATGCTTGCCTTTCCACCGGCGGTAATGGCCCAGGATTCCGGGGAAACGGCGCAACAACCGGAGTTTAGCAGGGAAGAGCTGGCGCAGATGCTGGCACCGATCGCCCTGTATCCCGATTCGGTGGTAGCGGCGATACTGATGGCATCCACATATCCTGTCGAGGTTGTCGAGGCTGAGCGATGGCTGAAACAGAATGAAAACCTCACGGGTGATGAACTTGATCAGGCGCTTCAGGAAACTACCTGGGATTCGAGTGTGAAGACTCTCTGTCATTTCCCCACGATCCTTTATGCGATGAGCGATGACCTTGAGAGGACGACGAGGCTGGGTGACGCCTTTCTGGCCCAGCAGGACGACGTCATGAACATGATACAGGAATTGCGCAGGCAGGCCGAGGAAGATGGTAACCTCAGGACCACAAGTGAGCAGCAGGTCGTTGTCGATCAGGGCGTAATCCAGATCGAACCGACTAACCCGTCGGTAATTTATGTGCCGGTATACAATCCTCTCTACGTATACGGGCCCTGGTGGTACCCTGATTATCCTCCCTATTACTGGTATTATCCGACCGGAGGCATCATAACCAGCGGTGTTATCGGCTTCGGGTTCGGGATTTTTGTCGGCGTAGGCGTATCGTCCTGGTGCTGGCCGGACTGGCACCATCACAGAATAGACGTAGACTTGCACAGGACAGATAGGTTCAACAGGTTGGACAGGGGCGGATGGAACTTCAACAGGCATGTCTGGATACACAATCCCGTACACAGGCGGGGGGCTGCCTACAGATTCAGTGAAACAGGCCGCCGCTTCGGCGAACAGATCCCGAGGATGTCCAGGACAAAACCGGAGGTCAGGGGATATGAATCGCAGCGGCAGGGAACGCAGCCCTTCCGTGGCACAGTCCAGAGGCCGGAATCGCCACAGCAGGGAATACGCCCCTTCCGCGGCACAGTCCAGAGGCCGGAAGCACCACAGCAGGGAATACAGCCCTTCCGTGGAGCAATCCAGAGACCGGAAGCCCCACGTCAGGAAACGCAGCCCTTCCGCGGGACAATCGAGAGACCGGCAGTCCCCCAGACAAGGAGTTATCGCGAAACGACGCCGGCAGAATCGTTTCGTCCGAATGTCTTCCAGGGTGTCGGCCAGGGCAGCTTTGAGCGCAGATCAAGTGAGCGCGGGTTCCAGAGCCGGCAGAGCGGCCGGTCGCCTGCACCGGCCGGAGGCGGGTTCCGGAGCGGCAACCCTGGAGGCGCAACGCGTGGCGGGTCCGGCGGCGGATTCCGCAGGTAACCGTGCAGTGTGAAGCCCGTGGACTGTTTTTCCCATTGGAAGAGCAATGAGACTAAACATGCTTGAGGGAGGAAGGCAATGAATGCAGAATCATGGTATAAGGCACGGTATTCTATGTGCCTGTCCGCTGTTGTAATAGTTGTGACATTGGCAGGCGGGGTCGGTTCTCCGTCATTTGCCGGTAACTTAAAACAGAGGAGTTACGCCTCGCCTGAGGAAGCGGTGACCGCGCTCGTTTCGGCGATCAGGGCGGATGACGAAAAAGAGATGTTGTCCATTATGGGGCCCGGCGGGAAGGAACTTGTATCGTCCGGCGACAAGACGGCTGACAGGACGGGACGTCAAAAGTTCCTCAAAGCTTATGAGGTAATGAACAGGATCGAAAAGGTATCCGCCGTCAAGATGGTCCTGCATGTTGGGAAGGACAACTGGGCCATGCCGATTCCGATCGTGGAAAGAGGCAAGAGATGGGTTTTCGATGCAGAGGCCGGGAAAGAAGAGATACTCGACAGAAGGATAGGCAGAAACGAGTTGAATGTTATCGACGTCCTTCATGCCGTTGTAGCTGCACAGTATGCATATGCGGACGAGGACCGCAGCGCCGGGGAGTGCGGTCAGTTTGCCCAGAGAATCATCAGCACACCGGGCAAACGCGACGGACTCTTCTGGCAGGCAAAAGAGGGTGAAGAGACAAGCCCCCTGGGGCCCTTCATTGCCGAGGCGGCGCAGGAAGGCTATCCCAGCGAGACCGAGGGGATTACTCTTTCACCATTCCACGGCTATTACTTCAAAATAGTGAAGGGACAGGGAAAGTATGCACAGGGAGGAGCATACAGCTATGTAGTCAAGGGCAAGATGATTCTGGGCTTTGGTATTGTAGCTTACCCGGCCCAGTATGGCAACTCGGGTGTCATGACCTTTATGGCAAACCAGAGCGGAGTAATCTACCAGAAGAATCTCGGTAAAGATACGGCCGGAATAGCGAGGGCCATGAAGGTTTTCGACCCGGACAAGACATGGGAGAAAATGGAAGGGAAAACGACGAATGACGTCCGCGACTGAGAGGGTATTCCCCTCTCCTTTATGGAACGTTTCCGTAAAGAAAAGAATTTCAAACAAAAAACAGGAAGATGTACCTTAGCGCGACATAGAGTATTAGAACGCCCAGCATGATCTTGATGACCTTTTGCGGTATGTATTTCTGGAACCTCGCACCCAGATACATACCCGCAAAACCGCCGGCGCCGAACATGAACCCCAGCAGCCAGTCAGGCGAAGTGGCGATCCCGCTCTTAAGCGGAACGGCAGTGTAATAAACGATTCCGGCAATCGAGGTCAGGAAGGTGCTCAACAGCGCGGCCCCGGCAACCGTGTAAACCGGCAGGTCGAAGACGGCGACACAAAGCGGCGCGATGATCGCCCCTCCGCCGATGCCGTAGGTACCTCCGATGATGCCGACTATAAAGGCGACAGTGAACATAGAGATGGTGCTGAAGGAGAACTTTTCGCCCCAGAACTCATATTCCACTCTGCTCAAAGAGAAGGAGAGGGTCTTCACTACAGCCTCCGGAGGCAGGCCCGTCCCTGACCTGGAGATGAGCGAGGAGCAGTGAGCAGCCAGTGAAAGATTGTCGGCCCTGATCCCGGACTTTCGTGACTCCTTCGACTCGGCTGCACGTTGTCTGAATTTTTCGTCGATCGCCTTTATGCGCAACTTGCCGGCCGCCGCCCTGCCGCCTGCTTCATAGAGCAAACGTATGGCGATGTATAGCAATACGCACCCCACGAAGAGCTTGAATGCCCGAGGGTCAGGAAGGAAAGCGACACGCAGGTAATAGCCTATGAAAACCCCGGGTAGTGTGCCGGCGGCCAGCACGGCCGTGAGCGGCCAGGCCATCCTGCCTTCCCTTATGAACCGGCATACTCCACTGGGGATTGCCACGACGTTGTAAAGGAAATTCGTAGAACTCACAGCCGGACTCGTAAAATCAAGAAAACTCATCTGGAAGGGCAGGAGCAGAAAAGCCCCGGATATCCCGCCCATCGAGGTGAAGAACGATAGTACAAGCGCGACAAGAGGCGGCAGGAAAGCGTATGTCTTGACCCCCGAAACAGGGAACAGCATGTAAAAGAAATCCATCGGTACCGCCTTCAAAACGGGAACTGGGATATTTTACCTGACTGTCGCACCAGAAACCATAAAGACTTATGTGAGCGCCTTTTTGATAACTTCGATGAAGGCCTCTTTCGATATCGGCTTTGCTATGTAATCTGAAAAACCGTATTCCACGAGACGTTCCCTGTCGCCCTTCATGGCATAGGAAGTGAGGGCTATCACCGGAACATGTTTTATTTCTTCAACGGACCGTATTATTTTCAGCGCGCTTATTCCGTCCATTTTTGGCATCTGGATATCCATGAGTATCAGGTCGGGTACCTTTTCCTTTGCGATCCTCAGCCCTTTCTCCCCGTCGATGGCGGTCAGGGCTTCATATCCCATTGAATTAACGATGACGCTGAAGAGCTTGAGGTTTTTTTCATTGTCTTCAACGATGAGTATCTTTTTATTCACGCCACTCCCTTGCCGGGATCACGAAGCTGAAACGCGAACCTTTTCCCGGTTCGCTTTCAGCCCGGATCTCCCCCCCGTGGAGTTCGATGAATTTCCTGCATAGATGAAGACCGAGTCCCGTACCTTCATACTTTTTCGAGAGCCTCGAATCGAGCTGCTCAAAGGGGCGGAAGAGCCTGTGTAAGTCCTCCCGGGCAATCCCGATTCCCGTGTCCTCGACGCAGATGAGTATACCCAGGCCAGGTCCCTCTGTTGCCGGAATAAATTGGCCTGTTTCCCGGGCTGAGACCGCGTGGAGCCGGCTTGCAGGCGTCCTGTGCTGCGGTTCATGGAGTTGGGACGTCCGAGCGGAGAGGCATATGCTCCCTCCGTCGGGTGTGAACTTCACCGCATTGCCGAGCAGGTTGAAGAGCACCTGTTTCATCTTTCTCTCGTCGGCTACGAAAAAGCCGATGTCGTCCGGGACATCGATCCCCAGCGCCAGATTATGCCTGATAGCCTCTTCCCTGAACATCGCCGCGCCGCTTTCCAGCAGATCCCTCACGGAGATCGGGCGGAAATCCAGTTCAACCTTTCCGGCTTCTATCTTCGAGAGATCGAGGACATCATTTATAAGTTCAAGAAGATGCTTCCCGCTGTCCAGGATGTCGAGCAGGTATTCCCGCTGCCTGTCGTTAACCGGTCCCGCGATGCCGTCCATTATGACCTCTGAAAACCCTATGATCGAGTTCAGTGGGGTCCTCAGTTCATGGGACATGTTGGCCAGGAATTCCGACTTGGCCCTGTTTGCCTTTTCCGCTATCATCTTGGCCACCTCGGCCTCGCTCCTGCTGACGAGAAGTTCACGGTTGACCGCCTGGTGTTCCAGGTTGATAGCCTGGAGTTCCGCCGTTCTCTTTCTGGCCTTTTCATCGAGCTCCTCATAGGCCTTGCGGAGCGCCTCCTCCGCCTTCCTTTGCCCCTGCCTGACTTCAGACTCCCGGAGTTCCCTCCATATGGCCGGGATGAGCAGCGCTCCTTTTCCCTTTATGATGTAGTCGCGGGCACCGGCCTTCATCATCTCAACTGCGGCTTCCTCGGTCATTTCGCCGCTGTGTACAATAAACGGAGTTTCCGGGCTTTTTTCATTCGCAAGCTTCAGGGCCTCCGGCCCGCTGAACCCCCGCATCACGTAATCCGAAATAATGATGTTCCATTCCCTGCTAGTGAGGGCCGAGCTCATGGCCGCGGCGGTCTCCACACGCTGAAATACCGGCTCGTAGCCGCCCCGCTTCAGCTCAGCGAGCAGAAGAAGAGCGTCTTCGTCGGAATCATCTACAAGCAGCACGTTTAAAGGTTCCCCCATCAGGCGCCTCCATTGAACATTCTCCCACATATTGAGGCTGCTGTGAAGTGCAGATAGAATTGGGTAGTGGGTCAGTTTGAATGTTAGGGGGGTATTTATTCAGCGGTCAATGTGGCCTAATAAAAATATGCCTGAGGGACCACGAGGACAGAAGAGACCTGCCGATGTGATAGGATGCGCAGTTATGGTGGCGAAGATCGCCGCGGGGAGAGATTGAAGAAGACCTCAACGTCAAGGAATTTGCGCGCAAGGATGGCTTAAAAGGTGGGAAGGTCCGTGCGCAAAGGTGATGTAAAAACCCGGTAAAAGGAATTCACAACTCCGGAGGCCGATGGACAATAACAAGGTCCAGATAATTATCATAAACTCGCTACACGAGTTCTCCGATAACGACACAGCAAGCCCGGCACCGGCGACCTGTTTTCAAAGAGGAAGAAGGCCAGCTACACGATAAAGAGAATGATCGGCTCTCACATCATCCACATGCCGAAAAGGGAGTTCATGATCCTGCCCGAGCTCGACCTCGGAACGATCAGGGCGAAGATTGCTGAGTATTATGTGGGGAGGTGATAGTGCCCGCGCATATTTTTCGTGCTTCCCGATGCAGCCGCTATTCTGCTTTATCCTTTGAAATTGCCTTTAAGGGCCGATTTCCAATTCTGGATGTACTGGATGTCGGCTATCGAACACTCTTCAAATCCTTTAAAACCGCGCCTCTTTTTTGTAATTTTGCATATGTCATCATTTAAAACCAGGGACCATTCAAGATTGTTGATTAAGTCCCCGATGGTACCATTAGAAATCATCTGCTTTTCTTGATTACGGTTCCATAAGAAGTGCATTTCAGCTAAAGCCTCTTCATCGCGAAATCGAGTTACTCTCTCAGGATCATTTCCAATTACTCTACGACATACAGGACACGAACAAATAAGGTCGTTGCGCTCTCTGAGGATAGGAAGGGCACTTTCAAGGGTAAAAAATCGATGTAATTCTAATATATAATAGCGGATTGGAGCTGGTCCAGAACCCTGCTGCGCTGAAGCACTGACTGATCGAGCCTCACCATATGCTAAACCATGACAGACGCAACTCAGGCCGAAATAATAGAGCAGTAAGCTAAAGAAACCACCATATAACATCAGGCACTGCTTGTTATTCTGTGACAAAGTTTGCATGAGATCAATCAAGCCCTCGATTTGAGATTGAGTCACGTAGCGCTCGTCGAAATCCTCGACCCAGATAGAGTAGCCGGGGAAAGAATATCTTGTTAATATGGAAATAATCTCATCCATAAAGTTGCTTCCCAGATCATCTTTCTTCACGAAGATCATGGGGAACAGATCACCCCATTTTGACCTATTGGCCCAACAATAATCTAAGATCTTAGAGTTTAATTCAGTAGTAATTGCTCTTTTCCCGTTTCCACCCCGGGTATATAGGAAATATGGTGGTATCAGTAATCTCGGGCGGTAATCAGTCTCATTCAATGACAGTCGCTTTTCGTCTGACATAAGATCTTTGGCTTCCTGTATGGTATCCCACACGTTGTTCCATTGAAATTGGAGAGCGCTTTCTACAAAATTCGAAAGATGTTGTGGCTCCAGCAGCCAATCAAGCAGCTTAGTATATTCATAAGAGACAAAATCGTCAGGATTAAGCCCGTGACCTCTCATAAGTTTCTCAAAGGAAGGTTTGAATTTCTTCTTGTTGCTCTTCTTCACCCTTTGTTTGAAGTCTTCATATGGGTGTCCAAATAAATATGACATGGGGTCAACAAAAAAGGGCTTTTCGCACATGAATATTACAGAGGGCGTACTGCGGTACTGGTAAAGTAAAATATTCGCGGGTAGCACGAGCCCGTCGTAAGCCTTTTGGACATCTCTTAAGGAGGAGCACGTAGGGGACGTTGCCAACTTAAACAACATATTACTTAGACCAGCGAGCCAAATCCTTTGAATGGATCGCATTTTCAGTTTCAACGCGGCTCGATGACGCGTAGAGCGCCTGTGGGGTGACGCCAAGGGCCTTTGCCAATTCGTGGCCGCTCCTGCCGAGATATCT
>JBJKOV010000144.1:0-2033 GCA_046707105.1 Thermodesulfovibrionales bacterium
TGGAAACTGGTACTTTGAAAGCTTTCCGGCTAAATCCAACTAAAGTTAGAAAAAATAACATATTTTCGATATAAAATAAAGAGTTTCGCTGATTGTATTAATTTATAAAGGCATAAGCGATATTACCGGTTGACCATAAAGGCCGCAACGCCCCGAAATTAAAAGAGATCCGAAGTTCTCAAGAATCGGTTTCTATCCGTGTTGATCCGTGGCAAAAATGCTTCTCAGGTATCAAAAGCCTTCAGAATCTCCCGAAGGGGCAAACCGGGTACCTGCAGACGTCACATTTCAGACAAAGTCCTCCATGCCCCAATTCGGCCAGCTCTTTTCTTCCTATCTCTTCCCCTGCCAATATCCTGGGAAAGATCAGGTCAAAGACGGTCATCTTGCTGTACATCCCACATGCGGGAATACCGAGGACAGGGATCTTGGCGGGGGGATCAGAAGTCTTGAATGCCGGGCATTCCCGAACATCCGGACTTGAGGGTTGCAAGGCACCACCGTGCCTTTCACCTGCCACCTTCTCTATATAGGCCACGAGAACCATCGCCCCCGGGAGGACTGCCGAGCCATATGTGATTTCCGATGCCCCGAGCCTCCCTATGGCGAATCTCGTAACATCATCGGGGTCTACGGACATACCTCCGGTCGTAATCAGCAGATCCGCCCCTGCGTCAATCAATTCCCCCAGTCTTTTTTCGATAATCGATTCTTCATCCGGCGCATAATGCAGGCCTACTATCTCCCCGCCGAACGATTTCACCTTCTCAGTGATGACCGGCGCAAAACAATCCTTGATTCTTCCCGAGTAGACTTCATTCCCCGTTATCACGACCCCCGCCCGCGGCTTCTTCATCTCCTTTACATGGATGACCTTGCCAGCCCTGCTCCCGATTTCGGACGCGCGGCTTATAATATCGCGCTTTACAACGAGCGGGATGGTCCTCGTCCCCGCAACAGCCTGTCCCTTTCTTACGATGGCAGCGTCGTGGAGCGTGGCGCACATCACGTCGCCGAGAAGATTGAAGTCAAGGAGCGCTTCCCTGTTTATTCTCAGGAGTCCGTCCCTGGCGGCCCGGAGCGTTATCTTTCCTTCTTTCGGCTCCCCACCTATATCAACCCCTTCCCCCATAAGGGCCTCCGCAAGGGCAAAGGCCGCCTCGTCTTCATGCATCTCGTCCTCTGCTATTTCCAGTACGAAGAGACGCTCCTTGCCGAGTCTCTGGAGGTGGCAGACGTCTTCCTCCCTGACAACGTGTCCCTTCCTGAACGCCCGGCCCTTGAACTCGTCCTTTCTCATCTCGGTGATGTCATGAGCAAGGACGGTACCGACCGCCTCGGTGACCGGTATGGTCTTTGTTCCCTTTCCCCTGCCTGCACCTTCAGCGTCAATCCCGCACATATATATCCCTCATAGGTTTATCTATCGCGGCCTCTCACTGCACCTCACTCCAGTCTTTTTATATTCTGATTCAAATTCTATCACAGAACATATCACCTTTCATCGAGCCCATTAGAACCTATCTCAAAATCGGTTATCAGTTCAAGGCTGTCATTCCCGCAAGCCAAGCGCGTCGGGAATCCTTCTGAAAACAAAGAAAGATTCCCCGTGAAGGTCGGGACAGGCCGGACAAGCCGGAATGACACAAGAAGCGGATATCATAATATTTCAATTTTGAGATAGGTTCTAGTGTCAGTATCAGTAATCAGTGTCAGTGGACAGTGTCAGTTATTCGTGTCAGGCTGAGCCATCGACTCGGGAGATGCCCTGTCCTTTACTGACACTGATTACAGACACTTACACTATATTGACACCGGATTTCAGGCCCTTGGATGGTATTTTTTGAAAACCTTCTTTATCCTGTCGCTTGTCACTTTTGTGTAAATCTGCGTTGTAGATATATCAGAATGGCCGAGCATCTTCTGGACTGACCTCAGGTCGGCCCCGCCTTCAAGAAGGTGGGTGGCGAAACAGTGTCTCAAGGTATGAGGTGACAGCTCAATCCCGGCTTTCTTTCCGATTGCCTTGAGCG
>JBJKOV010000145.1:0-3165 GCA_046707105.1 Thermodesulfovibrionales bacterium
GCATTCGTCCCGAGTGCGATGATCTCGATACTGTCTTCGAACTCCTCCCGCAGTTTTTTCACGATCAGGTTCCCGATGCCGCCTCCCTGACCGTCTATGACGGCGACTTTGAACATATCTGAAGTATAAAAGAACGCCGGATACCTGTCAAACGACCTTTGGAGCGGCGAAAACTTTGACTCTTTGCGGAAGATCATGGATAATAATTCAAGCTTATACTTAAGAAAGGATCAAAAGGTGGAGTGCAGGGAAATAGCCGTACTGGCCAAGAATAATACCGTACTGAGATTCCTTCAGGAATTTTTTGACGGCAGGAAAATCTACGAGGCGCGCTACGCCGCGGATCCCCGTTCCTTTCGGGAGAAGGTCCTGGAGAAACCGCCTTCAGTTGTGATAGCTGAGGGCTCGATGCTTCAGGAGTTGTCAGGCAAGATGGCCGGGGTCCCGACGATAGCCGTGATCCGTGGAAACGTAAAAGGCGACATTGAAAACGCTATAAGCTGTCAGGCGAAGAGCTACATCCTGAAGCCCTACCTCGATATCGATCTGGAATATAAACTCGCCGCTGCCATTACCGAGCGGGAAGCCATCGAAAAGATGGAAAACGAGCGAAAGGAACTTGCGGCGATCGTCGACCTCACACAGTTGATCCTGGGCACCCTCGATCCAAAGGAACTCCTCTACCGCATTGTTTCGAAGGTGGCCGAGATTATCCCGGTCACACGCTGCTCCATGATCAGGGCGGACAGAGGACACAGGACCGTCTTTGTGGTTTCCAGCTTTGAAGACCCTGATATCACGAGCATAAAACTGAGCCTCAGCAAATATCCCGAGATAGACAAGGCGCTCAAGTCTGGCAAACCGGTGGTTGTTGATGATGTTTCGAAGGACCCACTGATGAGCAAGGTCAGAAAAATTATCGAGCCCCTGGGTATCCGCTCCATACTTGTTGTGCCGATTCTCCTGCGGGACAAGGTCATTGGGACCCTCTTCCTCAGAACATCCAGGGCCCGTCATACCTTCAGCCGGAACGAGATCAGACTTCTCAACGCACTCGCAAACGCGTCGGCCAACGTCCTCCACCACGCCTTTCTCTTCGAACAGATGGAGGATGAAAAGGCGCGGCTCGAAAAACTCGCTATCACGGACTACCTTACGAGCATTTACAACGTCAGGTACTTCTATCACAGGATCATTGAGGAATTCAGCCGGTGCCAGAGGTATTGTCTGCCTGTCAGCTGCCTTATGATCGACATCGACTTCTTCAAGAAGATCAACGATGAATACGGCCACAAGACCGGGGACGAGGTGCTGAAGGAATTTGCGAGGCGGCTGAAGAGACATTCGCGGAAGAGCGACGTTCTCGCCCGCTACGGCGGCGAAGAGTTCGTTCTCCTCCTCCCCCAGACAGGCCTGGAAGGCGCCGTTGCCGAGGCCGAAAGGATCAGGGAGTATATCGAAAAGCACCGGTTCAAAGGGCTGAAGAGGAAAGGCGGGCTTACGGTGAGCGTCGGCATAGCGGCCTATCCTAACCGAAAAATGAAGACGCACGACGACCTCATATCATGCGCGGACAAAGCTCTTTTCACGGCCAAGCAGAGGGGGAGAAACCGTGTGGCAACCTGCGAAGAGAAGGCCTGACCGGCGCGCAAGAAGCGTCAAAAAGAGTTTTTCATCCCGTACGCAAGCGGGGGATGGCGCTTCTGCCTGAAGCGTTGCCGCTAAAGTGGAAATAATCACCTGCCACATAAATGCAGATTTCGATTCCCTCTCCTCGATGATCGCGGCAAAGAAGATCTATCCCGGCGCCTCGATAGTTTTTCCGGGCTCACAGGAGCGCAAGGTGCGCGATTTTATCGAGGTGTTCGATCTGGTGGAAATAAAGCGTCTGAAGGATGTTGAGCCGTCCAAGGTGACAAGGCTCATAATCGTGGACTCGAAGCAGCCGGACAGGATAGGTCCGCTGGCGGAACTGCTTTCCATCAAGGGCCTCAAGGTCCATATCTACGACCATCATCCGCCGGAAGAAAGCGACATCAGGGGAGAGGTGGTCAGGATCGATGAGGTGGGCGCCACAGCGACGATCTTTACCGAAATTCTGAGGGAAAAGAAACTCCACCTCTCTCCCATGGAGGCGACAGTTCTTGCCCTCGGCATATACGAGGAAACAGGGTCTCTGCTTTTCCCGTCCACAACTGAGAGGGACCTCCTGGCCGTCTCATATCTTCTGAAAAAAGGGGCCAACCTCAACATCGTCTCCAGTTACATGAAGAACGAGCTGAACGTGGAAGAGCTGGACCTGCTGAACGAACTTATAAAGTCATCGGCGGAGATCGTTATGAGGGGCATACGGATAGTCATAGCGAAAGCTTCACGCGATTTTTATGTCGGAGATGCGGCTCATCTGGCGCAGAGAATGATGGACATGGAAGATATCGACGCATTGGTGCTCCTGCTCGATATGGAAGGCAAGATACAGATTATCGCAAGGAGCAGGGCTGCCGAATTCGATGTCTCGGAACTCGCCAAGGAGTTTGGGGGAGGGGGACACCCCAGCGCGGCGGCAGCTACCATCAAGGAGGCATCGCTTGAAATAGTGGCGGACAGGATAAAGGCATTGCTTCCCGTTCAGGTAAAACCCGGCAAGGTGGCCTCCGATATCATGAACAGCCCGGTGATCGCCATCCAGTGGGACAGCTCCATCAAGGAGGCGGAGGAGACGATGACGAAATACGGCGTGAACGTGCTTCCCATTCTGAAAGACGGGGAATATGCCGGACTAATATCGAGAGAGATTATCGAGAAAGCGCTTTTCCACGGTTTCAGAAAAAATAAGTGCATCGAATTTTCGACCTCCGAGGCGGCCACTGTCGGACCGGATGCCCCCATAAGGGACATCGAAACGGTAATGATAGAGCAGAACCAGAGGTTTATGCCGGTCATAGAAGGGAATAAAATAATCGGTGCAATCACGAGGACCGACCTGCTGAGGGTCCTCTACGAGGAGTTCCTGAGAAAAAGGCAGATCGACAAGGAAGACACCACGGAGAGGACGTCTCCAGGCAGAAACCTTGCCTCATGGCTTAGGGAGAGGTTCCCGGAAAAGGTCTACAGGGTCCTCAAGACCGCGGGCGAAACTGCGGAGCGCATGGGTTTCAACTCCTA
>JBJKOV010000146.1:0-6621 GCA_046707105.1 Thermodesulfovibrionales bacterium
TATCATAATTTCACCCTCCTCTTTGCAATCCTGCGAAGGGATTCGCGCCGATGCGATGGCTGTCCGCACAACAATCATTTGGAATCAGCATGTTAGATCTGGCATGAATAGTGCGAGTTGTATCGACCAGAAAAGAGAGGGAGGACACTACGATTATAGAGACGGGATTCTTAAAGAGGATTACGTATATGCTTGCAGGGTGCGGAACGGTGCTTTTCCTGATATTCGGTCTGTTTCCAGGGTCTTACCCGGGCAGGTCCATTGGGCTCGACGTCGCCGGCATCCTCCTTGGACACCATGTCACCTCGGGAATATTTTCGAGGTGGATCGTAGCGGCCTCGATGGCGATGGGCGTGATGGCATCAGGCATAATGTTCATCACCGTGGCCGTGACCGCGGGCTGGCTTATCAGCACAGCGCTTTATTCTCTTACTGCGAAACGAAATACCGGGCGGTGAGTCCAGCGGGTTCGGAAGAGGAAGAAAAAGGCGGACCGCCGTCCCCACCCCTCAATCGCGGCCCCTTGATTCTCTGGAGCATCTCCCAACGGAAATCCGGCTTGCTCTTCCGGATCCCCCATCGAAATCATTCCCTGATCTTCCTGATTGCGGATATGGCCTCACAAGATAATCCTGAATTCTCCCATGGATGATCCTGTCGCCGATGAATTTTGGCAGGGCAAGGGGCGGCGACCTGATACTCCGCTTTTCAAACATGTCAAAATCCTGTAGATTTATAATTATGGAACGGTCATTATGGACTCTGATGAAATGAAAACAAACAAAGGCAGGGTTGAGACTGATCCGGAACTTTTCACGGAGCTGATCAACAAATCAAATGACGCCATCTACGTTGTCGATCCTCCTGCCGGACGCTTTATCCTGGTGAATGACAAGGCATGCGTGAGTTTGGGATATGATCGCGGGGAACTGCTTAAAATGGGCGTTATGGAAATTGAAACATCCTTGCCGGACAAGTCCTTCTGGCGGACGCATGTAAATGAATTGCGGCAGAAGGGTTCCCTGATATTCGAAGGCTTACATAAACGAAAGAACGGGGCTGCGTTCCCGGTTGAAGCGAACATAAGCTATGTGGTGTTGAACACAAGAGAGTATTTGGTGGCTGTAGTTCGTGACATCACGGAACGCAGGCAGATGGAAAACGCGATGCGCCTGCAAAGCGAAATCACCGGGAACATCTGCGAAGGCATCTACCTCGTAAGCAAGAATGACCTGAAGATTGTTTATGCCAACCCAAAGATGGAGGAGATGTTCGGGTATGATCCCGGCGAGATGATCGGGGAACACGTCTCCATTATCAACGCCCCCACCGGCGGGGACCCGGCGGCTACGGCGGACCAGATCGAGAAGGCACTGAAGGAGACCGGGACGTGGCGAGGCGAAGTACACAACATCAGGAAGGACGGGACCACTTTCTGGGGTCATTCCTCCATATCGATGCTGCATCACCCGGAATACGGGGAAGTCTACCTTTCGCTGCAGACGGACATCACGGAACGCAAGAAGATTGAGGAAGCGCTCCGGGAAAGCGAAGAGCGTTACAAGGCGATCGTCGAGGGCCAGGCTGAGTTCGTTGTCCGATATCTGCCCGGCGGGATACTCACCTTTGTCAACGACACCCTCTGCAGGTATATAGGCCTTCGACGTGAGGACCTGATCGGAAAGTCCTATTATCCTTTCATGCATGCCGATGACCGGGAATCTTTCATCGGGAAGATCGAAGCACTCCGGCCGGAGGCCCCGGTCATGGTCGCGGAGGCCCGTGTGGTCCTGCCGGACGGCCGGGTGGCGTGGCATCGGTGGACCCATCACGCGATCTTCAACGACATGGGATGCCTTGTCGAATACCAGTCATCCGGCAGGGACGTGACGGAGCTCAAGGAGGCTGTAGAGGAACTGCTGCTAAGTGAAGAGAGGTTCCGTACGCTTGCCGAAGCCGCCTTTGAGGCAATCGCCGTTACGGAAAGCGGTATCTTCATGGACGCAAACAGACAGATGTGCGACATGGTCGGATATAGTCTGGATGAGCTCAGGGGAACGCCCGTGATGAACATAATTGCTCGGGAGGACAGGGAGCTTATCCGTCACAATCAGAGTATCGGCTATGAGCCCCCTTACGAGAACAGGCTTCTGCGCAAGGATGGCTCCATCATAGTCGTAGAGTCGAGAGCGCGGCACTTTATGATACAGAATAGAAAGTTCAGGGTTACCGTTCTGAGAGACATCACCGGCCGCAAGCTGGCAGAAGAGGACCTGCTGAAAACCCAGTAGCTGGAATCCCTCGGAATCCTTGCCGGAGGTATAGCACATGACTTCAACAATATCCTCACAGCCATTCTGGGGAACATTTCACTTGCAAGGATGGACACCAGGCCAAACGAGCCTCAATTCAGGCGGTTGCAGGAAGCGGAGAGGGCGTCCTATCATGCAAGAGAACTTACCAAGCAGCTGCTGACTTTTGCGAAAGGAGGAGCCCCTGTTAAAAGCACTGTTTCATTGGAACAGCTGATCAGAGATTCTGCAGGCTTTGCGATGAGAGGCAGCAACGTCAGATGCGACTTCAGCTTTGCTGAAGATCTCCTGCCTGTAGATGCCGACGCGGGACAGATCGGGCAGGCTTTCAATAATCTTGTCATTAACGCCTGCCAGGCGATGCCGGAAGGGGGCGCGATAAAAATCGACGCGCAGAATGTAGATATCGGCCCGGCTGAAGGCATGCCTCTGCCCGGGGGAAAGTATGTAAAGATAAGCGTCAGGGATCATGGCACGGGAATACCCGAGGAGCATCTGCAGAGAATTTTTGACCCATATTTTACAACAAAGCAGAAGGGCAGCGGGCTCGGGCTTTCAATTGTGCATTCGGTCATCAGAAACCATAACGGCAACATCACTGTGGAATCCCGGCCTGGAGTTGGATCGACCTTCATAATTTATCTCCCTGCCTCGACGGAAAAGGTTGTCGGGAGGGAGTTGAAGGGAGAAAATCATATCCCCGGCAAGGGCAGGCTCCTGCTAATGGACGACGAAGAAATCGTGAGGAAGGTCACAGGGGAGATTTTAAAGGGAATGGGATACGAGGTTGAGTTTGCATCCGACGGTACGGAAGCAATAAGGCTGTACAAAACAGCCATGACCTCGTCCCGCCCCTTTGATGCCGTAATCATGGATCTGACTGTTCCCGGCGGAATGGGGGGAAAAGAGGCGATACAGAAGCTCCTCGAAGCAGACCCGGGGGTTAAGGCGGTTGTCTCAAGCGGATACTCCCAGGACCCCATCATGGCACATTACAGGGAATACGGCTTCTGTGAAGTAATTGCCAAACCTTTCAGCAGTATCGAGCTCGGACGGATAATGCGCAAAGTAATCGCGAAACAATAGAAAGACAGGAACCGGCTGCAGCAGGACTTCCAGGGGAAGCTTAAAAAACGGAGAAGGGAAATCAGGGGACAACCCGGCAATGTCCAGGACATCGCAGACAGTTCAGGTCGGCAGGCGGAAGATAGAGCTGTCGAACCTGGAGAAGGTTCTCTACCCCGGCGACCACATCCTGAAGGCGGAGCTGATAGAGTATTATCTCAAAATAGCCCCGACGGTACTTGCTCATCTGAAGGGACGGCCGCTTTCGCTTGTGCGCTATCCCGACGGTATTGACGGCGAACGCTTCTTCCAGAAGAACAGGCCCCAATGGGCCCCGGAATGGATCGATCACGTGGTGTTGGGAGGACCGGGGGAAGGGGAAAAGATCGATTATGTGATGGCGACCGGGGAGGCTTCGCTCATCTGGCTCGCAAACCTGGCAGCCATCGAGTTTCATCAGATGCACTGCCACCCGCCCCGCTTCGACAAACCCGACTACTTCGTGTTCGATCTGGACCCGCCGGAGAATTTCAGGTTTGGCGACCTTGCGGGAATCGCCTTTGACATGAAAGAGCAGATCGAGAACTTCGGCTACCGCCCCTTCGTGAAGACAACCGGGGGCAAGGGGCTTCATATCGTCGTCCCGATAGAACCAAAGTGGACTTTCGCCAAGGTCTTCGAGGCGGTAAAGGAAGTGGCCAAAGCATTCGTCGGATCGCACAGCCGATCAACGACCCTGCACGTCAGGAAGGAGGCGCGCAGAGGAAAGGTGCTGCTCGATATCTATCGCAACCGAACTTATCAGACTATTGTGTCCGCGTACAGTGTTCGCGGGCTTCCCGGGGCCCCGGTGTCGATGCCGCTTGAATGGGACAAACTGCCGGACATCGGGGGAGCTGCCGACTTTACCCTGCGGAACGTACCCGACCACGTAATACGCCACGGCGATGTATGGGAGGGAATGGCCGCATATGCCACGGCCCTTCATACGATACGGAAGCCTGCGTCTTCAAAGAGGAAACCCGTTGCGGCATTGAAGGAGAAGACCTCCGGGATGCTCGGCGAATACGCGGGAAAGCGACGCTTCGGGAAAACGTCTGAACCGCCTCCGGTGATCACTGTCGGAGAAGGCGATGCGTTTGTAGTACACAGGCACCACGCCACCCGTCTGCATTACGACTTGCGTCTTGAGCAGGCAGGAGTGCTCAAGTCCTGGGCGGTTCCGAAGGGGCTCCCTCCCCGGCCGGGCATCATGCGCCTCGCCGTCCAGACCGAAGACCATCCCCTGGAATACATCAACTTCGAGGGGACGATACCGAAAGGACAATACGGCGGCGGGGATATCTGGATTTTCGCCCGCGGGAAATACGAAATCACCCGGGAGAAGAAGAACGGCTTTCACTTCAGACTTGAGGGCGGCGGGATAAGCGCGGAGTATATGATGCATAAGACCGGAGAGAAAGAGTGGCTGCTTGGCCGCGCCGACAGGCCACAGGTCGACTGGCTTCAAGATCCCATAGGGCCGATGCTCGCTCAATCAGCAGGTGAACCTCCCGAGCGCGGGGACTATCTCTATGAAGTGAAGTGGGACGGTATCCGTGCGATGGTCGCCCTGGATGAAGGCCGAATAAGAATACACAGCCGCAGCCGGCGGGACATAACCGGTAAGTTCCCGGAACTGCTGATCCCCGACCGGGCGTTAAGGGCGACTTCGGCATTATTCGACTCGGAGATTGTCTGCCTTGATGACGCGGGAAAGCCCGTGTTCCAGGACGTTATACACAGGATGCAGCAGGCGGGCGAAGACGCGATCTCCCGCGCCCGCGCCAGGTACCCGGCGGTCTGCTATGTCTTTGACTGCCTCTACCTCGACGGCCGCCCGATCGTGAATGAACCTCTGACCAGACGCCGTGCGTGGCTCGAGGACGCCGTCAAAAAAAATACGCCATATCGCGTCAGTGAGGCTGTATATGAGGGTATCGGACTGTTCGACGCCGCTGTAAAAATGGGGCTCGAAGGAATCATGGCAAAGGAAAGAAACAGCACATACCGCCCCGGTGCGCGCGTCTCACAGTGGCTGAAGATAAAGAACAGGCAGACGATGGAGTGTGTGATAGTGGGATATACCAGAGGAAAGGGAGGGCGACTGGAATTGTTCGGGGCTCTGCAACTGGCCGTGCTCCAGGGCGACACCCTCCGGTATGCCGGCAAAGTAGGAAGCGGGTTCGATGAACGCTCGATGAAGGAGCTATTCGGTGATCTGAAGAAGCTCAGGCGGGTAAAGAGGCCGGTCGGTGAGAAGCCGGTTGACGATGCACAGACCGTCTGGATCGAGCCGGAGCTTATATGCGAGGTGCAATACTCATCGCTTACAAAGGACGGGAAGCTTCGCGAGCCCGTGTTTCTAAGGCTGCGACCGGATTTGACCATGCCCCCGGGAACAGACTGAAAAAAAAAGGACTCAAAAGGGGTATAATGGTGATTATAGACCGTTTATAGACTGGCCACTTCACTGAAAGAGTTGTCATTCCCGCAAGTGAAGCGCGTCGGGAATCCTTCCGAAAACAAAGAAAGATTCCGGACAAGCCGGAATGACAAAAAAGACGGATATTATAAGATTGGAATTTTGAGATAGGTTCTACTCACTTTTCCCGGAGGTGAAACATGAGAGCAATCTGGAAAGGTCATATCCGCTTCTCGCTTGTCACTATACCTGTCCTTGTGTACAATGCCGTGGATACGTCACAGATAAGTAGTTTTAATCTCATCCATAAGACAGACCATGGCCCAATCGGCTACGATAAGCGATGCAAGAAGTGCGATAAGGTCGTGCCATCCGGGGAGATTGTCAAGGGGTACAAGTATGAGCCTGAACAGTATGTGATCGTCGAAAAAGAAGATCTGGAAAAGATAAACCTCAAGAGTACGAGGATAATCGAAATCGAGGGTTTTATCGACGCCGGGGAAGTCCACCCAACGCTGTATGAAACTCCATACTACGCCGGACCTGACGGCCCTGTAGCGGTCCAGGCATACTCCCTCCTGGCAACCGCGCTGAGGGAGACCGGAAAGGTGGGAATCGGCAAGGTCGTATTGCACGACCGGGAAGATGTGGTGATGATAGCACCTTATGAGAATGCAGTGGTGCTTTACCGGCTGCGGTCGCCGGCGGAGATCAGAAACATAAAGGAGATTCCCCAGCTTGATGGAAAACCGGCAGATAAAGAGGGGCTGAAGCTTGCGC
>JBJKOV010000147.1:0-2644 GCA_046707105.1 Thermodesulfovibrionales bacterium
GGTCTGAATTATCCCTCTCGTTTAGTTGTTAAGTTTTCGGACAGCTGAGTGGTACTGCACGAGTTTCCCCCATGACCTTCCATCACTGCCATTGTTCTCAATAATTATAATGTCAACCGACCCGATAAGTCTTCTCTGTGCGTTATGCTCCACGTGTCCTGGTAAGTTCTTCATACGCCGCTTCTCTTTTTCCCATAACTGACTCACGCGAATAATGCTCCTCAACAAAGGCCCGGCCGTTTGCGCCGATTTCACTCGCGAATTCAGGTTCTTTCAGCAGCCTGACTACCGCCGCCGCCAATTCAGCCGGACTGTCTGCCACGAGAAGGTCCCTTCCAGGTACGGCCCCGACGCCTTCATTTCCGTAGGACGTGGTTACGACCGGCGCTCCGGCAGCCATGGCGTCAAGGATCTTCACTATTATTCCGCCTCCCACCAGGATGGGAGCCGTAAAAACAGCGGCCTTTTTGTAGCACTCGTCGATATCCTCGACAAAACCGGGCACCACAACATTTGGGTCTCCTTCCTGAATGGCGATCAACTCTTCCGGCGGACCATATCCCGCCGCTATGAACTTCGCATCCGGCACCTCTTTTCTCACCAGGGGAAAGACGGAGCGATAAAAAAACAGGGCGGCGTCCACATTGACCCTGCGATATTTGTAGGAGGCAAGAAAGAGAATGGTGTTCTTTTCCTTCTCGAACTTCCTCTCCGTAATATCAAGGCCTGCAGGGACAGACACAGTTTTGATTCTCAGGTCCGGATGCAGCTTCTCAAGATATCTTCGGTCATAATCGGACAAGGCAAAAACCATGTCGAATTTTTTCACTACTCTGAGTTCCATATTCCTGATTGCCATGTAGCGGAGGAAATAGAAGATCCTTCCGAGGCCGCGGACGTTCTTCATTCTTCTTTCTGCCGGCTTCGTGATAACGTCATGGGCATCGAGGACCATGGGCGTCTCCATCCTTTGCATCATAATCGCCGCTTCCGTCCATTCGACCTGGATGATATCGAAGTTCCCGGTACGTGCCAGCCTGTTCGAATACCGACTGAACCCCACATAATTCAAAAAAAGTCTTATGACATCTACCGCCCCCCGGTCTTCCTTTGTCCTGTAAGTGTAGGGATAAATCGCTTTGCAGAAAGGCCTGAGATTAGACAGGAGCGAAAGCTCACCTTCATCGAGTCTCGTGGCAAGATGGATTTCATGCCTTCCGGAAAGTTCCTTTATAGTTTCATACACATATCTGCCTCCGGCATGGTAGGACTTCTCCTGAGGAAGGAAAAGACTGATAAAAAGGATTTTCACTTCTCGATAAGCCTGGGGCTTCAGAACATCAAAAGCTAGACGACAATGCCGCGTTTGTTGTACATCGTGTCGTAATATTCCTGATATGAACGATCGATTACTGCCGCCACCCAATCATTGTTCTGAAGATACCAGTCGATCGTATCACGTATGCCCTCCTCGAACGTCACTGACGGAGACCATCCCAGTTCCCTCCTGATTTTTGCCGCATCGATCGAATATCTCTTGTCATGGCCGGGCCGGTCCTTCACAAAGGCGATCAGAGACCTCCGATGCCTGCCGTTGTCCAGCAGACCGACCTTCTCGTCGAGTGCGTCGCAAATCAACTGCACGATCTCAATATTCTTCTTTTCGTTGCTGCCCCCTATATTGTAGGTTTCCCCGACCCTGCCTCCCTGAAGCACCCTCGTCAGAGCGGCACAGTGGTCTTTGACATACAGCCAGTCCCGGACATTGCTGCCGTCGCCGTATACGGGAAGCTCCCTCCCTTGCAATGCATTGACGATCATCAGGGGGATAAGTTTCTCAGGGAACTGGTAGGGTCCGTAGTTGTTGGAACAGTTCGTGATCAGCACAGGAAGTCCGTAGGTATGAAAATACGAGCTCACCAGGTGATCCGACGACGCCTTGCTAGCGGAATACGGCGAATGGGGATCGTACGGTGTCGTCTCGGTAAAAGAGCCGGCATCGCCAAGCGACCCATACACCTCATCTGTGCTTACGTGGATGAAACGGCGCAGGCCGCCGGCTTTCGCCCCGCCTGCAGACAGCCAGAAACTGCGCGCCGCCTCCAGCAAAACAAAAGTCCCTTCTATATTGGTGCGGATAAATTCTTCAGGCCCGGCGATACTTCTGTCCACATGCGATTCGGCTGCGAAGTGCACCACGGTGTCAATACTCTCTTCCCGAAAGATGCGTTCAACCACCGTGCGATCACAAATATCTCCCTTCACAAAACGATATCGGGCGTCTTTCTCTATGCCCGCCAGATTCATGGGGTTGCCGGCATAGGTCAACCTGTCGAGATTAACAATACGGCAGGCCGGAAGTTCGGATAGAATAAACCTTATGAAGTTAGAGCCGATGAAGCCGCATCCTCCAGTAACCAGAGCTCTCATCACAATGTCCTCCTCATGAACTCCTCCGTCGCCTCCTGCCATGACGGCAGGTTGAAGCCTATGGTCTCCTCCAAAGGAAAATTCTCGAGTACTGAAAAAGCCGGCCTTTTCGCCGCTGTCCTGAACTCCTGGCTCTTTGCGGGCGTCAGTTCGCCCTGCCATCCCGTTTTCTCCAGAATAAACTTCGCCCATTCGTACCTGCTGCAGTGTCCCC
>JBJKOV010000148.1:0-20452 GCA_046707105.1 Thermodesulfovibrionales bacterium
GATTTCATAGTCTTATTCGTCATGCCCGAGGACCTTAATCGGGCATCCATTCTCGGTTAAATTGGATTCCCGCCTTCGCGGGAATGACGACCAAAACGTACAGACTATTATGAAACTGTTAATAAGTGCCATGGCCCGGGAAATACAGGTCAACTCATGTCATCGCTTCTCTAAGGCTCTATGACCACCTTTAGTGATTCCCCCGCACCCTCAACAAGCTGAAAACCCTTCCCGGTTTCAGAGAGGGGGAGCCTGTGGGTAATCATGTCGCGGACATTCACCTTCCGCTGACGGATCAGTTCCATGGCCGTCACATGCTCATAATAGTTTGCGGCATAGGACGAAGTAAGGGTGATCTCATTGCGCCAGAACAGGTCATTGAACGGCAGCGAAATTCTTCCTCCACTGCCGGCAGGTGCGAAAAACAGGATCGTCCCGCCCCTGTCAACCGAGCCAAAGGCCTGCGCAATGGCATTTTCGGCCCCTGTCGTCAGTATGATAATGTCCGCCGGTCTCCCTTTATTCCCCTCCCTGAAGATTCCCGGGACATCATCGGCGGCATAAATCACATCGTGCGCCCCAAGTCTGCGCGCCGCTTCCAGTCTGGAGCGGTTAAGGTCGGCCGCCACGACTACAGATGCTCCAAGCACGCGGGCCAACTGGATATGCAGCAATCCGGCGATGCCGCAGCCGAATACGAGCACGCTGAGACCTGTCTTCATTCCTGCGATCCTTTGCCCACGAAACACGCACGCAAGCGGTTCAACGAAGGTCGCCTCTTCAAAAGAAAGTTCTTCCGGCAGCAGATATACCCCCCTGTCCACGTTAATGGAGGGCAGCCGGACAAACTCCGCAAAACCGCCCGGATAGAAATTCGTTCGCCTCAGGGTTTCACAGACAGTGTGGTGGCCGTTCAGGCAGTAATGGCAGGTGTTGCACGGTACATGGTGCGAAGCTGTAACCCTGTCCCCGAGCTTATAATTACTGACACCTTCCCCTACAACCGTAACTTCCCCTGCTATTTCATGACCCAGCACAACCGGCCCCCTGCCCGCCCTGTACCAGTGCATCACGTCGCTCCCGCAGATTCCGCTCGCCCTGATGTCGATAACCAGTTCGCCGGGTCCCGGCTCCGGAACAGGCATCTCTTCGATACGAATATCGTCTTTTCCGTAATATCTGGCAACGCGCATCATTTTCTCCGCACTATTATAACGCATGCAAACACCGGAGGTGACAGACGGCAAGCTGAGGGTTGCCGACGGTATGGCACACTGGGCACCCTTCTGTGATTCCGGTCCCAGGGTATCCTTCCCTTGCCTCAAGAAAGATCCCCGGCAGAAGAATGGTCGTGAGGCAAAGCTGGCATTCTCAGCCAGAGATTCTGCCCTGCTTTTATCCCCGGCGCTTACGTGCGCCTAAGCGCTCACATCGACACCTGATATGATCAGGCTCGGGCCGCCCACGTTTCCATAAAACTGCAGATCGTCTCCGATTGTCGTGATCCCGCTGAAAAAATCCAGGATGTTCCCCGATATCACGGCTTCTTTCACAGGATATCTGACCTCGCCCTTTTCGATCCACAGACCCGACACCCCCACCGAAAATTCTCCCGAAACAGCGTTTGCCGTATGGACACCCATTGCGTCGATTATATATAACCCTCTGTCGATAGAGCTGAAAATATCCCGTCCCCTGACTGTATGGCTTCCGGAAGCAGCCTCTATAAAAAGGTTTGTGATGCCTACCGAGGGCAGAGAGGAAAACCTGCCCCTCACTGCGTTGCCCGTAGAAATCGCGCCGCCCTTTCTCGCCGTGTATGTATTATACAGATAATTTTCAAGAACTCCCGCGCGAACAAGAACGGTCTCCCGCGATGCTACGCCTTCGTCGTCCACGGGGCTCGACCCGGATTTTCCGGGAAGAAGCCCGCTGTCCGTCATGTTGACCTTATCACTCATGACCTTCCGGCCGAGTTTACCGGCAAGCAGCGATCTTCCCTTCTGCACGGCCTCGGATGACAAAGAGGCCGCAAATATCCCCAGGAAATCTACCGTCACCGAGCTGTCCAATATCACTTCTGCCTTGCCGCCTGCCATCTTCCTCGCCCCCAGGAGGCTTGTCGCCCGGCGAGCCGCGTTCCTGCCTATATCTTCGAACGCCATCTCCCGAAAAAACCTCCCCGCACAGAAGTCCCAACCCATCTGGCTCCCGCCCTTCTCCTCGGCGATCGCCGTGACCTGCGCGGAACATGACGTCGCAGCGTAAACAGCCGCAACCGACATCGAATTCGCCACCGCCGTTTCAGTCACTGCAAAGGAACCGGCCGCCTTCCGGATCCTTTTTATCCTCTTATCCGTTTCGTAAGCCGCCTTTTCAAGAAGCATAACCTTCCCGACCGCATCATCTTCCTTCAAAGACTCTATGGCGGGGTCGAACACAGGGACATCTGCCCCGGTCTGCGACCCTTCCGGCAGCCCCAGATAAACATCCTCGTCCGAAAATTCTGCGGCATCGAGCGCCCTCTCCACTACTGAACCGATGTCCTCCCTGTCAGTCGAATAGGAAAATCCGAGTTTTCCGTTCCTGATAATGCGGACCGAATATCCGAAACTGCGGGCCGACTTAAGGGATTCCACCGACTGGTCCTTTACCTCAACGGAAAGATTTCTGGAAGACCTGACAAACGCCTCCGCCTGGTCTGCGCCGCCTTTAAGCGCTCTTGAAACAGCCTCTTCGGCGAACCCGGCGTCAATCTTCATAGTACGAAGCCGACGCGCTGTCGGATTCCCAGACAGTGACGCCCGCAACGCGTATGCCGTCGGTGTTCACCCTCTTCTTCAATGAATCGTATATCCACTTTGCTATGTTCTCCGAGGAGGGATTCTTTTCAGTAAATGGGAATACTTCGTTAAGAAATGCATGATCCAGAGGCGAGATTACCTCCCGCGCGACATGTTTGATTTCACGGAAGTCCATCGCTATGTCGATCTCGTTCAGCCTCTCCGCGGTTATATTTATCTGCACCCTCCAGTTGTGGCCATGCATGTTCTCGCAGTTCCCTTTGTACCCCCTCAACTGGTGAGCAGCAGAGAAACCGACTTCCACCGTTAACTCATACATTGTAAGACCTCCGGTTGTCTACGCAGTCTTTTTAAAGCAAGATATATAGGGCAGATTGCGGAATTTGTTATCGTAATCAAGACCATACCCGACGACGAACTCGTTGGGGACTCTGAACCCCACATAATCTATCGGTATATCAACTTCCCGTCTCTCGGTTTTGTCCAGAAAGGAGCATATCCTTACACTCCGGGGGCCCCTCATAAGAATCCGCTCCCGCAGGTAATTCAGGGTCACGCCGGTGTCTACGATATCGTCAATCAGGAGAACATCCTTGTCTGATATTTCTTCCCTGACATCATAATATATCTTCACTTCACCGCATGTTTCGTCTTTCAGGTAGCTCGAAGCAATAATGAAATCTACTGTCAGGGGGGTCCTGATTAACCTTACCAGGTCGCTGAAAAACATAAAGGCCCCCTTCATGATTCCGACCGCAACGAGCTCTTTTCCCTCGTAGTCCTTTGATATTCTCTCCGCCAGTTCTCTAACTTTCCCGTTTATAAGATCCACTGTCAGAAAGGGTTTCCCTACAATCATCCATGCCTCCGCCACTTTAGTACGTCTATATTAACGTGACCCATGATTATTCTCAACAAAAATGTGCGGATGGTGTAATGTTCAATTTCTACTTAAAGAAAAGGAAAGATCCTTTCGATAGGAATCTTCGCCAAGAGTCGCTGCGACCGGACGAGCGCGGAATTACCGGGAGGGACTTTCTCCTGCAAAGCAGTAGAACCTATCTCAAAATTGAAATATTATGATATCCGCTTCTTGTGTCATTCCGGAATCTTTCTTTGTTTTCAGAAGGATTCCCGACGCGTTCCACTTGCGGGAATGACAGCCTTGAACCGAGAACCGATTTTGAGATAGGTTCTAATAAGTTATAATTATGTTACTTTATGGCGCACCTTCTGATTCCTTATATAGATTACAGCCTTTGCGTCGGATGTGGGGCTTGTGCAGAGATATACCCGCTGTTTTTTGAGATGAGGGATGGCAGGCCCTGGGTAGTACACTATGAGTTGTTCATCGTTGAGGAGCACAAAGGGGTTGTTAATTGCTGTCCTTTCAGGGCGATAACGATCGAATAATCCGAATCCTGCATCGCCGGAAGCATGAAATAGCTCAAGAGAGGAGTCACGGAGAGAAACGGGGAACTCACAGGAACTACGACAGTATCTGCGCCTCGATCCGGTCCGCAGGTATGCTGATGTGGATCAGGATATCAGGCTTGAGCCTGACGGCGCCGAACAATGCACTGAACGGCTTGATCCCGAAGTCCGGAAGATGCAGGCTCACATCGGTAACATAGTGAGCGCCGTCCTCCTTTCGCACGGTAAAAGATATCTCCCTCTTCTCACCGTTCACGGTCAAACCTCCCCTTACGAGGTACTGCGAACCGTCTTTCCTGACAGATGAAGAAACAAGGTCGATAACGGGGTGCTTTTCAGTATTCAGCACTTCCGTGATGATTCTCTTATTGATTTCGTCCCTGTCCCGCAAACTCAGGAGATCCGGCCTGTCCCTTCCGTCCACTATGGCGCACTCTACGCGCAGCGACCGCACGTCAAACTCCGCACTGATGAAATTATTCGCCCCGCCGAGTTCGATATTAAAGGACGTTACCTTGATCCTCAGGTCATAAGCAAAAGAAGAAAGCAGGCCCTCTTTGTAAGTCAGGATCTCGCATACGGCCGAAGACTGGTCAAGCCTCTGCAAAGAAACTAGCCCGCCTTTCGTTCCAGCAGTGCGCCCAGCATCGACAAGTGATGCTTTTCTTCCTCGATCAGGGAGGCGAAAACTCTCCGGACATTCTTGTCCTCTATCTCCCTCAGCATCTTGATATACAGATCAAGGGCGTTAGTCTCCAACTCCATGGAGACCTCGACGGCGTCCAGCACTGTCCTGTCCTTACCTTTTAAAAAATCTATCACATCCTCCACCCGTACTCCGCCCTCCATAATACCTTTCAGGGTCCCGTCATCCGGAAAGTCCTCCCTGAAGTCTCTCCCGGCCGCCATTTTGTATGCCTCGTTGAGGTTCGCTTTGTGCTTCTCCTCGGCCCTGGCAAGGCTGCGGAAAATGTCCTTTGCTTCCTTATCGGAAGTCATCTCTTCAGCTTTCTCATAAAAAACCCGGCTGCCTTCTTCGAGTGACCAGGCAAGAGAAATCAATTCTCCCGCGGTCTTCCTGCCCTCAAGCAGATACAGGCCCTGGCGGTAGTCGCCTGCGGCGACCTGACCGTTCCAGGCCATGATACCGCCATCCAAACTGTATACCAGGGTGAAGCCTTCGGTTAATAAAAAAGCCGCAGCCGACCGGCTCCGGTTGCCGCTCCTGCAATATGTGACGACCGGCTTGGAGGGGTCAAGTTCCCCAAACCTGTCGAGGAGTTCGGGCAGCGGAATGAATACTGCACCCGGGAGATGGCCTGAACGGTACTCCGCCGGCTGACGCACATCGAGCAGAATGAATTCTCCCTCTTCTTTGCCGGCAAGCCACTCCCTGGTCTGGTCGGCGCTCAGCGTTTCGATTTTCTTGTATATTGCCATTTCCCCCGGTTATCTCAGCCCGGGACCGCCTCCTGCCACAAATCTTCCGTCGGCCATTTCAAGCACCCTGTGGCAGCGGCCCGAAAGATCCTTGTTATGGGTAACTATCACAAAGGTTATCCTCTTCCGTCTGTTCAGATCGATGAAAAGCTCGAACAGGTCGTTTCCTGTCGCGGTATCCAGGTTGCCGGTCGGCTCGTCCGCAAGGACCACTTTAGGACTCTGCACGAGAGCCCTGGCAACGGCGACCCGCTGCTGCTCCCCGCCGGACAGCTCACCCGGCCTGTGAGTCATCCTTTCGGACAGTCCCAGCTCCGAGAGGAGTTCTCTCGCCTTTTTTCCCATATCCGCGTGTGAGACCCCGCTTATCAAACCCGGCATCATTACGTTTTCCAGTGAGGTGAATTCCGGAAGAAGATGGTGGAACTGAAAAACAAAGCCTACACTGCGATTTCTGAAATGAGCGAGAGCGCCGTTCTCCATGGCGGCTATCTCTTTGCCGCCAAACAACACCCTGCCGGATGTCGGCCGGTCGAGTGCTCCCAGTATATGGAGAAGCGTGCTCTTCCCGGCTCCCGAAGCTCCCACGATCCCTATCATCTCCCCTTCGCTTACCGAACAATTTATACCCCTCAGAACGCGTAGTTCTCCGGCTTCTGTTACAAAGGTCTTTGTTATATCCACTGCCTCGATCAGCCCGGTCATGATCTCTTACTCGTACCTGAGGGGCTCAACAGGGTTCAGCCTCGCAGCCTGCCAGGCAGGGTACAGTGTGGCAAAAAAGCTTATAATTATCGCAGACGAAGACACCGCGATGAAGTCGGACAGTTCCATTTTCACCGGCAGGTGGCTCAGGTAATAGACATCGGCGGGGAGTTTGATAATCTGGTATGTGTTAAGGATGTATCCCAGAGAATATCCGCCTGCCACTCCTAAAACAGTCCCTATCAGGCCGATGAACAGGCCCTGCATCATGAAAACGACCATAATCCCGCCGCTCGTAGCCCCCATCGCCTTCAGAATCGCTATCTCTCTGCTCTTTTCTATCACGTTCATGATCAGATTGCTGATGATGTTGAATGACGCCACAAGCACTATCAGGACCAGGATCACGAACATCGCCAGCTTTTCGAGCTTCAGCGCCGAAAAGAGGTTCTTGTTCATCTGCATCCAGTCCAGCACCTCGTAAGGGAACCCGAGTTCCCGCTGCAGACGCTTCCTCACCTCGGATGCCTTATAGATATCGTGAAGCCTCAGCTGGACCCCGCTTATCTCATTTTCCTGAAGACCGAAGAATTTTTGGGCAGCTGTCATATCCGTCAATACAAGGTTGCTGTCATATTCGAACATCCCTATGTCGAAGATGCCGACGACCCTGAACTGCCGCACCCTCGGCAGCATGCCCATGGGCCCGATTTCACCCACAGGTGAAACAACATTTACCTTGTCCCCGACAAAAACCCCGAGGTTTTCCGCCAGTTCGCCCCCCAGTATGATGCCAGGGACGCCGTCCTCACCGGAGAGGCCTCTCGCACTTCCGTCCTTGATGTGAGCCAGGATGTCAGTGGTTTTCGCTTCGGCGGCCGTACTTATGCCCTTCAGGTACACTCCGTGGGCCTTCTTTTCGTGGGAAACCATGACCTGCCCGAGCACAAAAGGGGCAAAAGCTGAAACGTCTCTCTCGTTTTTGAGAGTCGCCGCAATCTTGTCATACCCGGTTATGGGGCCCGCATAGTTCCGTATGATGACATGCGCGTTGGCCCCGAGGATTTTCCCCTGCAGGTCCTGCTGGAAGCCGCTCATTACAGACAGTACCACGAGGAGCGCCATTACACCCAGGGCAACTCCCCCTATGGAGATCCCGGTATTCACCGAAACCCCCCTGTTTTTCTTTCTCGACCTCAGATACCTGAGCGCTATGAATGCCTGGTAGGGAAGATTCATGCGATAAGGGCGGGGGTGCCACGGCGGATGTGCATCATTCCTGTTGTTCCGGTTTGAGCTGGGGGAAAAGTATCACATCCCGTATCGACTGCGAATTAGTCAGGAGCATGACCAGACGGTCAATCCCTATGCCTTCGCCGGCGGCAGGCGGCATACCGAATTCCAGCGCCCGTATGAAGTCCTCGTCCATCCAGTGTGCCTCTTCGTCGCCAGCCTGTTTGGCCTTCACCTGTTCGAGAAAACGCTCCTTCTGATCAAACGGGTCGTTCAACTCGGAAAAAGCGTTGGCGATCTCCCGCGAACTCATGAAGAGCTCGAACCGTTCCACCAGGGCGGGATTATCCGGCTTCCTTT
The DNA here is from genome assembly GCA_046707105.1 of Thermodesulfovibrionales bacterium. Classification (GTDB taxonomy): domain Bacteria; phylum Nitrospirota; class Thermodesulfovibrionia; order Thermodesulfovibrionales; family UBA6898; genus JARRRD01. Next base: position 7,977 of record JBJKOV010000148.1, read on the forward strand.
TCGCAAGGGGGGACAGTTCAACGGGATAGTCTGTAATAAAAGTAGGCTGCACAAGTCCCGGTTCGACCTTTTCCTTAAATATCTCATCCAGGATCTTTCCCATTGAAGATCCATCCGGAATGTCGACATGATTGGCCCGGCACCAGGCCTTCGCTTTCTCCGGATCACCAAACACCTCTGACGGTACCCCGCTTTTCCCGAGAGCCTCAAGTATCGGCACTCTCGGCCAGGGGGGCGTAAGGTCGATAACCTCTTCACCATAGGGAATCATAAGTGTTCCAGCCGCCTTCATTGCAACGGTCGTGATGAGCTCCTCCGTAAAGGACATAAGGAAGTTATAGTCCTTGAATGCTATATAGAATTCAAGCATCGAGAATTCCGGATTATGTCTCGTCGATATCCCCTCATTCCTGAAGTTCTTGTTCAGCTCATACACCCTCTCATATCCGCCGACCAGCAGCCTCTTCAGGTAGAGCTCCGGAGCGATCCTCAGATAGAGGTCGATATCAAGCGCGTTGTGGTGGGTCTTGAAAGGGCGGGCCGTCGCGCCGCCCGGTATCTGGTGCATCATGGGCGTTTCCACCTCTATAAAGCCCCGTGATTCCAGAAAATCCCTGACGCCCTTGATGATCACGCTCCTTTTGGCGAAGTTCTGCCGCACCTCGGGGTTCACGATGAGGTCGACATAACGCTGCCGGTACCTTGTTTCCACGTCTTTAAGTCCGTGCCATTTTTCGGGAAGGGGTCTGATCGACTTTGTCAGCAATTCAAACGATTCCACTTCGACAGTAAGCTCATCGGTCCTGGTCCTGAAAAGCCTGCCCTCCAGCCCGACGATATCGCCGATGTCCAGCTTCTTGAGCAGCTTGTGCCTTTCTCCCAGCACATCCCGCTTGAGGTAGATCTGTATCCGCCCGGTAGAATCCTGTATGTGGGCGAAAGCCGCCTTACCGAAGTCCCTGAATGTAATTATCCTTCCGGCCAGGGAACAACGGACAGAAGCCGCCTCAAGCTCCTCCTTCGACGTTCCCCCGTATTTCTCGCTCAGATCCGCGGCGTGATCGGCCGCGTGAAACGCCCCCCCATAGGGCGCAACAGCCATTTCCCTGAGTTCTTCGGCCTTCTTTATCCGCTGTCTGATAAGTTCGTTGCTCTCTTCCACATGTCACCTCGGATGAATTTTGCATTATAATGATTACTTTCGTACCAAGTCAAGAAAACCCGTAAAATCGCGTCCGCCTTCGGCTGCAGCCTCAGGTCTTGTATTCTTGACATTTACCGGACATCTGATTTATAAAACAATGTTATCGTCGCGGGCGTAACTCAGTGGTAGAGTGTTAGCTTCCCAAGCTGAAAGTCGCGGGTTCGAATCCCGTCGCCCGCTCCACTTCAAAGGGACGACGGATATATCGGGCGGTCCGGCTATGGAGCCCATCAGTATGACCAACCCCATACTTTATTGACGTATCGCATATTTGGATGGATAAAGGTTTAATTCACATTTATACCGGCAACGGCAAAGGCAAAACAACCGCCGCAGTCGGCATGTCCGTCCGGGCCAGGAGCAGAGGTCTCCGGGCTCTCTTCGTTCAATTTTTCAAGGAGCCCGATTCCGGCAGCGAAATATCCCTGCTCCCGACGCTTGGCATCGACACCCTGGTCTTCGATGAAGTCAAATCTCCACTTTTCCATCCGGAAATCGACAAACAGTCTTTGAGAGGGGAGTCAAGAAAAGCGCTCTCCCGCCTGCTGCGCCTTTTCAAGGAAAACAAATTCGACTTTATTGTTCTCGATGAATTCATTTGTCTTGTAGCCGAGGGCATGCTCACTGAAGAGGAAGCGACGGAATTCATCAGGAACAAGCCGGATTCCGCCGAACTGGTCCTTACCGGAAAAGGGGCCACGGATGAATTAATCGCGGTAGCGGATTATGTCACGTTCATGCAGAACGTAAAGCACCCCTATGAAAAAGACCTCAAAGCAAGGAAGGGAATAGAATTCTGAGTGCAGCCTCCATGCACTCGCCTGCCGGGGCATCTCTCAGATAATAGGTCTTATGCACTAACTGTCCATGCGACCGTTTCCGGTAAGTCTCCAGACATGATGAATCCTCTGTAAGACGGTGAAATGGGTCAGCAGGAAAAGCACCCACAGGACGGGCATCATGAGACCTGAAATGGCACCGAACGAAATCAGGAGCACTCTTTCAGGCCTTTCCATGAGACCGTGCTTGCAGTTCTCCCCCAACCCCTCGGCTCTCGCCCTGGTGTAGCTGATCAGAAAAGCCCCTACGAGAGTCCCCAGACAAAGCATTACCCCCCTGTAATTGTTGTGGTCCGCCAGATTCCATGCGATCGCAAGCAGTATCGCGGCGTCGGAATACCTGTCGAGTACCGAGTCGAGAAAGGCGCCGAACCTCGAACTCTTGCCGTTCGTTCGTGCGACCACCCCATCCAGGATATCGAAGGCACCCCCCGCCAGAACGAGAATTCCACCGATTCGAAGGTCAAACAAAAGCACGCATGAAGCAAAGAGGGTGACCACAAAGCCCGTAAGACTCAGGACATTCGGACTAAGGGATATCTTTTTTGCGAAGGCTGCGAAGGGTCTATCGAATACGTGCCCTAATTTTTCGCCGAGCATCTCACGCCATGCTACCGCTCTATTTTGCCCCGAACAAAATCTTCCACCATAGTCCTCGCTGTTTCGTCGGAGAACTGCTTGATGGGATGTTTCATGAAATAGGCCGACGGGGAAATGAGCGGTCCGCCCGTCTTCCTGTCGCGGGCGATCTTACAGCACCTTATCGCATCGATGACAACCCCGGCACTGTTGGGAGAATCCTCCACGGAGAGCCTCATTTCGAGATGGAGAGGTATGTTTCCAAATCCCCTTCCCTCTATCCTGAGAAAACATACCTTGTTGTCGTCGAGCCATGGTATGTAATCTGAAGGTCCTATATGGATTCTCTCGCGGTCAAGGGGGATATGAAGCTGTGACTGCACGGCCTCCGTCTTGGACACCTTTTTCAGCTTCAGCCTCGAACGGTTCAGCATATTCATGAAGTCCGTGTTGCCTCCGACATTCAACTGATAGGTGCTGTCTATCTTGACCCCACGGTCTTCGAATAGTTTCACGAGACAACGGTGTATGATAGTTGCTCCGAGCTGGCTCTTTACATCGTCGCCGATAGCCGGGATATTGCGCTCCTCGAACCGCTTTGCCCACTTCTTATTCGAAACGATAAAGACAGGTATGCAGTTTATGAGGCTGACCCCGGCCTCCAGACAGGCCTCGGCATAAAAGGCCGTCGCTTCTTCCGCTCCAACCGGAAGGTAATTCAAGAGTATCTCGGCTCCGGACCGCCTGAGCACTTTCACCACATCCGCCGGCCTCTTCTTCGCCACAATGAACCTTCTGTCTTCAGGATAGCCGTTAAGATGGTCCGACACGCCGTCGAGCACATTCCCCATCTGGACCTTTACCGGGATATCAAGCTTTCCCCTGCAGAAGACTTTTGTGCAGTTAGGCTTGCTGAAGAGCGCTTCACCGACCGGCTTGCCCACTTTTCGCCTGTCTATATCAAATGCGGCTACCACCCTGATGTCTCCCGGAGTATACCCTCCGAGGCTATAGTGCATGAGTCCCAGAGCGCCGTCGCCGTTTCGCTTGATGTTCCTGTAATACTCGATCCCCTGAATAAGTGAGCTCGCGCAGTTCCCGACGCCAGCTATTGCTATGCGTATCTCTCTCATTGTATTTCCTGTTCCTTCCCCTTCCTGGCGATTACACGCAAAAAGATATATAGCAAAGATAATTTTTTATGTCAAGAATAATAACATCCTCGATATTTTTCTTGCCATTCCCGGGCGTCTCTTTTATAATGTCCTGTCCATGAAAGCAAGAGTCTCCATAATCGGTGCTGGAAACGTCGGGGCTACAACGGCCCATCTGGTCCTTCAGTCGGGACTTGCCGACGTCGTTCTCTTTGATATCGCGGAGGGCATCCCCCAGGGGAAGGCACTTGACCTGGCGGAGGCCGCTTCCCTCTGGAACGTCTCCACTTCGTCCACGGGCACAAACGACTACGCGGAGACGGCGGACTCCGATGTCATCGTAGTGACAGCCGGATTTCCCAGAAAACCCGGCATGAGCAGGGACGACCTCCTGCAGGCCAATGCCGCGGTCATCAGAAAGGTTGCCGTCGAGACTTCAAAATTGTCGCCCCACGCGATAACCATTATCGTAACCAATCCCATGGATGTAATGACCTATATAGCATGGAAGGTTTCGGGACTCGATCATCGCCGGATATTGGGAATGGGAGGCGTTCTGGATTCTTCACGCTTCAGGACCTTTGTATCTCTGGAGCTTGGAGTCTCGCCTCGCGACATAGAAGCGATAGTCCTCGGCGGGCATGGAGACCTCATGGTTCCCCTCGCCAGGCTTGCGACGGTCAAGGGAATCCCCCTTGAGCGCCTTATAGAAAAAGACCGCATTTCGGAACTCGTCGCCAGGACAAGGCAGGGCGGGGCCGAAATTGTATCCATGCTGAAGACCGGCAGCGCCTATTACGCTCCTGCTGCTGCGGTGTTCGAAATGGTCAGGGCTATTCTGCTCGACGAAAAGCGTGTCCTGCCGTGTTCGGCCTTCCTGACCGGTCAGTACGGAATCGACGATCTGTTCATGGGCGTTCCGGTTGTACTCGGCAGAAAAGGTGCGGAGAGAATCATAGAACTCCCGCTTACTGATGAGGAGATGAAAGAGTTCAGCAGGTCGGGGGCGGCCACGAGTGAATTGATCGAAAAAGCCGTTGTTGAAGTTGTTGAATAAGAGAAGAAAAGCATAGCCGGTTTGACGGATGCTTCTCTCAGCCGGACAAGGCCAAGAAAGGGATTTACCATATGTCGAAAAAAGAAATGGAACAGACACTTGTACTGATTAAGCCCGATGCTCTGAAGAATTCATTGACCGGTTATGTGCTTTCTCTGCTCTCGGAATTTCATACCGGTCTTCGCTTTGCGGCGGCAAAGATAGTCCACGTGAGCAGACTGCTCGCAGAGGAACACTACGCCGAACACTATGGAAAGATATTTTACCCGTCTTTGATAGATTACATCACAGGTCGCCTTCACTATCCCGAGCAGCCGGAGAGACGGAGAGTGATCGCTTTTGTATACCAGGGTGCGGATGCTACAAAGAAGATGCGTGACATATGCGGCCCGACAAACCCCCATGTCGCACGAGATTCAAGACCGGGGTGTGTCCGCTCCCTCGGTACGATTGTTCCCATTAAAGACGACCAGGGTAAAATAATCGCCGACCGGATGGATAATCTTATCCACGCCTCCGCAACCGATCTTGAGGCGGAGAGGGAGATAAAACTCTGGTTCCGGCCTGCCGACATTCCCCCGTCAATGCGCGCATATGATGAGGAAATAAACGACGATCATTATTATTTCAAGGATAACAGGCTTTATATGAAGCACGAGCCAGGCAGCGTTTGCCTCCTCGCCCCCGGCGATATAGCCTGGAAGACAGATCTGGAGGGACTACGCATGATACACCAGGGAAAGAAGTCTGCCGTCACTCTTGGATCCGTTGCCGCAAAATATCTGATCAATTTAAGCCTGGAGGGTGATTAGTGTAATGTTTCCAACGCTTCTTTACATAAATACAGGGACAACCAAAGTCCTGCTGTAAGTGCATAAATGGCCGTCATTGCGGCTTGTCCGCAATCCTTCTGAAAGATTCCAGACCTGCCTGCCGGCAGGCAGGCAGGCTGGAATGACAATCATGACTAAAGAGATTTAAGACGCGCTACACTAGACTCTATCTGTAAATCGGCCCGGATGCCGGGATATCTGCGCGGGACACGGCACGCTCCCTTTTTGTCCCTCACCCAACAGTAACAGACGCTTTCTGACATGCCCCGCAGGCTCTCCTCTTTATTGACTTTGACTCCTCAAAAAAAGTATCATTTGATTAAGGACTATGAGGTTCTGATAAGGAGTGACCGATGTTCGAGAAATTTACTGAAAGAGGAAGAAAAGTAATAATTTTCGCGAAGGAAGAGGCGGAAAGAAGACAGAACGATTACCTCGGCACTGAGCACCTTTTACTTGCTCTCTTGAGGGAGGACGACGGTCTTCCGGTTGCAATACTTAAGAAGATGGGGCTCACAGTCGAGGAACTCCGCATGGAGATAGAGAGATATCTTGCGGGAGGTATGAATCTTCTGACATTCGGAGACATCCCCTTCACACCGCGGGCCAAGAAGGTGCTTGAGCTGGCGGTAGAAGAGGCTCGTCTTCTGGGCCATAACTATATCGGCAGCGAACATCTGCTCCTGGGTCTCATCAGGGAAGATGAAGGAATTGCGGGTAAGATACTCCGCAATCTCGGAGCGAACCTCCTCGGCGCAAGACAGTTGACCATAAACCTGTCGATGAAGTCATATGCCCACATGCGCGACAAGCGGAGCGCGACCCCGGCCCTTGATGAATTCGGACGGGACCTGACGCACATGGCGCGGGAAAACCGCCTCGACCCGGTGATCGGCAGAGAAGATGAAATAGAAAGAGTACTCCAGGTCCTTGGAAGAAGGATAAAGAACAACCCCGTCATAATAGGGGAGCCTGGTGTCGGCAAAACGGCGATAGTAGAAGGCCTGTGCCAGAAGATAATCACCGGTGACGTCCCCGAAGGCGTTGCAGGCAAGAGGGTCATATCTCTGGACCTCGGAGCTCTCATTGCCGGAACCAAGTACCGCGGACAGTTCGAGGAGCGCCTGAAAATCGTGATGAAGGAAATCGTCCAGGTGGACAATGTAATACTCTTCGTGGACGAATTGCACACACTGATAGGAGCGGGCGCCGCTGAAGGGTCCATCGACGCTTCAAGCATGCTCAAGCCGGCTCTTTCCAGGGGCGAAGTGCAGTGTATAGGGGCAACCACTCCCGATGAATACAGAAAGTATATAGAAAAGGACAGGGCCTTCGAGCGGAGATTCCAGCCTATATACGTTCAGCCTCCCGATATTGACACTACTATTGAGATATTGAGCGGGTTGCGCCCGAGATACGAGGCCCACCACCGCGTCAAGTTCAGCAGCGATGCCGTTACCGCCTCGGCGAGACTTTCGGACAGATACATTCCGGACAGGTTCTTGCCCGACAAGGCGATTGATGTAATAGACGAAACGGGCTCGCGAATAAAGATGAAGAGGTTTACCCCTCCGCTTGAGCTCAAAGAGCTGGAATACAAGATGAGCCGGCTGTCGAAGGAAAAGAATCTTTACGTGAAGCTTCACGACCTCGACAAGGCGTCTTCCTTAAGGTCGGAAGAAGAAAAAGTGAAGGCTATGCTGGAACATCTCCAGAAGAAGTGGAGGGATGACCTCTCCAAGGAGATCCCGCTGATCGACGAAGAAGATGTGGCCTATACTGTCGCAAAGATGACCGGCATCCCGATATTCAAGATCGAGGAGAAGGAATCCGAGAAGCTCCTGCGGATGGAAGAAGAGCTGCACGGCCGGATCATCGCCCAGGATGAAGCCGTCAAGGCGGTGTCCAGGGCTATCAGGAGATCCAGGGCCGGACTGAAAAACAGCAAGAAACCCATCGGCTCTTTTTTCTTCCTCGGGCCTACCGGGGTCGGCAAGACAGAACTTGCGAAAGCGCTCGCCAGCTTCCTGTTTAACGATGAGAATTCCCTTATCAAGATCGATATGTCGGAATATATGGAGAGATTCAACGTATCCAGACTCACCGGCGCGCCTCCCGGTTACGTGGGCTATGAAGAGGGCGGCCAACTAACGGAGAAGGTGCGCAAGAAGCCTTATTCCGTGATTCTCTTTGATGAGATTGAGAAGGCTCACCCTGACGTATTCAACATTCTGTTGCAGGTCCTTGACGAGGGTGTCCTCACGGACAGTTTCGGAAGGAAGGTAGATTTCAGGAACACCGTGATAATCATGACCTCGAATGTCGGCGCCAGAATCATAGAGAAGGCGACGCCCCTCGGCTTCCAGAGGAGCGAATCCGGTGAGATTTACAAGAATATCAAGGACAACGTCCTGAACGAGCTGAGGAAGACTTTCAACCCTGAGTTTCTGAACCGGGTGGACGAGATCGTCGTATTCCACCCTCTGGAAAAACAGCACCTTATTTCGATAATAGACCTTCTGATAGAAGAGACCAACGTGCAGCTTATCGAGCAGGAATTTGTCCTTGAGGTCTCCCAGGAAGTGAAGGAATGGATACTTGAGAACCATTACAAGCCTTCCTATGGCGCAAGACCCATGAAAAGGGCAGTCCAGAAGACTATCGAGGATCCGCTTTCGGAGGAAATCCTTAAAGGCAGGTTCAAGGGTGCTCAGAAGATCAGGGTCCTTCTGGATGCCGGAAGTCCTGTTTTCGTATCTGTTGAAGAGGCGTCGGTATTTTCAGGCGTGAATTAATGGCTGTTTCCCCGTCATCTTCGGACACCCGGGAACACCGGGCCGTCGTTGCGGTGAGGTACGGCATTTTTTCAATTTTCTGCGGAATCGGCTTATTGTGAGGATATGAAAGGCAAACAAATTATTCTGCTGTTGCTCCTCGTAGGGGGAATTGCTGCGGTTGTTCTGAGTCTCAGGCAGGGAGCAACGAAAAAACCGGTAGCCGTCGGACTGTACGCGCCGGATTTCCATGTGACGGATTTCCGGACCGGCAAGACACTTTCGTCTTCCGATCTGAAAGGGAAGGTCCTCTTTGTCAACTTCTGGGCGTCCTGGTGCGATCCCTGCAAGGAAGAGATGCCTTCAGTCGATGCCATTTACAAGGAGATGGCATCCAGCAAAGATTTTGTCATGATCACCATACTATACAAAGATACCCCTGTAACTGCTGTAGCCTACATGAAATCCAAGGGATACGTCTTTCCGGTCTATTCGGATCCCGATGGCGCCACTGCGCGGACTTTCGGCGTCACGGGTGTTCCCGAGACTTACGTAATCGATAAGAACGGAGTTTTGCAGAAGAAGATGATAGGACCGGACAACTGGTACAGTCCCGAGGAAAGAGACTTCATTTCGTCCCTGCTGCGTTAGGCATGGCCGGCGGAAGAGGACCTGAGATCGCCGTTCTCTTTGTCGGTTGCCTATATTCCTCCAGCGACATTTTCAATGCCTCTTCGCTGGAGCTCAAAGAGATTTTCGGAAAGACCCTCTTTGAGAGCGCCCCGCTTCTCTGGGACTATACGGAGTATTACGCAAATGAACTTGTCCCTCCCGTTATCAGGAGTTTTATATTCTTCGAACAACCTGTTGACTCCTCAGTCGTAGTCGATGCAAAACTCAGGACAATGAGCGTGGAAGCGAGGTTTTCGCAGGACGGCAAACGGCAGATAAACATCGACCCTGGATATATGACACTTGCAAAAGTAGTGCTTGTCTCCCGGAAGAATTACTCCCACAGGGTCCATCTCGGCAGGGGAGTATTCGGCGAAGTTGAGCTGTTTCACAAAGACGGCGTATTCAATGCTCTGCCCTACACATACCCCGATTACCGCGATGATACTTTTCTCGGCATTTTTGCAGCGGCCAGGAGTCTCCTGAAAAAGTCCGTCTCCCGCGGCGTTTGATCCTCAAGAAGCCATCCTGGCCACAGATCAACACGGATTCCCAGGGCCCTGAAGCTTCTTCATCATTCGCCCGGAAGTTGAGGTCCTCCCGGGTGCAAACACACTTTTTTTATCGGTCTTGGCTTATGTTCATCCGGAATCAACTGTCTTTACAGCTTGCGAGCCCTACGCCGGGGGAGGGTTTATGAGAGCCGCTTCCTGCCGGCCCTCTTCTCTTATCCTGACTTTTCTCCCGATTACTTCGAGCCTGCCTTCGGCGAACATCCTGATAGCCTCGGGATAAATCTTATGTTCCAGCTTCAGTATTCTTTCCGACAAAGATTCTTCAGTGTCTTCATACCGCACGGGCACAGCGGCCTGTATGATTATAGGTCCGGTATCCATGCCATCATCGACGAAATGCACTGTGCAACCTGAAATCTTCACCCCATAGTCGCCGGCCTGCCGCTGACCATGAAGCCCGGGGAAAGAAGGCAGCAGTGCCGGATGTATATTCATGACCCTGTTCGGGAATGCATCGAGCAGGGGCTTGCCCGCAATACGCATGAAACCGGCGAGCACGACAAGATTTACGTCCCGAAGCTGAAGTTCGCGGGCCAACTTCCTGAAATAATCGTCTCTCGAACCGAATTCCTTAGGAACCATGACAAGTGGTTCTATCCCATGCTTCCGCGCCCTCTCCAGAGCAAAGGCATTCTGGTTGTCGGCTATCAACACCTTTATCTCGGCCTTCAGGTAGCCGGATTCAGCAGAATCTATTATGGACTGAAAATTCGATCCCCTCCCGGATGCCAGTACGCCCACCCCAAGTCCGCCCATCTGCTAAAGCTTGACCTCGATAAACGCCTGGTCTCTCAGTGATTTCACCCACTCGTTGTATTTTTCGTTAAAGAGGTTCTTGGTGACTTCCTCTTTCGCCTGCTCCTCGATCCGGTTGGTGCCGTCTGCACCGGGCTTCTCGTCGAGCCTTATGATGTGGAGGCCGCTTTTGCTCCAGAAAGGACTGCTCACATCACCAGGCTTCATTCGGGCAACCTCATCACGGAACTCCTTCATCAGCTGGTCCTTCTTTATAAAGCCCAGGTCACCGCCGGCGCTCGCAGAGGGATCTTCAGAGTATTCCTTTGCGAGATCGGCGAAGTTCGCACCGCTTTTTATTCTTTTTACAATCGTCTCGGCCTTTTCCTCGATCCGGCTTTTCTCTTCAGCGCTTGCGGGCATCTTAAAGAAAATCTGGCTGATCCGGTATCCCTCGGCGCCTTCGAGCGAACTTCTGTGTCCCTCCACATAATTACGAACGTCCGAGTCGGTCACCAGGATCTTGCTCCTTATGTCCCGGTTGACCACCTTGCTCACCAGTATCTGTTCCCGAAGCCGCTTACGATATTCGTCGAGAGTATAGCCTTCCTTCTTGAGGGATTCTGCAAGTTCGGCGTCGCTCATGGAATATTTCTTCTTGATACTGTCTATCGCCTCCTTGACCTCTTCGTCGCCCACCGTCAGCCCCTCGCTTGCGGCCTGCTGATGCTCGAGCCTCACAGTTATCAGGCTTTCCAGAAAAGGGGCGTCGGGTTCTTTAAAAAACTTGTCCCTCTCCTCCGCCGTCAATTCCTTCACATTCGGGGATGCGTCCATCTTCATCGCCTTGTAAAGTTCGCTCCACGTAATGACATCCTGGTTCACCACCGCCACGACCCTGTCAAGTAAAACCGCCCCCTGTGCGGGAACCGTAAGGACCATGATGAAAATGGCGACAAAAGGCAGTCTGAGTCTAAGCATTCCTCTCTCTCCTCCGGGCTTGCGTTTCTTCTATATTACAATCATTACGGACTTTATTGGAAGCCCGATTCCACTACGTCTCTCCGCGGTATTTATATCATCGCACTGAGTGAGACGAAGAAAGACTCTTTCTTCCCTGATCAGTTTCAGCAACCCTGCAGAACCCTGTACCGGAATATGGGCCTAACCTATAAATTCATTAAAAAAAACAATAGGTGATTTCCTTGACACGCTTTCTTTCCATATGATAATTTTCAAGTCCGTATTTGTTTTATAATAAATAAGTTGCGATGAAAACGAAACTCGATAAAATATACAGGTCGCATAAGGATAATGAGGGCAATATAATCTCTCTTCTTCAGGATATTCAGGCCGAATTCGGATATATACCTGAAGACGCCGTTATGTGGTTTTCGACGAGACTGGACATCCCTGCCAGCAGCTTTTTCGGCGTCGCAACGTTCTACGCCCAGTTTCATCTGAAGCCCAGGGGCAGGAATATCATAACCACCTGCTGCGGGACGGCCTGCCACGTTAAGGGCTCGGAAAGGCTTATAAACGGTCTCATAAGAGAGCTCGACCTGCCGGACGGTGAAAATACAACCCCTGACCGGCAGTTCACCGTAGAAAAAGTCAACTGCGTCGGGGCCTGCAGTATCGCTCCGGTGGTGATCATAAATGATAAGGTGCACGGCAAAATGTCTGCGGACGGCTTAATGAAAGAGATAAAGATATTGAAGGAAAAAGAAAGTGAAGAATGACCTCACTATAAGAATCTGCATGGGAACCGGCGGAGTCGCTGCCGGGGGTGCCGAGGTGATGGATGCCTTCAAGGGACAGTTGTCCGGGAAAGGCATCAGGGCCGATGTAAAGAAGCACTGCTCCATGCACAAGGTCGGATGCAGGGGTCTCTGTGCGCGGGATGTACTGGTGGATGTCGTCCGCGACGGAGGCAAGACGACCTATCAGTTTATTAAACCCGATATGGTAGAGAGGATTGTGGAAGAACACATTATCGGCGGCAATCCGGTCGAAGAGTGGGTAGTCTCGGACGATTATCATCAGTTCCACGG
>JBJKOV010000149.1:0-2123 GCA_046707105.1 Thermodesulfovibrionales bacterium
ACGCCGATATTGTTGGTAAGCAGGCAGAGGAGCATGGCGAAGATGAAGAGCTGGAACATGGAGTGATAGAATCGCATGCCTACATGCCCCACGCGCCCGTGCTCCCTTTCCCTGCGCATGTATCTCCTGCTGAAGATGGCGGTGGTCATCGACACAAAGGAGGTCAGGACCGCCAGATATACACTGAAGGCATCGACAAAAAAGAACTTGTTGCCTGCGATCATCGGCCCCGTGTTGTAAACCTGGAAAGCAAGCCAGAGACCGGCCGCGAAGGTAGCGGCAGATCCGGCGATGTTCACCTCGGGGGCCAGCCTTCTGTCCCCGACGAAGGCCAGTGCGGCCGCCGCAAACAGAGGAACACCCAGCAGAATGAGGAGCACCATAGCGTCAGTCTCCTTCCTTCAGGCGCGCCATCTGCTCGACATCGAGGCTGTCGAAGGTAGTATGGATATGGAAAAAGAATATACCGAAGATGAACGCAGCGATCAGTATATCGAGGGCCACTCCCAGTTCAACAACCAGGGGCATGCCGTAAGTTGCGCTCGTTGCGGCGAAGAAAAGGCCGTTCTCCAGCGCCAGGAACCCTATGATCTGGGTGACGGCGTGCCTTCTGGTGATCATCATCAAAAGTCCGATCATGACCGTTGCCAGGGCGATGGCCAGGATGGACCGCGTTACGAGCGTGGATAGATGACTGACAGGCGCGGTCAGGTAATAGGAAAATATCACGAGTGCGATCCCGATCAGCATGGTAAGGGGGACATTCACAATAGTCTCTATTTCCTTGTGGATCTTCAATCTGCGAACGAGTATGTGCAGTATATAGGGCAGAAGGATTACCTTCAGCGAGAGCGTCAGCAGCGACGAAATATACAGATGGTGCTGATCAGCCACGTAGCCGACTATGGCGGTGCTGATAGATAGAAAAAGCCCCTGCCATGCGAAGAGGCGGATGAGGCCGTTCATCCTTCTCTGGACCAGCATTCCGAAGGCGCTGAGAAGTACAAGCGCCGCAAGGAAACCGTTTATCTGTGCCGCAATCTCTAAATTCATTTTACAGTTTCACTCCAGGATAAAGTAGGACAGCATGCCCAGCGTGGCCAGCAGGAAGGCCGAGCCGAGAAACTCGGTCAGTCTGAAGAGCCGCATTTTTGCCAGGCGGGTTTCTATCGTTACGAGACCGATGCCCACGATCGCAAGTTTTAGCGCCATGTAAATGAAGGCCTCTGCTATTGCAATGAAACCGGCGCCCGTGGCGATCCCCCAGGGGGCGAAAGATGCGACCCCCAGCATTACGAAGAGATAGAGCTTCATCATGTTGGCCCATTCGATAAGTGCCAGGTGCCTGCCGGAATATTCCAGGATCATAGCCTCATGTATCATCGTCAGTTCGAGATGCGTAGCGGGGTTATCGACAGGTATCCGCCCGGTCTCCGTAAGCGTGATCAAAACGAAGGCGAGGAACGCGAAGGCCAGGGAGGGCCTCATGACCGACTCGCCGCTGCAGATCGCCCGTACGATGTGGGAGAGCGAGGTCGACCTGTTTGCCAGAGATACGGTGAAAATAGACATGAGCATAGCCGGTTCTGCCAGGGATGCGATCGTCATCTCCCTGCTCGAACCCATGCCGCCGAAGGCGGTCCCTATATCCATTCCCGCCAGGGCGGTAAAAAAACGGGCCATCGCGAAGAGCCCCACCAGGACGATGACATCGGCCGTCGGTGCCAGGGGCAGCTCTATCGATATTATCGGGATGATCCCCCCGGCCAGTACTGCGGTGCAGAAGACCAGGTAAGGGGTGAAACGGAATATCCAGGAGGCGTTTTCCGCCAGTACCACATCCTTCGAAAAGAGCTTCGCGAGGTCCCGGTAAGGCTGGAACATGCCGGCGGAGGACCTCCCCTGCGCCCAGCATTTCAGCATCCTCACCCACCCGATGAAAAGCGGGGAGATGCCGAGGAGAGTAATGATCTGCACTATCTCAATTAAAAGAGGACGGATGCTCATCGCGCGAACACCAGCAGGACAATAATCGTTATAAATGAGTAGATCAGGTACGTCTGTATCCGGCCGCGCTGGAGGTTGCCCACCTTCCGCGAGAGCCAGAAGCTTACATCGATGAC
>JBJKOV010000150.1:0-5043 GCA_046707105.1 Thermodesulfovibrionales bacterium
CGGCAGGAGATATCCCGAGTTCTTCCGGATAAATTTTTCACGCTGCATCTTCTGCGGTTTCTGCGAGGAGGCCTGCCCGACCTATGCGATCCAGCTCACCCCGGACTTCGAGATGGGCGAATACAACCGTCAGAGCCTGGTCTACGAGAAGGAGGACCTGCTCATAAGCGGTCCGGGCAAGTATCATGATTACAATTTTTACCGGGTGGCGGGGTTGTCGATAAAGGGAAAGGACAAGGGTCAGGCCGAAGACGAACAGCCTCCGGTCGATGTCAGGACCCTGATGCCATAGGAGGCGATATTTTGGAAACGCTATTTTATATATCTTCCGTAATAGCTGTCATCGCGACGTTCATGGTTATGGTAAAGACGAATGTGGTCCACGCCCTTCTCTACCTGGTCGTCTCGCTCCTGGCGGTGGCCCTGATCTTTTTCGTGCTGGGAGCCCCGTTTATTGCGGCTCTCGAAGTCATTATCTATGCCGGGGCGATCATGGTCCTGTTCGTATTCGTGGTCATGATGCTCAACCTGGGGGCCCGGGATGCTGCGCGTGAGAGGGAATGGCTGACGGCCGAGACCTGGACCGGCCCCGTGATATTGACTGCGGCGCTCCTGGGGGAAGTCATTTTCATCCTGCTCCACAAGCCGGGGACCGCTTTCCGCGCGGAGATGGTAGGGCCGAAGCAGGTCGGCATGGCTCTGCTGGGTCCCTATCTTCTGGGAGTCGAGCTTGCATCCTTCCTGCTGCTTGCAGGGCTGGCCGGGGCCTACCATATCGGCGGTCATTCTGAAAATGAGGACCGGGAAGGAAGGCGGCGATCATGATGTCCATACCGATGGAGCATGGGTTGATACTTGCCGGAATCCTGTTTGCCTTAGGGCTGGCCGGAGTCCTCATGCGAAGAAATATCATCTTCATCCTCATGTCTATCGAGGTCATGCTTAACGCCGCCGGGCTGGCCTTTGTTGTGGCGGGATCGAAGTGGAACCAGGCCGACGGCCAGGTCATGTTCATATTTATACTCACCATGGCCGCCGCCGAGGTCTCCGTGGGGCTTGCGCTTGTGCTTAAGTTTTATCACAAATTCAGGACGCTGGATGCCGATGCGGCCAGCGGCATGAGGGGGTGACGAAGGTGCTCGAACTTCTCTGGCTAATCCCCTGCCTGCCCTTTGCGGGTTTTCTCGTGCTGGCCACGGCCGGGAAACGACTTCAGCCCCGAACCGTCGCTTTTGTCGGCGTCGGATCTGTTGCCTTGTCCGCTGTGCTCTCAATTCTGGTCGGCGTGAATTTCATGACATCTCCGCCCCCGGGGCATGCCTATACCCAGACACTCTGGCAATGGCTCAGCGTGGCCGGGTTTTCACCCGGTGTGACCTTTTATCTCGATGCACTTTCGCTGGTAATGATGCTCGTGGTGACGGGTGTGGGATTTCTCATACATCTCTACTCCTCCGAGTTCATGGAGGAAGACGAGGGGTACAGCCGTTTCTTTGCGTACATGAACCTCTTCGTCGGCTCGATGCTTGTCCTTCTGCTCGCTCAAAACCTTCTTCTCTTCTATCTCGGATGGGAAGGCGTCGGTCTCTGCAGCTACCTGCTTATCGGGTTCTGGTATAAGGACCCGAACAACGGCTATGCGGCACGCAAGGCATTTGTCGTCACCAGGGTCGGTGATGCGGCAATGGCAATCGGTCTCTTCCTGTTATATAACGGCCTGGGGACGCTCCAGATCCAGGAGCTCATGCAGAAGGCCCACCAGAGCTGGGCATCAGGCTCGCTGTTGCCTGTAGCGGCAGCCGCGCTTCTCCTGGGAGGCGCCGTAGGAAAGTCGGCACAGCTCCCTCTCCAGACCTGGCTGCCTGACGCGATGGCGGGACCGACGCCGGTAAGCGCACTTATCCACGCGGCGACTATGGTGACGGCCGGGGTCTATATAATCGCCAGGACCCATGTCCTTTTTGAGCTGGCGCCCCCCGTGCTTTCGGCCGTGGCCGTTATCGGGGCACTGACACTGCTGCTTGCGGGCTTCAGCGCCCTCACCCAGAAGGACATCAAAAGGGTGCTGGCCTATTCGACGATAAGTCAGATCGGGTATATGTTCCTCTCCCTCGGCGTGGGCGCATGGTCCGCCGCCATATTCCACTTCATGACTCACGCGTTCTTCAAGGCCCTCCTCTTCCTTGGGGCAGGGGTGATTATCCACGGGCTCCACCATGAACATGACATGTTCAAAATGGGAGGGCTTCGGAGGGAAATGCCGGTCGTTTTCTGGACTTTTCTTATCGGCTCCGCGTCGCTCAGCGCAATCCCGCTTGTTACAGCCGGCTTCTTCAGCAAGGACCAGATACTATGGCTGGCGTGGTCTTCCGCAAGGGGCGGGACATGGCTCTGGGCAGCGGGAATCGCCGGGGCGCTGCTTACTTCTCTCTACACGTTCCGGATGGTCTTCATCACCTTCTTTGGAGAGGCCCATTCGGAGGTGAGTAAGAGACCCGGAATCCGTATGCTCATTCCCCTGGTAGTGCTGGCGTTCCTGTCGGTCACAGGAGGCTACATCGAGCTGCCCGCGATCATGGGAAACATCACGATTTTTTCGGGGTTCATGCAGACCGCTTTGCCGCCTGTGAAGACGTTCAGCGGAGAGCACATGGAATGGATACTCGAAATTATAGCTGTCGTCATCTCACTCGGGGGCGTCTTTTTAGCGTGGCTTTTCTTCCTCAGGTCCCCGAAGATCGCCTCACGGCTTGCCGGGACTTCACCCGGTATGCTTCTGCATCGTTTCTGGTTCTCGGGATGGGCGTTTGACAGGCTTTATGACCTCCTGTTTGTAAGGCCCTTTGTCTGGCTGGCCCGGATCAACAGGGATGACTTTATAGATCTGGTCTACGCCGGGATAGCCTGGTACAACCGGGCCATGAACGGAATCCTGAGCCTTACACAGAACGGGAAGGTCAGGGTTTATGCGATGGGCATCGCCCTCGGGGCGATAATCACCATAGCAATTGCGGTGCTGCGATGATACTGCTCCTGCTTATAATTGTCCCTCTTCTGGGCGGACTTCTGGCCTGGTTTTTCGGGCGCCTGCGCGCCCCCGCCGCACGATGGATATCCCTCATCTCACTCCTGATCGAACAGGCACTTGTGATCGGGCTCTGGTTCCGGCATCCGGTCGCCGGCATAGGACCGGGGACATGGTTTGCAGACCTGCAGTGGTCCTGGATCCCCCAGCTGGGCATAAGCTTCCATCTGGCGATGGACGGCCTCAGCCTGCTTATGGTCGGCCTGACAGCTTTTCTGGGGATCATGTCGGTTGCGATATCCTGGACAGAGATCAGGGAGAGGGTCGGTTTCTTCCACCTCAATCTGCTGTTCATCCTCGCCGGTATAAACGGCGTATTCCTGTCGCTGGACCTCTTTCTCTTCTACTTCTTCTGGGAACTCATGCTGGTCCCGATGTATTTCCTCATAAGCATATGGGGGCACGAAAACCGGACGTATGCGGCGGTAAAGTTCTTCATCTTCACCCAGCTAAGCGGGCTTCTTATGCTCCTGTCGATCCTGGGCCTCTATTTCGTCCATGCTCACAACACGGGAGTCTACACCTTTGACTACTTTCTCCTTCTGGGATCCTCCATGCCGCCTGCCGTCGCCTTCTGGCTCATGATGGGGTTCTTCGTCGCCTTTGCGGTCAAGCTTCCCGCAGTACCTTTCCATACATGGCTGCCGGACGCCCACACCGAGGCGCCGACAGCGGGCAGCGTGGTCCTTGCCGGCCTGCTGCTGAAGACAGGGGCATACGGTCTGATCCGCTTCCTCGTACCCCTTTTCCCCGCCGCCGCCCGCAGCCTGGCACCGGCGGCCCTGATACTGGGGGTGATCGGTATTCTCTACGGGGCCGTGCTTGCCTTCGCTCAACGGGACCTCAAGAGACTTGTCGCATATACGAGCGTCAGCCATATGGGCTTTATACTCCTGGGTGTCTTCGCATGGAACGAGCTTGCCCTCCAGGGCACGATCCTGCAGATGCTCTGCCACGGCATCAGCACCGGGGCGCTCTTCATGCTTGTCGGGGTTCTCCAGGAACGTATCCATACCCGCGACATGAATGTTATGGGCGGCCTGTGGGAGAAGGTACCCCGCATGGGGGCCGTCGTTCTCTTCTTTGCTCTCGCATCTCTGGGACTGCCCGGACTCGGAAATTTTGTGGCGGAATTTCTTGTGCTGCTCGGCTCTTACAAAGTGAGCGTCGCCATGACCTCCCTGGCCGTAACAGGTCTTGTTTTTGCGACAGTATATTCCCTCTGGATAGTGCAGCGGGTCTTTCACGGCGAGAACAGAAAAGAGTGGACCATATCCGATCTGTCCTTCAGGGAGATGACGGTCATGTTTTTTATGATTATCTCCCTCCTGTGGCTGGGTCTCTATCCCCAGCCCGTACTCGATACCTCCAGGCCTGCAATCGTCGGTCTTCGACAGAGCGCTGCAGCGATGGAGGGGGTGTCTGACGCGGCCCCCCGGAGAGCTGAGAACGGCGGGACATCGGGAACGGCGGAAATTAATGCGGGTCTTCAGGGGAAAATGGAATGAACATTGCGGAATTCTATGCATTTTCGCCTTTTATCGTCCTGGCGGCCACATCCATAGTCGTCATGCTCGGCATCGCCTTCTACCGGGACCACGTCACGACGAATCTCGTGACGCTCCTTGGGCTTGCGGTCTCCTTCCTCGCCCTCCTCATGGTCACGTCCTGGATTCCAAGGCAGATAACTCCTCTCATTATCGAGGACAGCTATGCCTTCTTTTATTCAGGCCTGATTTTGGCCTCAACTTTCCTCACAGCCATGCTGTCCTACGACTACCTGGAAAAACTTCCGGGCAATCCCGAAGAGTACTATCTGCTGCTCGTTCTCGCGGCATTCGGATCGGTAATCCTTGTGGCGAGCAGCCATTTTGCTTCATTTTTCCTGGGGCTCGAAATCCTCAGTATATCGCTCTATGCGCTTATAGCCTACCCGCTGGACGGAACGCGCAATATCG
>JBJKOV010000151.1:0-1542 GCA_046707105.1 Thermodesulfovibrionales bacterium
GGGGTAAGCTTCGAAAATATCTCGGTACTGACCTCCTTCACCTTCTTTTCGAGCTTCTTCACTTCTCCCGAAAGGTTGACGTCCTTGCCGTCGGAGATCCTTTTCATCTCTTCTATCTTCAGTTCAAGGTCCTCGATCGGTTTTTCAAATTCCAGGTAATTCTTTATCACGAGACCGTCACCGCCCCCTTCCCAACCACATCCTCAAGTGCACCGACCAGTTCACGGTCCGGCCGTATGCGGCAGCCGGTAGCGATTATCGTCTGCGCCCCGTTCAGTTTTATCTTCAGATAGAACTGCACCTCTCCGGGAAACCGGTCGACCACTTCTCTTATCTCTGGAAGTTTTCCGCTGAATGCGGCGGGATCTTCGATTGACAACTCCAGCTTCCGGATCGACTGTCTTCCGGCCTCATCAAGCCGGGAGACCTCCCGCGCCCTCACCCTGACGCCCTTCTCGTCCTTGTCTATGTTCCCTTTCACCAGTACAGTCTCATCCTTCGTCAGGAGACCGTTTGTTTTCTTGTACAGGTCGGGGAACACGATCACCTCGACGCTGCCTTCGTCGTCTTCCAGTGTAACATAGGCCATCATGTCGCCCGTCGACTTTACGTTCTTCTTCTTCAAGGCCCTGATTATGCCCCCCACGACCACCTCTTCCTTGTCTGCGGCATTCTCCAGGCCGGATGTCTTTCCGGCGCCCAGCCTGCCGAGCATCTTTTCATATTTCGTAAGAGGATGACCGGTGATATAAAACCCAAGCGCCTCCTTCTCATTCTTGAGCAGATCGGCCTCTTCCCACTCTTCCACAGCCGCCGCCTGTTCAGGCAACTCGTCCCCGAAGATGCTCGGCTGCCCGGGGTTTTTCATCCTGCCGCCGTTCAGGACATCGGAAACGGTCTTCATAGCAGCTGCCCGCGACACGCCCATGGAATCAAAGGCACCGGCCTTCACGAGGCTCTCCAGCACCTTTTTGTTTGCCTTGCGCGTATCGACTCGATCTATGAAATCACTTACGGACAGGAAAGCCCCCCCCTCCGTACGGACGTCTATGATGGATTCTATGGCCGCTGCGCCGACCCCTTTCACCGCTTCGAGACCGAACCGGATAGAGTTCCCGATGACCGTGAATTCCCTTCCCGAAAGATTTATGTCGGGCGGCAGCATCTCCACCTTCATCTTTCGGCACTCGTTTATGGATTTCACAATCTTGTCCGTATCGTTCATGTCCGTACTGAGCGTCGCCGCCATAAACTCGACGGGGTAGTGGGCCTTCAGATATGCCGTCTGGAAAGACACATAGGCGTACGCGGCGGAGTGGGACTTGTTAAAACCGTATTCAGCGAACAGCTCCATCAGGTCGAAGATGCGCTCGGCCTTTTTCTCCGATATGCCGTTTGACTTTGCCCCCGCGACAAAATGCTCCTTCTGCTTCGCCATGGCCGCGGCGTTCTTCTTACCCATCGCCTTCCTGAGTATATCCGCCTGGCCGAGCGAGAAGTTCGCCAGCTTGTTGGCTATCCTCATCACCTGCTCCTGGTAGA
>JBJKOV010000152.1:0-5804 GCA_046707105.1 Thermodesulfovibrionales bacterium
CGGAAAAGGGACTGGATCTTGCGAAGGCGGCAACGAAGTCCGCAGAGGAAGGCAGACGGCTTGTGCTGAAAAGATACGAAAATTCGCTCTCTACGATTGTCGACCTGCTCGATGTGCAGACGAGCCTCGATGCGGCGCGGGCGGACGTGGTCCGGAAGGAAGGCTCCTATTTGACGGCAATAGCGAATCTCGGGTTCCAGAGCGGGACTCTGCTCGGGGAGTTCGGGCTGGAGAGATAGAAGGATTTACCGCGGCATTGCGTAAAAGGAGGACAGGCATGCAGAAAAAGCCCATACATGGCGGCAATAGGATTGTGTTATGAGAGTTGTGAATATCCACAAGGCCATTAATCATGTGTCATTCCCGCAAGTGGAGCGCGTCGGGAATCCTTCTTTTTCGGAAAGATTCCGGACAAGCCGGAATGACAAACTGCGTGAGGCTCATTACGTTCTGTTCAGTCGGAGCATGGCGCTGGCTCTTCTCTTTGCCGCCGTGCTTGTACTGGGCGGCTGCGAGAAAAAGGTAAAACCGGGCGTCTCTGAGGTGAAAAGACAGCAGGTCAACGGCGTAAAGGTGGAGACGATAAGTCCTGCCGAGGTCAACGAGTATTATGAAACCTCCGGAACGGTAATCGCGAAGGCTGTCAGCGTTGTTTCGAGCAGGATAATGGGTAATGTCACAGCAGTTAAAGTGAAAGAGGGTGACAGGGTCCGTGCCGGTCAGCTTCTTCTTACGGTCGACGACAGGGACATCCGCCAGAAGGTGAAGGCGGCGAGTGAGGGGTATGAAGAGGCGAAGAAAGGGCTTGAGGCCGCGAAGGAGAACAGGGATATGGTCGACACCACTTACGGGAGATACAAGAACCTGTATGACGAAAAGGCTCTTACCGGGCAGGAGCTCGACCAGATAGAGACTAAAAAGAAAATTGCCGAAATAGATTTGGAGAGGGCCGGGGCCGGCGTGCGGCGTGCGGAGGCCGGCCTCAAAGAGGCCGAGGTCTATCAGGGATTCGGGCTGGTGACTGCCCCTGTTGCAGGAATAGTGACCGACAAGAAGACAGACGCCGGCAGTATGGCGGTTCCCGGATCTCCGTTGATGAGCATCGAGGACAATTCTTCCTACCGGATAGAGATAAAGGCGAACGAGACTTTTTCGGGCCGGATAACAAAGGGAATGGAGGCCGATGTTTATATAGGTGCTCTGGACAGACACTTCAGAGGAAAGGTCGCTGAATTGGTCCCTTCCATTGATCCTGGGAGCAGGAGTTTTGTGGTGAAGATAGCTCTTAACGGAGAAGGACTCAGAAACGGCTTTTATGGCAGAGTGTCGATCCCGGTGGGGAAGAAGAAAATCCTGCTTGTTCCGGCCATGGCTGTCGTCGATAGAGGAGAGCTCACCGGTCTGTATACGGTCGGCGGGGACAACGTGATCAAGTATACGCTGGTAAGGGTGGGGAAGGCTTACGGAGACAGGGTTGAAGTGCTGTCAGGCCTGAAGCCGGATGAGAAGGTAATTGTTGACGGTGTGGATAAGGCCGTAGACGGCGGGTTGTATGCCGGAGCAGGTTCTGAAAGTGAGGCGGTGAAGTAATCCGGACCAGCCAGGTTCTGACCCGGAGCCGAACAGCCGGAATGACAGAGCGGCGATTTCTAATGCAACAGCGAGGATAACAGGGATTACCCGATGAACGACATGGGTTTGGCCGGAAGGATCGCGAGGGCTTTCATCAATTCGAAGCTTACACCCCTTATTGTGCTCGCTGCCCTCATACTCGGTGTTTTCGCCGTCATCTCCACGCCGAGGGAAGAAGAGCCGCAGATACTCGTACCGATGATAGACGTTATGGTCGCCTACCCGGGGGCTTCCGCAAAAGAGGTCGAGGAGAGGATCACGAGTCCGGTGGAGAAGCTGATGTGGGAGATCAAGGGCGTAAAGTATGTATACTCGATGGCAAAGCCGGGGATGGGTCTGATTATCGTCAGGTTCGAGGTGGGTGAGGAGATGGAGACGAGCCTTGTTAAGCTCTACAACAAGCTCATGTCGAATTACAATATTATTCCGCCCGGTGTTTCGCAGCCTCTTGTTAAGCCGAAATCCATAGATGATGTGCCTATTGCCACGTTTACCCTCTGGAGCGACAAATACCACGGCTATGAATTGAGGCGTGTCGGCGTAGAGGTCTGTAATGAGCTGAAGAAGAACAAGAATGTGTCGGAAACGAGCGTTATCGGCGGGCAGAGAAGACAGGTGAGAGTCGTATTCGATCCCCTCAGGTTGCGGGCCTATCACGTCTCTCCTTTCCAGATAATAGATGCGCTCCGGAAGGCCAACTTCATCCTGCCCTCCGGGGCATTTTCCTCAGGCAACAGGGAATTTCTCGTCGACACAGGGGCCTTTCTGAAGAATGCAGATGAGATCGGCAGCCTGGTGATCGGTGTGTATGACGGGAAACCTGTATATCTCAGGGATGTTGCCGGGATAAAGGACGGACCCGAGGAGCCCGCAGATTACGTGTTCATGGGGCTGGGACCCCAGTCCGGGGAGGCCGGCGTCAGTCCGAAGTATTCGAAGTCCGGCCGGTATGAAGCGGTGACCATTACCATGGCAAAAAAGAAGGGCTCCAACGCGACCGTGATCGCGGAGGACGCGATACGGAAAATCGATGCCCTGAAAGGGACAGTCATACCTTCCGGGATCGAGGTTACCACGACGCGGAATTTCGGAGCGACGGCCAAGGAGAAATCGGATGAGCTTCTCGAACATCTCCTGATAGCAACCATCTCGGTTATCATCCTGATAGCCCTGGCGCTCGGCTGGCGTGAATCGATTGTTGTCGCGGTGGCGGTGCCGGTGACACTGGCCCTGACGCTTCTGATCAACTATCTTTACGGGTATACCCTGAACAGGGTGACCCTGTTCGCTCTCATATTTTCGATAGGGATTCTGGTCGACGACGCCATAGTGGTCGTCGAAAATATCCACAGGCATTTCAGGATGCACAGGATAGGCAGGCTTACGGCCGTACTGGCGGTGGACGAGGTCGGGAACCCCACGATACTTGCGACAATCGCGGTGATAGCCGCCCTGATGCCGATGGCCTTCGTACGGGGGCTTATGGGGCCCTACATGAGACCCATTCCGGTAGGCGCATCGGCTGCCATGATCTTTTCTCTCCTGATCGCCTTTATCGTCAGTCCGTGGATGAGCTATCTAGTTCTTAAAGGGGTCAGGACAAAAGATAAAGCCGGTGAAGAGAGAGAGGAAGGCAAAGGGCTGCATAAACTCTATGAGAGAATGCTGGGTCCGCTCATAGATGACAAATGGAAGCGTGCCTCCGCCCTCGGTGTCGTGCTGCTCTTACTGGGTCTGGCGCTGATCCTGATTCCCCTTAAGGCGGTGGAACTGAAAATGCTCCCCTTCGATAACAAGAGCGAGCTGCAGGTGATCGTGAACCTGCCGGAGGGGGTGACACTTGAAGAGAGCGCATCTCTTGCCCGGGACATGGGAGAGTATCTGAAGACCGTGCCGGAGGTGACGGACTACCAGACATATATAGGGACTGCGGCGCCCTTCAATTTCAACGGCCTCGTCCGTCACTACTATCTGCGCTCCGGCAGCAACGATGTAGACATTCAGGTGAACTTCGTGCCGAAGGGCATGAGGAGCGCCCAGAGTCATGATATCGCCAAGAGAATCAGACCCTTTCTCGATAAGATCGGCGAGAAGTACGGCGCCAGCGTGATAATCGCGGAGATACCTCCCGGCCCGCCTGTTCTGAGCACGCTTGTTGCCGAAGTATATGGTCCCGATATGAAAGGCAGGATCGAGGTGGCGCGCAAGATAAAGCGCATCTTCGAGAAGACGAAGGGTGTCGTAGATGTGGACTGGTACGTGGAGGCCGACCAAAAGAAGTTCGTCTTTGATATAGACAAGGAAAAAGCGGCCCAAGACGGAGTCAGTACGGAGGCAGCCTCGGAGACCCTGAGGACCGTATTGAACGGTATGCAGGCCGGTCTGGTGCACTTCGACAGGGAGAAGGAGCCCGTCGGGATTTTACTCAGGGCGCCGCTGCGGGAACGCTCCGGCATTGCCTCCCTGGGAGAGGTCTCTGTGCCTTCCTCCTCGGGGGCCTTTGTCCCCCTCTCGCAGCTTGTGAAAGTCAGGGAAGACGTACAGGACAAGACGATATATCATAAGAACCTTAAGAGCGTTGTATATGTCGTCGGGGACGTTGCCGGCGCCGCCGAAAGTCCGGTTTACGCCATTCTCAACATGAAGGACAGGATCGGGGAAATCAGGGTGCCCGGCGGATATAAGCTGAAACAGTATTTTACCAGCCAGCCGTGGCTTGCGGACCACTATGCAATGAAGTGGGACGGCGAGTGGCAGATAACATACGAGGTCTTCAGAGACCTCGGCATAGCCTTCGGGGCCGTTCTGATCCTTATCTACATCCTGGTGGTGGCGTGGTTCAGAAATTTTGTCACCCCGCTGGTCATCATGGCTCCCATACCCCTGACCCTAGTGGGCATACTGCCGGGACACTGGATATTCGGGGCTTTTTTCACCGCCACATCGATGATCGGGTTTATCGCACTGGCGGGAATCATCGTCAGGAATTCAATCCTTCTCATCGATTTTGTCCAGATGGAGTGGAGGGACTGCGGCATGCTGAAGGATGCGCTGATAAAGGCGGGGGCTGTGAGGTTCAGGCCGATAGCGTTGACGGCTGCCGCGGTTGTCGTGGGTTCCTTTGTCATGCTCTTCGATCCGATCTTTCAGGGACTTGCCATTTCGATGATGTTCGGGGCGGTGGCCGCGACGGCACTGACCCTGCTTGCCGTACCACTGCTTTATTACGAATTCTTCAAGGACAGGGTTTGTCCCATTAGGGAGGAGGAATTCGAGATGGAGCAGGAGAGCGAGGAAGAGAGAAAAGATGAAATCTAGGCGAGGATATGGTATAATCAAGCAACAGTGAAACTATGTGGGGACACATATAATGGAGGACGGTTGAATGTATAACAGATGTACGTGCCAAAAGTGCGGGAGTCAATTCGCCACGGTCCTGAAGACAGATCTCGAACTTCAGAACGAGCCGTGCCCCAAGTGCGGCGAGAAACAGCTGAAGATGTCAGGGCCTCTCAGCTTTGCGGAGACGAGCAGACTGTTTTCGGGCGGAGGTTGAAGCCCCAGAGGGTGCTAGGCCGGTTCGGCCTGCTTAGATCAATGAAGGGCATGCTTTTTTAGGCATGCCCTTTTTTTTATTCAAAACCTCCCACCCTAAAGCTATCCAACCGAGTAGTCGCTCTTTTTATGTTATTATTTATACCTTATGGAACAGAGACTGCAGAAGATTATCGCCGAAATGGGCATCGCCTCCCGCAGGAAGGCGGAAGAGCTTATCACGGAGGGGCGCGTAACGGTAAACGGGAAGGCGGCAGTCATCGGGATGAAGGCCGACTTGTCAGCAGACCACATCAAGGTGGACGGCAAACTGCTCGTGAACCCCGAGAAGAAAGTCTACTTCATTTTTAATAAGCCGGCGGGAGTGGTAACCTCTCTGAGCGATCCTGAAGGCCGGCCTACTGTGAACGATTTTTTGCGTGGAATAAGGCAGAGAGTCTTCCCGGTAGGCCGTCTGGACTATGACTCGGAGGGAATGCTGATCCTTACTAACGACGGCGAGTTTACGCATGCGGTCCTCCATCCTTCCAGGAAGATACCCAAGACATACCTTGTGAAGATAAAAGGGGCGCTGGAAGAAGAGGAAATAAACAAGTTGAGGAGCGGCATCAGACTCG
>JBJKOV010000153.1:0-11237 GCA_046707105.1 Thermodesulfovibrionales bacterium
TTGCCGGCAGGAAGATCTTCATGGAGATATCCTTCTCCCTCGAATATCTGAATCCGGACTCTGTAAAAAGAATAATCAACGCCCATCCGGCGGACCATATCTTCTTCGGGACCGATTCCCCCTGGGCCGACCAGGGAAAGACGCTGGAACTTCTGAAGGGGCTCAACCTGGGGGGGGAACTGGAATCTCTCATACTCCGGGACAACGCAATCAGACTGCTGGACTCTGTCTGACTGCTTTCGGCAACACCTTGTTTCTTTTGAGAATTCAGCTGGTTTCAGTTGAAAATAACGTTATGGTGTGATAACCTAAAATTCCTGTTTTACTGATAACTATGAAAAAGTTGAATCCGGCCGGCACAGGAGACAGAGTATTGCTTTCGGGAAACGAGGCTGTCGCACGCGGAGCCTACGAAGCCGGGGTGAAGGTCGCGGCGGCCTATCCAGGGACGCCTTCGACAGAGATACTCGAAAACCTCTGTGCTTACGAAGGCATCTATTCCGAGTGGGCTCCCAACGAAAAAGTCGCCCTGGAAGTGGCGCTTGGAGCTTCGTTCGCCGGAGTAAGGGCGCTTGCGACGATGAAGCATGTAGGCCTGAACGTCGCCGCGGATCCGCTTTTCACGTCAGCTTACACGGGAGTTCGCGGAGGCCTTGTGATTGTTACAGCCGACGACCCCGAGATGCACAGTTCCCAGAACGAACAGGACAACAGGAACTATGCCTTCGCAGCCAAAGTGCCTATGCTCGAGCCGTCGGACCCTGCTGAAGCGAAAGAGTTCGTAAAACTCGCCTATACCCTCAGCGAGGAGTTCGATACACCGGTCCTGCTGAGGACGACGACGCGAATCGCCCACGTGAAGGGGCTCGTCACCTTTGGTGAAATTATGCCCGCCGTGGTGACCCCTGGCATTGAAAAGATACCGCAGAAATTTGTCATGCTGCCGGCCCATGCAAGAAATCGGCGGCAGGAACTCGAAAAGAGGATGGGAATCCTGCGTGAATTCGCCGAAACATTCCCCGAAAACAGGATAGAATGGGGGGACAGGAAAAAGGGGTTCATCACCTCCGGCGTCTCCTATCTCTACGTGAAAGAGGCATTCCCCGACGCCTCGGTTCTCAAACTCGGGATGGTCTACCCATTTCCTGAAAAAATGATCCGAAGTTTTGCATCCGGGGTGGAAGAACTCTTCATCGTGGAAGAGCTCGATCCCTTTATCGAACTTCACGTAAAGGCCATGGGAGTAAGATGCCGGGGCAAGGAGATCATCCCCGCAACAGGAGAACTGAACTCGCGCATAGTCAGAAATGCCGTATCGGGGAAGGAAGAAGAGCCGCCTTTCGAGCCGGCACAGATACCCATGAGGCCTCCGAATCTCTGTCCCGGCTGTCCGCACAGGGGCATTTTTTACTCGATATCGAAGCTCGGCGTTTTTGTGGCAGGAGATATAGGATGCTACACCCTTGCTGCCCTCAAGCCCTTGTCGGCAATGGATTCCTGCGTCTGCATGGGAGCGAGCATCGGAACCGCCTTCGGGATGGAAAAAGCACTCGGGAAGGACGCCCTCGGAAAAATCGTTGCCGTCATAGGCGACTCGACATTCATGCACTCGGGCATTACCGGCCTCGTCGATATTGTCTACAACAGGGGCTTTACGACTGTCGTCATCCTTGACAACAGGACCACCGGAATGACGGGTCATCAGCCCAACCCTTCCACCGGGGTAACCATAAGCGGCGATTACACCACTGCCATCGATATCGAGGCCCTCTGCAGGGGGATAGGGATAAAGAACGTCCGGACTGTAAACCCGCATGACATCCCGGCCACTCTCAAGGTCCTAAAAGAGGAATTGTACCGCCCCGAACCTTCGGTCATTATCGCCAAATCTCCCTGCGTACTCCTGCCCGAGATGAAAAAGAGGAAGGACAAGGACCTCTATGTCGTAGCGGAGGGGAAATGTACCGGGTGCAAGACGTGCCTCAAACTCGGCTGTCCCGCGATAGAATGGGTCGCTCTGACCGGGGAGGAGGCGGCTGCAATGGGCTACAAACGAAAGCAGAAAGGCCACGCTGGAATTAACGCCGTCATGTGCGACGGATGCGGCCAGTGCGCTCCTCTGTGTAAATTCAAGGCTATCATCCTGGAGAAGAAGGAACGGAAGAACGAATGAAGGAAAGCGGGAGCGTCCTACTCTGCGGCGTCGGCGGCCAGGGCATCCTCCTGGCCAGTGAGATAACTTCATCGGCGCTGCTCACGGCCGGCTTCGACGTCAAAAAAAGCGAAGTACACGGAATGGCGCAGCGCGGCGGTTCGGTCGTGGCCCATCTCAGATACGGGGAGAAGGTCTATTCGCCCCTGATCGAGGCCGGCACCGCCGGTATCGAGGTGGCTTTCGAGATGCTCGAGGCCCTGAGGTATCTCCCCTTTCTCAACAGGCAGAGCCGTGTAATTGTGAACACTCAAAGGATTCTGCCTGCGCCTGTTGCCTCGGGCTCCGAGAAATACCCCGACGATGTCCTGGATCAATTACGCGGGAGAGACCTGTCTGTTTTCCCGGTAGATGCGTTTGAAACGGCGAGATCTCTGGGCGAAAACCGGGCGGTAAACATGGTCCTTGTCGGGGCGCTTTCGGTATTCCTGCCAGTCGGTGAAGAAGTCTTTTTGGACGTGATCGACAAGCGCGTCCCGCAGAAGCTCCGCACGGTGAACAAAGAGGCCTTTCTGCAGGGCAGGGCAATTATAAAGACGATCCAGGAGGTGGAGCAGCAATGATATGGAACGAGGAATTTGAAACACTCCCGCGCGAGGCTCTGGAAGCCCTCCAGCTTAAGAGACTTAAGGCCCTCGTCGAAAGAGTTTACGCCGCGGTGCCGTACTACCGCCGGAAGATGGACGACCTGGGCGTTAGGCCTTCGGACATAAAGAAACTGGGCGACCTCGCAAAGCTCCCCTTTACAACAAAAGAAGACCTCAGACTGAACTATCCCTTCGGCCTTTTTGCCGTGCCTTTTGAGAGGGTTGTGAGGATCCATGCGTCTTCGGGCACGACCGGCAAACCCACCGTGGTCGGGTATACAAAGAGGGACATAGACACATGGGCGGAGCTGATGGCCCGCACACTTGCATGCGGCGGCGCGCACCAGGGCGATGTAGTCCATAATGCATACGGTTACGGGCTCTTCACGGGAGGGCTGGGTGCACACTATGGAGCTGAGAGACTGGGCGCCGCGGTCATCCCGATATCAGGCGGCAATTCCAGGAGACAGATAATGATCATGCAGGACTTCGGCTCCACTGTCCTGATGTGCACGCCTTCTTATGCGCTCAACCTCGCCGATGTGATGAAGGAGATGGGCGACGACCCCTCATCCCTGAAACTCCGCGTAGGCCTTTTCGGTGCCGAACCCTGGAGCGAGAACATGAGGGAAGAGATCGAGAAAAAGCTGAAAATAAGCGCCATCGACATCTACGGCCTCAGCGAGGTAATGGGACCGGGAGTAGCGAGCGAATGCATCGAAGAGAAAAGAGGACTTCACGTCTTCGAAGACTTCTTCATACCCGAGATCATCGAGCCCGCTACAGGGAAACCCCTCCCTCACGGGGAGGCGGGGGAACTTGTCTTCACCACGATCACAAAAGAGGCTTTTCCCGTCATCCGCTACAGGACAAAGGACATTTCGAGGCTCATCACCGACCCGTGCAAATGCGGCAGAACGTTCCACAGGATGCAGAGAATTACGGGCAGGTCCGACGATATGCTCATCATCAGGGGCGTCAACGTCTTCCCGTCCCAGATCGAGCACGTCCTCATGAGCATCGAGGGGGTCGAGCCGCATTACCAGATCATCGTAGACAGGGAAGGGGCGCTGGACGTAGTCGAGGTGCAGGTGGAGGTGAGCGAAGACATATTCTCTGACGAGGTCAAGGTGCTCGAAAAACTTTCCAGGAGGATCGAACGTGAGATAAAGGACCTCCTCGGGATCTCCTGCAAGATCAAGCTCGTCGAACCGAAGACGATACAGAGGAGCGAGGGCAAGGCCAAAAGGGTAATCGACAACAGAAAGATATGAGAACAACAAGTGTCAGTGACAGTGCTTAGTGTGAACATAGACAAGATACGCCTTTTCAAAACCGACACTGATGACTGACACTGGCACTGAGGCTTTTAATAAAGGAGGTTGCAATGAAAGTTGAGCAGATATCGGTCTTCCTTGAGAACAAGTCCGGCAGACTCGCTGAAGTGGCGGAAGTGCTGGCCGGCGGGAACGTCAACATACGCGCCCTTTCCCTGGCCGATACGACGGATTTCGGTATCCTGAGGCTTATCGTCAACGACTCGGAAAAAGCGAAAAAGATCCTCAGGGACAACGGCTTCACCGTCGGGAAAACCGAGGTCCTGGCGGTAGAGGTTTCCGACAGGCCGGGGGGCCTCGCGGCAATCCTGAATGTAATGAAAGACAACGGTATCAACGTGGAATACATGTATGCCTTTGTGCAGAAAAGCGGCGGCAACGCTATCATCATATTCCGCTTCGACGAGCTCGACAGGGCTATCGAGTCCCTGCAGAAGGCCGGTATTCGCATCCTGAGGGGAGAGGATGTCTATGCGTTGTGACCTTTGACTTATTAACCCGGCAACAGAATAGCCCAATCCGTCATCCTCGCTTGCCGGGGATCTTTCTCTGTTTTGGGATAGATTCCGGACCTGCCTACCGGCAGGCAGGCAAGCCGGAATGACAAATTAAGACTATTTGATTGTCGGTTTAATAGTACAGTTTTCACTTTAATTAATTTTCTATAAGGAGGACTTCATGAAGATAGCAAGACTGGCTGTTATAACCCTGTTGCTGATTTTTGGACTCACAGTATCACCCTCGTTCGCCAGGGAACCGCTCAAGATCGGCGCCATATTGGCTGTTACGGGACCCGCTTCGTTCCTCGGCTCGCCCGAGGCAAAGACGCTCGAAATGCTTACAAGTGAAGTAAACGCCAGGGGAGGCGTTGACGGCAGGAAGATCGAACTGATCATCAAGGATTCGGGAGGCAGCCCAGAAAAAGCGATCTCCTTCGCAAAGCAGCTGATCGAGGAGGACCACGTGTTCGCCATCATCGGACCCTCGACAAGCGGTGAGACGATGAAAATCAAGAACATCGCGGAGGAAGGGAAAACGATTCTCCTCTCCTGCGCGGCGGCTGAAGCGATCGTTGATCCCGTCGCCAAATATGTATTCAAGACGCCGCAGAAGGACAGTTACGCAGCTGAAAAGATATTAATGCAGATGAAGAAGATGGGTATCAAAAAGATCGGGGTCGTCTCCGGCAATACCGGTTTCGGCCAGGGCGGCAAGGCCCAGCTCGAAAAACTGGCGCCGAAATATGGAATCGACATTGTCGTCAACGAGGTATATGACAAGAACGCCACCGACCTGACGGCTGTCGCCACAAAGCTCAAGGCTGCCGCCGTGCAGGCGGTCGTAAACTGGTCGATTGTTCCGGCCCAGTCGATCATCGCAAAGAACATGAGGCAGATCGGGATGACAGTGCCTCTCTTCCAGAGCCACGGCTTCGGGAATATTAAGTATGTGAAGGCCGCCGGCGCGGCTGCAGACGGCATCATCTTCCCTGCGGGCAGACTTCTCGTCGCCGATGAACTCCCAGGCAGCAACCCCCAGAAGGCCGTCCTCATGAAATACAAGAAAGACTACGAATCAAAATACCATGAAGAAGTCAGCACCTTCGGAGGCCATGCCTACGACGCATTCATGATACTCGTCAAAGCGATCAAGAGGGCCGGTCCCAATGAGGAAAAGGTCAGGAACGCTATCGAACATATGAAGGGTTTTGTCGGCACCGGGGGGATATTCAACTTCTCTCCTGAAGACCACAACGGTCTGGCCATGAACGCCTTTGAAATGCTCACAGTAAAGAACGGCAAGTTCGCCGTCCTGGGTAAATAGAGTCTGTGTATAAAGTTGTTATTTATGTCGTTTGCTTGTCATTCCGGCTTGTCCGGAATCTTTCCGTGGATTTACAGAAGGATTCCCGACGCGCTTCACTTGCGGGAATGACGGCCCTTTGTGAATCAAGCAATTTATACACAGATAATTAAACGCACTTTGAAGTTATCTGGCCGGGAGTATTCAGAAATCTGAATACTCCCGATTGTTTGAGCGAAAGCGATGAATATAGAACTCTTCTTTCAATATCTTGTGGCCGGTTTGACCTACGGAGTCATCTACTCTATCGTAGCCATAGGGTTCAATATAATCTATAACACCACCGGGATCATCAACTTCGCACAGGGTGAATTCGTGATGCTGGGGGGTATGACCGCCGTGACGCTTAACGGCCTCATGCCGCTGCCTGCGGCGATAGTGCTGGCGGTGATCGTCACCATGATAGTCGGTGCGCTGATCGACATCGTGTTCATAAGGTGGCTGTCGAACCCCGGCGTCCTCCGTATGATAATCATCACCATCGGCCTCTCGATACTTATCAGGGAGGCCGCCCGTCATATATGGGGAGAAGGCGTGAAGGCCCTTCCCTACTTCACAGGGACTGCGATTTCATCCATATCCGTCGGCGGCGTCTTCATCTCGCCGCAGGTCCTCTGGGTTGTCGGTGTCTGCTCCATTGTTGTCCTGGCCCTGAACTTCTTTTTCAGCTTCACGCTCCTGGGCAGGCAGATGCGGGCATGCTCCTCCAACAGGTACGCAGCCAGGCTGTGCGGAATCAATACCAAGAACATGGTCACGCTGTCCTTCGTGCTGAGCGCCGGCATCGGGGCGCTCGCGGGGTGCGTGGTCTCACCCATCACTTATGTGCAGTATGACAGCGGGACCGGCCTGGCGATTAAGGGCTTTACTGTAGCGATACTGGGAGGACTCGGCAACAGCATGGCTGCCGTGGCGGCAGGTCTTCTGCTGGGGATGATCGAGTCCTTCAGCGTCTGGGTAATGCCGGCCGCATACCAGGACGTGATCTCGATCTCTATCCTCCTGCTGATATTGTTTGTCAGACCGAGCGGTCTCTTCGGCAGCAGGGAGGCCTTCAGTCTGAAGGAGTTCTGATGCGGCGGGGGAAATACCTTCAGCTCTCCGGTCTGATCCTTGCGGTGGTGGCGGTGCAGCTTCTCACCTATTTCACGGGAGCCTCATACCATCTCACCCAGCTGACCATGTCCGCCTATTACTCCATGGTGATCATAGGCCTCTGCCTTTTGATAGGATACGCCGGGCAGATATCATTGGGACATGCTGGTTTCTTCGCCATAGGCGGGTATACTTCGGCCTTTTTAACCACCTTCGATCTCACGGCGTACAAGGGTAGGGCACTCGTTTCCTTTCTCGCTAAAACGGGGGTTCTCTCGGCGCGCCAAGACCTCTACGGCGGAGGCCTTCTTACGGTACAGCCGTGGGCGGCCTGCATGATAGCGGTCCTGTTCACTGTCTTCGTAGCCTATATTGTCGGGGGACCGGTCCTGAAACTGAAAGGGCATTATCTTGCCATGGCCACGCTCGGCTTCGGGATTATAGTTTACAAGCTCGTTTTGGGGACGACTGCCCTGGGGGCCGCCGACGGTCTGTCTGATGTGCCGGCCTTTGCGGTGTTTCCCGGCATAAATGTAAGCGGAGAGATGTCGATGAGGGTCCAGAATTATTACGTCGCCTGGGGGCTGGTCATCGTCGGCATGATGATACTCCTGAACCTGATCGATTCGCGGGTCGGACGCGCACTCAGGGCGATCCACTCAGCCGAAGACGCCGCCGACGCGATGGGTATCGATACGGCAAAATACAAGCTGAACATCTTCGTCCTCAGCGCAGTTTACGCCGCTGTTGCCGGAGTCTTTCTCACACATTACAATGGCGGGATCGGACCGTCTGAGGCATCCATAATGAAGTCCGTCCGCTATGTCGCCATCGTCGCCGTCGGCGGAATGGCAAACCTGTGGGGAGCACTGACCATGGGCGTTCTGCTCAACTACCTCTCCCTCAGGGGATACTTCGGATCTTACGACGATGCAGTCTTCGGCGGTATACTGATCGTGATCATGCTCTTCGCCCCCGAAGGGCTTCTTCGCGCCGGGGTTCTTGGAGACCTGAAAAGGACTTTTTTACCCGGGCAAAGTAAGGCGGGAGAAGAATAATGGCCCTCCTTGAGGTAAGAGGCATAAGCAAGAGGTTCGGCGGCCTCCAGGCCATAAGTGACGTCAGTTTCTCAATCAGAGAGGGTACAATCAAGGCCCTGATAGGCCCTAACGGCGCCGGCAAAACCACCCTCTTCAACCTGCTCTCCGGATTCCTCCGCCCGGATTCAGGCAGTGTGATCTTCGAGGAAAAACAGATACAGGGCCTCAGGCCGCACCAGATCTCCGGAAGGGGACTCGCACGCACTTTCCAGCATATCAAGCTGTTTGCGAAGATGACGGCCCTGGAGAACGTCATGATAGGCAGACATTCCCACAGCAGGGCGGAGTTTATTTCCGGGATCCTCAATCTGCCCCGGACGCGTAAGGAAGAGTCGCACATACGGGAAAAATCTCTGGAGATCATGGAATTCCTGGGTATCGCCGGACTCGCCGGCCTTGAGGCCACCAGTCTCTCATACGGCCAGCAGCGTGCAGTCGAACTGGCCCGGGCCCTTGCCTGTGAACCCAAACTCCTCCTCCTCGACGAGCCGGCCGCCGGGCTCAACATGAGGGAAACGGCCGAGACCGCACGGCTAATAGCCAGAGTAAAGGACACGGGTGTCACCGTGCTTCTCGTGGAGCACGACATGTCGCTGGTCATGAATATTTCGGATGAGATCATAGTGCTGAGTTACGGTCAGAAGATCGCCGATGACGCGCCGCTTGCGATCCAGAAGAACGCCGAAGTAATAAACATTTATCTGGGAGAGGAAGATGCTTAAGATCACGAACCTAGAATCCGGCTATGGTAAACTCAAGGTATTGAGACGAGTCTCGATGCACGTGAGCCCTGGCGAAATAGTAACGATCATCGGGGCGAACGGGGCCGGCAAGACGACCCTCCTGAATTCCATTTCAGGGCTCATACGGCCTCGGAGCGGAGATATTGTGTTCGATGGACGAAACATCGGCGGCTCAGGTCCCGAGAAGATTGTGTTCATGGGATGCTCCCTTGTACCCGAAGGCAGGCAGGTATTTTCGACGATGACGGTGAGGGAAAACCTTCTTCTGGGGGGATATGTCCGGCTCAAAAGGAAAGAGAGTCCGGATATTGAAGGAGAGTTTGAAAAAATCTACGGGCTCTTTCCGAGGCTGAAGGAGCGGGAATCCCAACTTGCCGGTACGCTTTCCGGAGGTGAGCAGCAGATGCTGGCCATCGGAAGGGCGCTCATGGCCGGACCAAAACTCATAATGATGGACGAGCCGTCGATGGGGCTTGCGCCGCTTATAGTGAAGGGCATCTTCCAGATCGTACGCCGCCTCCGAGAGGGGGGAAACACCGTCCTCCTGGTGGAGCAGAACGCCAAGGCCGCGCTCGGTATCGCCGACAGGGGCTATGTGATCGAGACCGGCAGGATCATCCTCCAGGGGCCTTCGGAAGACCTCCTGGCAAACAGGGAAATACAGCGGGCCTACCTGGGCCGGGACCTGGATTCAGAAACCAGAATATCGTGAATAGTAAATAGTGAATAGTAAATAGTTAGTAGTGAACAGTAAATAGCAAAAAGTTCCGGTAAGAATAAGGACTCTTTTTTGAAAACTGACACTGATGACTGACACTGACACTGGAATACTTTACCATGGATGGAGGTTGACATGTACTGGCAGCAGGAATCTGAATGCATGGACAGGGAAGAGCTGAAACAGGTGCAGCTTGAGAGGCTTGAAGCCGCGGTCTCCAGGGTCTACATGAACGTGCCCTTCTACCGGAAGAGATTCGACGAGACGGGGATGGACCCCGACGAGTTCCGTTCGCTGGAGGACGTGAGAAAATTGCCGTTCACCACAAAGAACGACCTGAGAGACAGCTATCCTTACGGGCTTTTCGCCGTGCCGCTCAGGGAGGTGGTGAGGATCCATGCGTCCTCGGGGACGACCGGCATGTCAACCGTTGTCGGATATACCAAAAATGATCTCAAGATATGGTCGGACCTCGTTGCAAGGGTCCTCACGGCAGGCGGAATAACCAAAGACGACGTTGTCCAGATAGCCTTCGGATACGGCCTTTTCACTGGCGGCTTCGGTCTGCATTACGGCGCCGAGCGCGTCGGGGCCTCGGTCATACCCATATCGAGCGGTAACACAGCCCGCCAGATAAAGATCATGCAGGACTTCAGGACGACAGCCCTCATATGCACCCCGAGCTATGCCCTGCTGATCGCCGATACCATGGTCGAGATGGGGATCAATGTAAATTCCCTCTCGCTCAAACACGGGCTCTTCGGTGCCGAGCCCTGGTCGGAGGCGATGAGGGAGGAGATCCAGCGGAAGCTGAAGATCACGGCCACCGACAATTACGGACTGAGCGAGGTGATGGGTCCTGGTGTCGCCGGAGAGTGCCTTGAGAGAAACGGACTTCACATCAATGAGGACCATTTTCTCGTCGAGGTCATAAACCCCGATACCCTCGAACCCGTGGCGCCCGGAGAAATCGGTGAACTGGTGATCACGACACTCACGAAAGAGGCATTCCCAGTCATCCGCTTCAGGACGAGGGATCTCACCCGCCTGATGCCGGAACCCTGCCCTTGCGGGCGGACGTTCCGCAGAATGCACCGGGTCATGGGACGCACCGACGACATGTTGATCATAAAGGGGGTCAATGTTTTCCCGTCGCAGATAGAGTCCGTCCTCTTCGACGTCGAGGGCATCGAGCCGCATTACCAGATCGTGGTCGACAGGAAAGGGGCTCTCGACGACGTTACTGTCAAGGTCGAGGTGTCGGAGCCGATCTTCTTCGACGAGATGAAAAAGCAGAACGAACTGGTCGATCAGATCAAGAGAAGACTGGCTTCCGAACTGGGCATATCCGTGGACGTCAAGCTTGTCGAAAAGAAGAGCCTTGAACGCAGTGAGGGCAAGGCAAAAAGAGTCATCGATCTGAGGAAGATATAAGAATTAGCAATCAGCTATCAGAAATTATTAACCCGGCAATCAAATAGTTGAATTTTGTCATTCCGGCTTGTCCGGAATCTTTCTTTGTTCTTACGATATTACGCCGTCCGATCCCCGACAAGCGAGGATGACGGCTTACGGTATTATG
>JBJKOV010000154.1:0-5519 GCA_046707105.1 Thermodesulfovibrionales bacterium
GTCGTTGAGCGATGTACAGGCGATCAGGAACGAACTGCAAGGGATCATGAAAGACGTGACCATATCCGACACAAGGCCGTCTTCTCATAACGGAACTCTTTTCACACTGACGGCAAAGCAGGGAAAAACATGAGGCTGGAGGCGAACAGACGGACGATCACGCTCTCGGTGGTGGCAGCCCTGCTGGTTACCTGCGTCGTCATGTGGTCTTTATACTCCTCGGCAAAAAAGGCGCATGCCGGTTTGATTGCCCGGAAGACCGAACTCCTTGCTTTGAAACAGGACTACCTCTCTGTCAGGAGCACCGTGGCCGCAGTCGAGGGCAGGAAGACACTCACAAATGTCCAGGGCATCGCCCAGGCGGTGGACGAGGTCTTCAAGCCCCTCGGCCTCGCAGATAAGGTCAAGTCTGTAAAGTCGACGGGTGTGAGAGAGAAGGAATACGGCACGGAAGAGGAAGCGGAAGTTCAGGTCGAGAAGGTCAGCATGAACGAAATGGCGAACATCTTCTATAAAATCGAGAACGCGCCTATGATCCTTACCATCAGAAGGGCAACGGTCAAGACCTCCTTCGACGACCCTACCCTGCTGAATATATCGATGACCATCACACTCGTGAAGCCAAAGTGAAAAGGCTCCTCGTCGCCGGCATAATAGCCGCGGTGCTTGTCTTCGGTCTCTGGTTTATCGCAGTACCCGAGAGCCTGTTATCAGGCATCATCACCAACTCATTTCGGGGCTCTCCTGTCAGTATCGATGTTGTGAATCTGCAAAAGGGTCTCTTTTATAATGTCCGGATCGGGCAGATCGTCCTGAAGAAGGCGGGCGCTACGCTCCTATCCGTCGACAACGCCTCGGGAAGACTCAGTTTTTCGTCGCTCCTGAAGCTGAGGCCCGGCATCACCTTTCACGGAGACGTGGCCGGGGGGACGGTCAAAGGGACGTTGTACCTTTCAAGGGGGGACCGCAGTCTCGACGTCGTCCTGAAAAATGCGCAGATTGAGGAGGTGCCCTTCTTCACCCGTGCGGGCCTCGGCGGCAAGGGAATGATTTCCGGAGAGTACCGCGCTGAAAACAACACGGGAAAGCTGAAGTTCACCGTTGAGGATGCAGCGATAAAGACCGCTTCCTTCGGCGGGGTCCCCGTGCCGCTCAACATGTTCCGTACCGCCAGGGGAGCGATGGAAACAAACGGCAGCATGCTCAAAATTATCTCCTTTGCCATGGAAGGCAAGGGGATCTATGCACGCATCAAGGGAGACGTGACCGGCAGGATGTTCAACCTGACCATGGAAATCATGCCGGATGCCGCACTTGAGGGACAGAACCCGATGTTCTCGATGATCAGAAGCTACGAGGTCTCACCGGGATACTATTCCATTCCGATCAGAAGCGCAATTCCTTTCTGATTCAGCCACCCCGGCCGGGGAGATGCCCGCATCCCGGCAAAATTCTTCCTTATCGGAGGGGTCATACTCTTTTTTTTAAAAAATCTGAAGCCGAGTATTGACATTTGCGGTATTTCCGGAGACTATATATTAACTCTTTGGGGCAGGACCGCTGTATACAAAAATCAATTTTCGATTGTCCGGGATATTGAGGACATCGTAATATGACTTACCCAGTGTATAACGGGGATTTCGAAGGGAGGTGAACCGAAGCAGGGCCGATGTAAATACTTTTCTAAAAACTCTATTTAAGGAGGGAAAATGATGAAGGGGGAGTATTTGTTAAAACATTTTACGAACATGGCGCTATGTTGTGCGCTTATTTTAACTCTCGCAGCCCTGACCGGTTGCTCCGGTGATACGGGAGCCACAGGTCCTCAGGGACCTCCAGGACCGCAGGGTGAAACCGCACCTTCCGAAGTTACCCTGCAGGATCTGGCAAACCTCGGTCTCGTCTATTCCAGTGACGTCACGCCGATCAATCCCGTGCTCGATCTCAGCAAGACGGTCTCCTACGATGCCGCGACCGGTACGCTGACGGTCCACTTTTTCCTCACCGACGGGAAGGGAAACGGGATCGACATCACCACCATACCTTACGAAATGCGCCTCTATGTGTCCGAACTGGTCCCGGCTTCCGAAGGCCCTGCCGACAACCCCGGCCCCGCCTGGAACCAGTTGATCTCTGAAAGCGGCACGCCCGCCATGGCGGGTTCGGCAATGCCCGGCAAGCTGACCCTCGTCAGCGCTGCCACCGGCGAATACACCTATGTTTTAGCCAAAACCCTGAAGGCGACCGACCATGTCATCCGGGTCACGCTCGCCACCCTGTTCCGCTTTCGGGATAATAATAATCAGTATGTCTATGTCGCCAATCCTGCCAACGCCTCTTATGACTTTAAGGAGGCCGACCCCGGGACCGAACTTGCATCCTCCGGCGCCGACATGGTTACCACGGCGGCCTGCCAGGCCTGCCACGGCGGCCAGCTCAAGGATGCCGATCATGGCCGTTACACGCAGGTCAAGACCTGCAATAACTGCCATAATGTCAACTACATGTCGACTCACGACCCCAACGCCGACCTCGCCTTCATGATCCATAGTATCCACAGCGCGAAAAATTTCAGCGTTGGAAATTATTCCGAAGTGACCTATCCGCAGAACGGTGCGGCGGGCGCCGGAGATGTTTTCCGCTGCGGCACCTGCCATAACGGCCCCCAGGCCAGCCTGGCTTATTCGAACCCGACCCGCATGAATTGCGGCTCCTGCCATACCAACGTCGATTTTGCCACCGGCGCCGGCCATGGCGGCGGACCACAGACTACCGACGCCAACTGTACCGGGTGCCATTCGCCGTCAGCTATCCAGGGTTTCCACGACCCTGCCAATCGTACTCCGGCTGCGGATGTTCCCGAGTTCGACATCACTATCACCATGACGCCCCCCGGCAACGGTCAATATTACGTAACGGGTGAAGCGCCGATGGTTACAGTAACCCTGAAGAACCATGCAACCGGCCAGCCTGTCGATCCTTCGGTTTATACGTCTGCCAAAGGTGCCGCAGGCGCCAGCGGCGGCGGACTGAACCTGGCCAACCTGTACGTTTACGGACCGCGGAGCTTTTCAGTGCCGGTCCTGACTACAGGATCGACCACCGATACGGTGACACCGGCAACTCCGCCGACTCAGGGTCATGCCCTTTTCCCGGGCGGTTCAGACCCCCTGGTCAAGACCGATGCCGGCGGATACCATTATCAGTTGATGGCCATTCCTGCAGGGATGACCGCAGGAACCTACATGGTCCAGTTCCAGGGCCAGGACTATGGCGCAGTCAGCGCTACCGATTACGTGACGACCTCTTCTTACAAGATCAACTTCCAGGTCGGTACCGCAACGACACAGCACAAAGTCTCCGGAGATGCCTGCGCCGGCTGCCACGATGACACCCGCATGCATGCGGAAGGGGCGCATGCCCATAACGTACCGTTCGATACCGACTATTGTCTGGCCTGCCACGATCACTCGGGTAACCACGGCGATTACATCGGTAACCGGGTGCACGCGGTTCACAGCTCCAGCGCTACCGGCGACTTCACCAACCACGACTGGTCCGAGATAAGCTTCGGACCGCGGCAGGAGACGGGCCTTCCCAACATGATCCTGCAGAACCCCAACAACTGTACTATCTGCCATACGGATCCCAATGCTCCTGTTCCGACCCAGATCTACATGTTGGCCTGCGGCGGTTGTCACGGCGTCATGCCGAATGCCGATGCATCAACCTATGATCCTGACGAGCAGGATAAAGTCCTGAGCGAAATCAGCGCCGCTCAGCATATGCAGCAGAATGGCGGCGATGCGACAGTCGATGCAGCGGGTGGACCTCACACGCTGTCATGCCTGACATGTCACGGCCCAGGCAAGATCGAGGATATCACTAAGAAGCATAATCTCAACTCGTTCCCACCGGCTCCGACACCGGAACCGTAAGGAACTTCTGACCTTCGATCTATCGGCCCCCGCCCAGGCGGGGGCCTTCTTTTGTGAAAGAGGAAGGGGCTGGTTGTATAGAGCGGGGACGCGCCATATAGCCGATTCTCAGGATTTTGGGTGCGCTCTTCCTTTTGAGGGCTTCGAAAGACTGATTCTCCTGCCTGTGGCAACTCGAAACGCGACTTCTATCATAAAAGCCACTACGATCATCACTAAAGGTATCCAGAGCTGGTGGATTGAAATGGTCGCAGTCTGCCAGAGCAGGCTCGCCAGGGCGCAAAGGCAAAGGCCGGCTCCGATCAGCGAAATCCAGCCCCTGCTATGTGTCTCGGCGGCCAGTTTCACATTAGCGCCATTAACGGCCGCGAAGATCAACAGGAACCCGACACTGCCCATCGTCGACATGCTTGAAAGATTGACCGAATTGGCGATGAGCAAGGTGATTACCGAAGTGATCAACAACCCCTCTATCGGTTCGTTCCATACCTTTTTTTCCAATATAGCGGGAAGCTCACCGTCCCTGGCAATGACGTAACTCAGACGCGCCGAGCCATAAAGCGTAGCGTTGATGGCTGAAGCCGTTGAAAGCATGGCAGCCACGGCGATCAGAAGGAATCCGGTTTGGCCCATGAACGGCCGCGCCGCCTCTGCCAGTGCGTAGTCCTTGGCATCCACGATTTTGGAGACCGGCAGAGTTCCAACCGTCACAACCGCTATGAGGACATAGAGAATGATCACAAAAACGACCGACGAATAGAAGGCGCGGGGCAATGTTTTGGCCGGCGTCCGGACGTCCTGGGCGCTGTTGGCGATCAACTCGAAGCCCTCATAGGCCAAAAAAATGATCATGCCGCCTGCAACGACATGCAGCGGCGACGGCCATAACGACGGCGCCAGCCGGGCCTCATCAATGCCCGATATGCCGGCGCCGATGAAAATAATCAGGATTACCAGTTTAATGAGCACAATCCAGTCTTCCGCCTCACCGATCAGTTTGGCGCTCAGAAGATTCAGTCCAGTTATTCCGATGACGCTGCCGCTGATCAACACATGTTTCCAGAACGTTTGCGATGACGGGGGGAACAGAGAGGCCCCATAGCTTCCAAAGGCGTAGGCATAAAGAGAAAGCATGACGATGTAGCTTATCCAGAGCAAAACATTGGCGCTCCCCGTCAACAGGCCTGGCCCGAAGGCCCGATCCAGAAATGAGACGGTACCTCCCTGACTCGGATAAGTAACGGAGAGCCGCGTGTAGGAATAGGAGGTGACGAGCGCGACTATTCCGGCAAGCAGGAAGGCTAACGGGGCGGCTCCATGCGTCAAGTCCACGGAAAGTCCGAGAACAGCGAAGATCCCGCCGCCGACCATGCCGCCGATCCCTATCGCGGTCACCTCCCAGTAGCCGATAGTTTTGGTTCCGCTCTCGCTCACAAGGGCCCTCCTTTTCGCTCCGGCTCAGCGGTGGAATTCCGTCCGCTGCAGCCGTCGCTGATTGCACAGTTCTGCTATTTCCACTGTCGGAGCTCAATAACGAGCCCATCAGGATCTCTTATCTCTCCACGAAATGAATCGCCCAAG
>JBJKOV010000155.1:0-5246 GCA_046707105.1 Thermodesulfovibrionales bacterium
GGGTGGAGTTCGTCAAGAAGTAACGGAAGGCAGAGGGTCAGACAAGAGACAGGGACACATGCCATTGGCGCAAGGAAACGGGGCAGGTCTTGTATCTTGCAGGAAGATCGATCAAACGATCAATGCAGGAAGGAAGACCCCATTATAGCTTTTCATCCGCGGGGAAAGTATTGCCGCTGTTGCTCGTTACTCACAGGAGCCTGCAGTAACAGCGTCGGCAAACCCTGTGGAGTATAAGAGGAAAAAGTGACCGCGTTAAACCGCACCAAGCAACCTACGGAGCGCTGCCTGCAAGAAACAAGACCTGGCCCCTTTTCTTTTTCTGAGGATTGAGAATTTATAAAAGATCTTCATCAGATTGTCTTTTGATATCTTTATTTATGACATTTATAACCGAGGCTCTTATTTCCGGAAGCCGCTCCTTGACAACCTTCCACACAATCTCATAATTGATCCCAAAGTAGACATGGCTGATCTTATCGCGCATCCGGGCCATATCTTGCCAGGGCAATTCTTTGTGCTTGTCTCGAATGGCCTTCGGAATATTCTTTGCCGCTTCCCCAATAACTTCTATCTCCCTGACAACTGCCCCTCTGGTCTTCTTATCTGATAAAAATACATCAAAAGTCATATCACCGATAAAGCTTTCGATATCGTCCGCAGCCTGGAGAATATCCTTCAGATACAGGGAATAATCCCGCTTCATATATAGACCACCTCGCCCAGTATCCTGTCACGCAGTTCCGGCCTGATACCACTCTTTTCTACCAGGTCCACTCTTTTTCTCAATATTCGCTGGAGGCGTCTTTCAAGTTCTATGAGCTTAAGGAGATCTGGAAGCTCATCATACTCTACAAGTATATCTATATCGCTTCGTCGGCCCTGCTCTCCGCGAACTACGGAGCCAAAGATGCCGATCTCTTTGACCTTGTAATCCCTCATGACCTCGGCTTTATGCCTTTTCAGCGTCTCTCTGATTTCATCAAGTGTCTGCATCTTGTAAACTCCTGTTTCTGATTACACGATGACCGTAGAATTCCACGCAAAAAAACTTCTAAGTCTCTCTATTTCAATTATAGCAGGCTCCGGCGTCGGAATTGCCGACAGCGATGCCGCCGCCACTTAACGGATTCCAAAAGCATTAACTTTTTCTACTCCTTCAACCTTTCGTGCCGCAATCCTGGACAGTAATTCCATCGCCGGTTCATCATTCGGGTCTTGCGGGACAAGTTCACCGCGGAAGGCT
The DNA here is from genome assembly GCA_046707105.1 of Thermodesulfovibrionales bacterium. Classification (GTDB taxonomy): domain Bacteria; phylum Nitrospirota; class Thermodesulfovibrionia; order Thermodesulfovibrionales; family UBA6898; genus JARRRD01. Next base: position 1,247 of record JBJKOV010000155.1, read on the forward strand.
TTTGACAGAATAATTTCCGGCAGTGCTTCTACTAGCTCCATAGCTTCCTTGTATTGCGCCTCAAGCTCGCCTGCTTTGCTGAAAAGGGATTCGACGCGGCGGACGATTTCTTCTTGTTCGGGGAGAGGAGGAAACGGCACCGGAAGCTGCTCGCACCTGCTCTTATTAATAATTGGCAGTGTCGTTGCGGACGACCTAGACCACATGGCTTCCTAAAAATTCGATGAGCATATCCATCGGAAAAGGAATTCCGCCTCAATGTCGTGAGCAACAATAGCATTGATTTGCTGATTAACTACTGCCGATGATTCGAGAAATGCGACTTTGCCAAGTGTTGCGCCGATGGGTATGGTTGGATACTTCTCATTCTTGTATTTCCGGATCATTTCGAGCGGCTTGTCTATTGAGCCGGTTATCTTCTTGATTGCATCATCATCTACCGGCCCGCTTACCTTCTCAAATTCTTCGGTGAGTACCTTCACGATAAGGTCTGCATGATCGTCAGATGCCGCAAAGATCAACGATTTCTCGTCGCTTTCCGGCGAAAGTTCCTGGACAAGCGTCTTTGCCACGGTCCTGTTGAATGGCTCAGTAATCACCAGTTTATTGAAAGACTCTATTTCGAGGGTGAGATCGTCCGGTATGTTTTCGAGATTCGTAACCTGCCCCGTCGCCTTATCATAGACGGGGACGGTTTCGCCCTTTTTCCATGTAATGCCTTTCTTCTTAAGCTTTGTCTCTATCTGATGTGGCGGCTCATGATCAACGAGCCAGCCGTCGATAACTGCTTCGCGGTAGCTGTAGGTAAATGCCGGTTTCCCGAAAATCTCTACTGTGTGCGGAGCAGGGGTGGCCGTCAAGGCAATCTTCACAGAGTCAAAATATTCCAGTACTTTTCTATATTTGCTGATATAGTCTTTCTCATCCCGATAGAGAAGCTCCACCTCGCCCAATTCCTTATCCAGTGTATATCCCCGATGGGCTTCGTCCACTACGATGCAGTCATATTGATCAACCGTAGGAACTTCGTCGTCATTGGCGTTAAACATGATCCGGCGGATTACTCCCTGGACAGTAGATACATGGACTTTTGTGGTCTCTTCCGGCTTTGGTTTGTCCACCTCCTGAAGATCAAATATCTGGTCGAATGTATGCAGATCCTCAAGTCGGGTTTCCTTGAAGGCATCGGCAGCCTGCTCGCCAAGGGCATTTCGGTCGACAAGAAACAGGATTCTCCTGAACCGTCCGGCTTTGATAAGGCGGTATATAAGGCCGATGGCAGTTCTGGTCTTGCCTGTCCCGGTAGCCATGGCCAAGAGTATCGCTGTCTTACCTTTCTTAAGCGCCTCTTCGGTCTTCTCAATAGCCTTTTTCTGATAATCTCTCAGGTCGAGGTAATCAAAAGGCTCCTTCTTCAGCTCATCCTCCGCATTTTCTATATTTTGTTTGAAGAGTTCTGTAAGTCCCTGAGGCGTATACCACGCGTGCAAGGCCTTCGGATGGTTCGTCGAACGCCGCCCATCAAGGAACCAGATTCCGGATTTGTGCTCAAGTTGCTTCAGATATGGCCTTCCATTCGTTGCGAAAAGGAAGGGCACCTTATAATTAGCCCATGGGCCGCCAATAAATATTTCTTCACCCTTGATTTCGATATCTGAGGCATAACGCTTTGCCTGCTGCATATCAGATACGACATCCTTACTTTTCTTCTTGGCCTCGATAACGCCGACAAGATCCATCCCTTCAAACAATGCGTAATCGGCAGGGCCGGATATCGTCGGCCATTCAGCAATTGCCTTGGCTTCCCCCTTTTCCGGACGGGCGCCTTTTGCATACCGGAGATTCTGACTGTCTGCAATCCAGCCCGCAGCCCTTAACTGATCATCGATCAACAGTCTTGTTTCTGCCTCTGAGAGATTCATTAGATTGGCTATTTTTGAAGAGACCTTGCGTCTGGCGGACTTCGACTCGTCTGTCGTTTTTGAGACCTTCAGATTATCAAGTTCAGCCTGAAGAATTTTATAGTCTTCTTCGAGCTTGTCGGTCTTTTGCTTGAGCTCTTCATTTATAGCAAGCAGTTGCCCGGCCTCAAGCAGTTCCTTCTTAGGCAAAACAAAATCCGGAACCGATGTGTCACCTTTTCCATAGGTCTTTCTGAACCAAACGGCAAGGCGATAGGCAAACTGAAGGTGGGTTTGCGCCGATTCAATGGTACCGAATACCTCATGCGTTGCCTTGTTGCCTGCTTTTCGCAATGAATGAAAGAGGGGAACAAGACGATCGGGTATTACACGGGTGTTGCTTAGCACATTGATTCTCGAAATCTGGGCACCATCCGCAGGCTCTTCTATTTTTTCATAAGCCAGCAGATATTTGGCCATGGCTTCCGAAAACATTCGTAACTTTATGAGCGACGTGTTTGGGTCAATGTATAAGTTGCGCTCGGCAAGCTCTCCGAGGTCATTCAGCACAGACCAGTCAGGGGACAGGAACGTGAAGTTGCTCATAGTAATTTCCCCGTCTTGAGACTGAAAGCATTTCGTGGCGTCACGATCAGATGGTCGTGGAATGTTATGTTGAATTCTGTTACCAATTCTTCCATAAGTCCTGTGATCCGGTGGTCATTTTCCGAAGGAGCAGGGTCCCCGCTTGGATGATTGTGAACCATGATAAGACCAGTCGCGTTATGCAGCAATGCAGTCTTGATGATTTCACGAGGATAGAATGGTGCTCTGTTGATAGTACCTTCGATGACGGTATCATGATGAACGAGCCGATTGGCATCATTTAAGCACAGGACCATCAGACATTCACGTTGATTTGCGCCGAGATGAATCCGAAGAAATTCAGCGACGTCTTCAGGCTTGGAAATGGTTCTGGTCGTTTCAACTTGTTGCTCCAGATATCTCGTGAGAGAGGCCCTGACAGCTGCCAGAAAAATGGATGTCTGCGGGCCTATCCCTTCAACCTCCAACAGGCGTTCTTTAGGCTGGTCAAGTACCGCGGCAAAAGTGCCGAATTCTTCGATGAGGAGCTTGGCCAGTTTTTTTGTGTCTTTGCGTGGGATTGCATAAGTCAGGAGCAATTCCAAAAGCTCATGATCCGCGAATGCCTGTCTTCCCGCTTTGAGAAGACGAGTTCGAAGTCGGTTTCTATGGCCATGGCCGTGGTCTGTTGCCATCACTCCACAAGCGTCGGAAAATAGAATATCAGCATTATCCCCTCATTCAGAAAACGGTTAATATTAATAGGTTTGGCAGATAAATTCAATGCTGAGGAGGGAGAAGGGTACCACTAATTATCATTGGCATATGGGTACGGCTTCTTCGGGCGGACAAAATAGGTTAGTAGCGGAAATTGAGAGGGCTGAAAGGAAGGCGTCGGTGCGGGTAATCAGTCATACTTGATTCTCATTAGCGTTGTCCGGAGAAACCCTCGATGCGTTTATCGCAAAGAAGGGTGACCCTCAAGAGAATGGTTCAAACGGTTCAAACGGTTCAAACGGTTCAAACGGTTCGGGCCGGCTGTCCAGAGCTTGCGTTTCCGGAAGTATGTGCTAAGGTGGTAGTAGGGAGGGAAAAAATAATGAAGATCCTTCTTGCGACCGACGGTTCGGAACATTCGGAAAGGGCGGCGCGATTCCTTGCCTCTCTGCGCCTTGCCCCGGAGGACGAGATAACCGTTCTCCATGTCGTGAGCTGGGTTCCTTTTAATTATGACGCCGAGTCGTACCGCGAGAGTCTGAAGGAGATCAAGAAGGAGTTAGCTCCGAAAATCCTCGATTCGACTCTCCAGCTTCTCGGGGATGTGAAAGCCCGGATAAGTACAGCCATAACGGACGGCGCCCCGGAAAAGTACATCATCGATGTAGCGCGTGGTTCGGGTATGGACATGATCGTTATGGGTGCAAGGGGGATAAAGGGCATAAAGTCACTCATAGTCGGCAGCGTCACAAAGGCGGTGGCACTCAACGCCGCCATGCCTGTCTTTGTCACTAAAC
>JBJKOV010000156.1:0-2035 GCA_046707105.1 Thermodesulfovibrionales bacterium
ACACCACGGAGAGGACGTCTCCAGGCAGAAACCTTGCCTCATGGCTTAGGGAGAGGTTCCCGGAAAAGGTCTACAGGGTCCTCAAGACCGCGGGCGAAACTGCGGAGCGCATGGGTTTCAACTCCTACCTTGTGGGGGGCTCGGTGAGGGACCTGCTCCTCGGTCAGGAAAATCTGGACATCGATATCGTGGTAGAGGGAGATGCGATAAAATTTGCCAGGGAATTGGGCGCCCAGCTGCATGCAAAGCTCCGTGCCCACCACCGGTTCGGCACCGCGCATGTCAGCACGGATGGGCTCGAACTGGACGTTGCGACCGCGAGGACCGAATATTACGAGTCGCCTGCCGCCCTTCCCAAGGTCGAGACCTCCTCCATCAAGCGGGACCTTTACAGGAGAGACTTCACGATCAATACTCTGGCCGTAAAGCTCAACCCAAGGGACTTCGGTCAGTTGATCGATTTCTTCGGGGGCCAGCGCGACCTGAGGGAAAAGACGATACGCGTCCTCCACAACCTCAGCTACGTCGAAGATCCGACTCGGGCGTTCCGGGCGATAAGGTTCTCCGAGAGGTTCGGCTTCAAGCTCAGCAAGCATACCGAAAACCTGATAAAGTCAGCGATACAGATGAACCTCTTCGGGATGCTCTCGGGATCGAGGCTGTATGACGAGCTGATGCTGGCGTTCAGTGAAACAAACCCTGTGCGGACACTCAAGAGACTTGCCGATTTCGGCCTCCTGAAGATAATCCACAAGGACCTGGGGTTCGACGAAAAGCTCGAAACGACCCTTTCTTCGATGTATGAGACGATTGCCTGGTACAACCTCCTTTACCTGGAGGAGAAAGTGGATGCGGGGATACTCTATCTTATGGCCCTACTCTCGAATCTGTCCGACACCGGGAGGAAAGAGGCCCTCGACAGGCTTTCCGCCCCTCCCCGGGGCAGGGAGATCATCATCAGGAGCATGAGCCAGTCAGGCGAGATACTGAGACGGCTGCCGGCTTGCGACCCCGCCGCCATCTACCATATCCTGAAGGATGTGGATACCGAGATTATCCTTTTCTCGATGGCCCTTACCCAGAACGCGGGAAAGAAGAAGGAGATATCCAGGTTTTTGGTCGAGTTGAGGAAGGTCTCCCCGCTGCTGAAAGGGAAAGACCTGCTCAAGTTCGGCATCTCCCAGGGGCCGATTTACTCGAAAATACTGAATGACCTGCTGGAGGAGCAGCTCAGGGGGAAGGTGAAGACGGTGGAAGATGAAAAAAATTTTGTACGTCAGCACTACCTGAAAAAGCGATCAAAAGATCGCCCTGAAAAAGCTTAGAGTATCCCTGTTGCCGCGAAGGCCGATGGCCAAAAGACATTGGGACGGCTCAGACCCCGGATTTATCTTCCTTTATGAAATATAGAAGGATAGTCGAAAGGGCCACTGTTCCTGAGGCGAGATAAAACAGGGACTTTAGACCGTATATCTTGACGAGATACCCGCCCATGAATAGCCCGCCGGCCGACGCGAGACTCACGACCGCATTGAATGTGCCGACATGCTTCCCCCTGCTTTCCCTCTGCGTAAGGTCCCCGAGCAGGGAGGTGCTGACCGTCCCGGCTATCCCGTTGGTAACTCCCAGTGCCGCCTGGAGGAGATAGAGCTGATAGGTCTGTCCTATCACCGTGTAAAGGAAAAGGACGGCCGAATCCATATATGCCGTCAGGAAGAGGAAGGGCTTTCTTCCAAGCCGGTCGGAGAAACGGCCCGTACCGTACGTCGTAACCGACTGGACGAGCACCATAATGCCGAAAGCTATGCCCATCTTCTCCATCCCGCCGCTCAGCCTTTCGACCTGGATAACATAGAAAGGGCCTATGAACCCCATAACGACGGCCCATATCGAGCTTACAGCAGTGAAGATGCGGAGGTTCCTGGTATCTGAGAGACTCAACGGTCCTGGGCCTTCAGACCGTATTCTATGTCCTGTTTGACGAATGCCTCGAGTGTAGCATCGAGGTACGGTTTCTTGCAGTCTACATCGCCGA
>JBJKOV010000157.1:0-32114 GCA_046707105.1 Thermodesulfovibrionales bacterium
TCCATCCCTTCCTGTGTGAAAGCCTGCTTTTCGCCGGCCTTATAAAGGTCCCGTGCTCTTTGCCCTTCACAAGAGATGTCAGCAGCCCCTTTCTCTTTCCGCTGATAATGAATACCGATATCCCGTGGGAAGCGGCCCTCCTGGCGGCAAGCAGCTTGGAATACATCCCTCCAGTGCCGACGACGCTGCCCGCACCTCCGGCCATCTCCTCCACATCGGCTGTTATCTCTTCAACACAGGGGACCAAATCCGCATCCGCCTTCACTCTGGGGTCATGCCGGTAAAGCCCGTCGACATCGGACAATATAATGAGGCTCTCGGCTTCCACAAGGACGGATACCAGTGATGCCAGGGTATCATTGTCTCCGAACTTGATCTCATCAGTAGCCACCGTATCGTTTTCATTCACGACCGGCACAATCCCGTAGGAAAGCAGCGTCAGCAGCGTATTCTTCGCGTTTATGTATCTCTTCCTGTCAGACAGGTCCTCCCGCGTCAGGAGAACTTGCGCCACTTTCTTCCCGAAATCTCCAAAACTCTTTTCATAGGCCCACATCAGACTGCTCTGCCCGATCGCCGCAGCCGCCTGTTTGAGCTTGATAGCATCCGGCTTTTTCCTCAACCCCAGCTTCCTCATGCCGGCGGCGACTGCTCCCGATGACACAATCACAACTTCGCATCCCATTTTCTGAAGATCCGCGATGTCCGCTGCAATTGAGGATATCCGGCGTGTATCGAGTCCGTCCTTTCCACCCGAAAGGATATTGCTGCCTATCTTCACAACAAGTCGTTTCATCTACCTACCTCTGTGAGCGCCCGGCCTCCGGCTTCCCCTGTGTCTAAATCCATCCGCTCATTATACATTACCGCCCTTTTTCATGTCATTATGGGAAGCATCATTTGTACAGCCGGCCGCAGGACGGCCATGAATTATACGTACGGAGTTGCAATAACGCTCCGACTCATCGAAAATTATTAACAGTTTCATAATAGTCTGTACGTTTTGGTCGTCATTCCCGCGAAGGCGGGAATCCAATTTAACCGAGAATGGATGCCCGATTAAGGTCCTCGGGCATGACGAATAAGACTATGAAATCTGTGAATATTATTATGAGACTGTTAGTATATGCGGATGATATAAAAATACATTGATGAAGAGGAGGTAGTTCATTATGGATTGGGGACTGAAAAACCGTCTTTCACGGATAATAAAACCCGACGGCAAGACGGTCATGCTGGCCGTTGACCACGGATATTTTCTTGGTCCGACCACAGGACTTGAAGACGCAGCAAGGACCATCAGGCCGATTCTTTCTTATGCGGATGCCCTGATGCCGACAAGGGGGATCCTCCGTACCTCCGTGGACCCGGCGACGGAGACACCCATGGTGCTCCGGGTGTCCGGCGGCAACAGTATCCTGAGTGAATTATCCAACGAGGGCATTACCGTTGCGATGGAGGATGCGGTACGTCTCAATGTTGCAGCCGTAGCGCTCTCGATTTATGTCGGCTCGCCGAACGAACACCAGACTATTCTCAATCTGACTAAACTCGTCGACGAAGGCCATCGCTACGGAATACCCGTTCTTGCCGTGACGGCTGTGGGCAAAGAAATGGTCCGGGACGCGAGATATCTCGCCTTGTGCTGCCGCATAGCGGCCGAACTCGGCGCCCACTTTGTTAAGACATACTATTGCGACGGGTTCGAGAAGGTGGTAAAAACCTGTCCTGTGCCTCTGGTGATGGCGGGTGGAAAGAAACTGCCCGAATACGATGCCCTCGAGCTCACTTACAATGCGATAAAGCGCGGGGCGGCAGGGGTGGATATGGGGAGGAATATCTTCCAGTCAGCCTCCCCGGTGGCCATGATCCAGGCCGTCAGGTCCGTGGTGCACGAAGGGACAACGCCGAAACAGGCCTTCGATCTCTACAATACGCTCAGAAAAGCCGGGAAAGGCGGAAGGAAATCCGGACTGAAGGGTGTTGTCGCAAAGAACGAGGGGGCGAAGTGATACGGGGAGCACCCGCCTCCCTGCTTTTCAAATATGGGGGTATTCTGTTAAAATTAGCATCCATGCAGGGACGGCTGTTGCGACTGTGCGTTGAAAACCTGGAGGTTTGATGATGGATTATTTTTTAAACGAAGAGCAGTTGATGATAAGAGACCTGGCGAGGCAGATCGCCGAGGAAAAGATTGTCCCCGTTCGGGCTGAACTGGACGAGAAGGGGGAATTTCCGTGGGACATTATGAAGACGCTGGCCCAGTCGGACATGTTCGGCCTTTTCATACCGGAAGAATACGGGGGGCTCGGAAAGGGCTGTCTTGAACTTTGCATAGCGGTGGAGGAACTGTCGCGTGCGTGTCTCGGGGTGTCGACCACATATGCGGCGAACGCTCTCGGTACGTACCCCATGCTGCTTTTCGGCACAGAGGAACAGAAGCGGAAATATCTTCCGGATATCGCAGCAGGCAGGAGACTGGTTGCCTTCGGACTTACCGAGGCGAATGCCGGAAGCGACGCCGGCGGTACGCAGACCACTGCAAAACTTGATGGGAATGAATATGTGATTAACGGCACAAAGCAGTGGATCACGAACGGCGGCGAGGCCGAAATATATACGATTATTGCAATCACGGACCGTTCAAAGGGACCGCGCGGGGGGTCTGCTTTTGTTGTCGAGAAGGGGACCCCTGGATTTACCTTCGGGAAAAAGGAAAATAAAATGGGTATACGGGCCTCGGCGACGACCGAGTTGATCTTCGACAACTGCAGGGTCCCGAAGGAAAATATAATAGGAAAAGACGGGATGGGCTTTCTGGTGGCCATGAAGACACTTGACAGTTCGCGCCCCGGCGTGGGGGCTCAGGGTGTCGGGGTCGCACAGGGAGCGTTCGAAGAAGCGGTGAAATTCGCGCGCCAGAGGATACAGTTCGGCCACCCGGTTATCACGTTTCAGGCGATACAGCATATGCTTGCCGACATGGCCACTGCCATAGAGGCGGCCAGGGCGCTTGTGTACTCGGTGGCGAGACTTATCGACAGCGGTGCAAAAGATGTTTCCAAGGAGTCGGCTATGTCAAAGGTCTTCGCTACTGACGTTGGTATGAGAGTGACCACCGATGCGGTCCAGATCATGGGCGGGTCGGGATATATGAAGGAATATCCTGTCGAAAAGATGATGAGAGATGCCAAGATACTGCAAATCTATGAAGGAACCAACCAGATACAGAGAAACGTCATCGGACAGGCACTGATCAAGGAAGCCGCCAGAAAAAGATAGCGTCCATCATGTGTCATTCCCGGAAGCGAAGCGGCCTGCCTGCCGGCAGGCAGGTCGGGTATCCTTCTTTTTGAAAAGATTCCCCGTGAGGGTCGGGAAATGACAAATTGAATCGTATAAGACCTGGAAATGGAGGACGAGAACTGTGAAAATCGTTGTATGTGTGAAACAGGTGCCCGACACCGCGGAGGTGAGGATCAATCCTGAAACTAACACCCTCATACGGGATGGAGTGCCGAGCATAATAAACCCCTATGATCTGCACGCCATAGAGGCGGGGCTCCAGATCAGAGAAAAAACCGGCGGGAGCGTGACGGCGGTTACAATGGGTCCGCCCCAGGCGGAGACTTCCCTGAGAGATGCAATCTCCATGGGCGTGGACGATGCTGTGCTCCTGACCGACAGGGCTTTTGCCGGTTCGGACACGTGGGCGACGGCTTACACTCTCGCCAAAGCCGTGGAGCATCTCGGCGCCGACATAGTGCTCTGCGGGAAACAGGCCATAGACGGCGACACTGCTCAGGTGGGACCGGAAATGGCGGAATTCCTCGGCATTCCTCACGTTGCCTATGTCAGAAAGATAGAGACTGTCGGGGATAAAACGCTTGTGGTGCAGAGGCTGATGGATGACGGGTTCGACGTCGTTGAGTCGTCGCTGCCTGTGCTGCTGACCGTCGTCAGGGAGCTGAACACACCCAGGATGCCGTCCCTGAAGGGAAAGATGGCGGCAAAGAAGGCTGTTATCAGGAAACTGACCCTGTCGGATCTGGGAGCGGATGAGGACAGCGTCGGATTGAAGGGATCGCCCACCCAGGTCAGAAATATATTCGCCCCGGAAGCAAGAAAAGACCGGAAAATGATGGAAGGCACGGTCGGGGAAAAGGTCGAGGCCCTGGTGCATGTGCTCGGGGAGTTCAAATGTTTATAAGGGTAAATAAGGACAAGTGTTCAGGATGTGAGACGTGCATCGCGTCGTGCCCTTATGACGCCATAGTCATCAGGGAAGGGAAGGCCGGCATCACGGAGATGTGCCAGATGTGCAGGGCCTGCCTGAGCGTCTGTCCAGAGGGCGCAATAACAGAAATCAGAGAGGCCTCCGACTCGAAGGAGAAAGAAGAAGGCAGAGGCGTATGGATATTTGCCGAACAGAGAGACGGTATTGTCGCCGGAGTGTCCTTCGAACTTCTCGGGGCGGGCAGGAAATTGGCGGACATGCTCGGAACAGATCTCTCCGCCGTACTTTTCGGCTCCTCTCAGACCGATGCGGCTGAACTCTTCCGTTGGGGAGCCGACAGGGTATTCCACTGCACCGACAGCGCCGTCGCATACTTCACAGACGAAGTCTATGCCGGCCTGCTCTCGGATCTGGTGCGGCAGTACAAACCCGAGATCGTTCTCGCAGGGGCGACGCCCATTGGAAGGTCCTTCCTGCCGAGGGTGGCCGCAAGACTGAGGACAGGGCTTACAGCCGACTGTACTTCACTTGCCATTGATGTTGAATCGAAGAATCTTTTACAGGTCAGACCTGCCTTCGGCGGTAATATAATGGCCACCATACTTTGTCCGCACAGCAGGCCTCAAATGGCGACCGTAAGGCCCCGGGTCATGAAGCGCGGCGAATATGACGCGTCGAAGACGGGTGAAATAGTGAAGGTAAGCGCCGAAGGCATACAGACAAATGCCAGGGTTATCGAGACGATCAAAGAGGTTTCAGAGGTCGCCATAAATCTCCAGGAGGCAAACATTATTATCTCCGGAGGAAGAGGTGTAGGCGGTGAAAAAGGTTTCAATATGCTTTTTGAACTTGCAGGGGCACTGGAGGGTGCATGCGTGGGGGCGTCAAGGGCGGCGGTAGACGAGGGATGGGTCCCTTACCGCCATCAGGTAGGCCAGACCGGCAAGACTGTGAGTCCCAAACTCTATATAGCATGCGGGATATCCGGGGCGGTGCAGCATCTTGTTGGAATGCAGTCCTCGGACATAATTGTTGCGATAAACAAAAATCCTGAGGCCCCAATTTTCAATATTGCCACTTACGGCATAGTTGGGGATCTGTTCGAGGTGCTGCCTCTGCTCATAAGAAGGATAAAAGAGGTGAAGGGACAATGAAGGTCGCTTTCGTATTCCCGGGGCAGGGTTCGCAGTATGTCGGCATGGGAAAGGATCTGTGGGAAAACTCGGCCGAGGTCAGGTCTCTTTATGAAGAAGCCGGGAGGACGCTCGGTTACGGCCTGAAGGAACTGAGCTTCAGCGGGCCTCAGGGCGAACTCAACAAAACCTTCCGGACCCAGCCGTGCCTCCTTACGGCTAGCATTGCCGCTTTCAGGGAGCTGACTTCCAGGGGTGTCAAGCCCGATGTCGTTGCCGGGCACAGTCTGGGCGAATATTCGGCCCTGGTATCAGCCGGGGTTGTCTCATTTCTGGATGCGCTTATCCTTACGGAGAAGAGAGGGATCTTCATGCAGGAGGCGGTGCATGAAGGCGACGGTCTTATGGCCGCGATTATCGGACTCGGGAGAAGCAGGATAGACGAGATATGTCTTTCCGTCGAGTCGGGGTATGTTTCGCCTGCGAACTACAACTGTCCCGGCCAGGTCGTCATCGCCGGGGAGAAAAAAGCGGTGGAGGAAGCGATGAAACTCGCGAAGGAAGCAGGGGCGAAGAGAGCGCTTGCTTTGGCTGTCAGCGCTCCCTCCCACTGCACCCTGATGGTGGAGGCATCAAACCGCTTGGAAGGGCTCCTGAAGACGGTGGAATTCAAAGATCCGCAAGTGCCGGTCGTGAACAATGCAGACGCGATGTTTCTTGCAAGCGCCGAGAGGATCAAACTGTCCCTTGTCAACCAGCTCAACGGTCCTTTGCTGTGGGAGGACTCTGTCAGAAACATTATAGACGCCGGCGTTGACACATTTATCGAGGTCGGCCCCGGCAAGGTCCTGACCGGACTGATTAAGAGGATAGACCCTTCAGTGAAGCTTCTCAACGTAGAAGACATGGTGAGCCTTGATAAGACTTTAGAAGAGATGCACGCCAGCCGCTGATCCAAAGAATCCCAAAAAGACCGATTTACCACTGAGACGCTGAGACACGGAGTTCAAAAAGTAAAGTAAAAGGCTGGACGAACTCCTTGCCTTGTTGGAGATAGAGACTTTCCTCCTTCCCGTTGTTTTCCGGGTGTCTCCGTGCCTCTGTGGTAAATAACTTGCACTTTCCAGAATAATTCATAGATTCCGAGTCCTTTTTCAAAGCGGCAGGCGGGTGAAGGAGAGGGGGTTGGCGCTGATGTCGCGGACCTTCATGCTGAAATGGAGATGTGGGCCGGTCGCCCTGCCGGTGGCGCCGACCAGTCCGACTGTTTGACCTTTTGAAACGATGTCGCCCGGCCTGACGTCGAATTTCGAGAGGTGCATATAGATGCTGTAGATGCCCGTTCCATGGTCTAGAACCACCGTATTGCCGCCGAAAAATAAATTTGTCGCCAGGACAACTCTGCCCCTGTTGCAGGCCTCTATTTTCTCTCCCTCATGCCCCCTCATGTCGATGCCCCTGTGGATGCTGATCCTTTTCTTGTTAAGGACTCGCCGATAGCCAAAAGGGGTGGAGATTTCAGTCGGCAGAGGCAGACCGAAGTCTCCTTCCCAAAGCCTCGGCGTCTCCTGTTGCCAGATGGATTCGAGAAGTTTTTGCTCCCTCTTCGCCCTGTCGAGGTCCTCGGGGCTCAGTATGACTTCCTTCTCGGGAAGGGTGAGGTTGATAGTTGGAAAGACGGTGTGTTTCACGATTATGTGAACATCCAGCGCGGTCTGCCCGGTCTTAACCGTGATCGTGTAGTCGCCGGGCCGCGTCTCTATTCCGAAGGCGCCTATTCCCTCAAAACAGTTCTTCCCGCAGGCAGTGAAGTTGATAGGCACGCCTCCCGGCATGGCCTCGGGAACGGAACCAACTGCTGCGCCGTAAACCTTCAGTACAAAGGCATCGCCGGGGCTGATCTCGGAAGGCAGCGCCTCAGCGCGAAGGGCAAAGACGCGGGGGACGGGTTCGAAAAGAATAAAAAGTACTGAAAAGAGAGTGATTATAATCCTGTATTTTTTCATAACATGATTACCGAAAGTAGACTATTATAACCCTAACCCTGAAAAAAAGAGACTTGAATGTAATCCGTCGGTGAAGTGGACAATAGCCCTGTTGAAGAAAGATTCCCGGCTCCAGAAATCGTTCTTTAACGCCCCTTAACTGAAGAGTTACGAGTTGAATTTCAGTTCGGCTTGAAATCCGCCATGGGTTCACATGGGAATCTTATCGTGGTAGAATAGCTCACATGTTGTTTCAGTCGGCCGGTTGTCCGCATCGCTCGCGGGAAAGTAAGGAAACCCGGAATGATGCGACGTCCTGAGTTTTTGTCAATATGCCCGCCGTGACCGGTGTATTGCCGTTTTTCTTGCCGGGCGGGCGCTGAAAAAATTACCGGTAACAAGTAATGAAAGAAAAGACCAGCTTAAAGACGAAACTCTTGTCAGTTGGAGTCATTCTGGCAGCGCTCCTCCTTGCTTACCACTACATGTCCGTGCAGCCCCCTTTTATTACCGGATTTGAGACATTCAAAAAGCTTCCGAGGAAGAAACGTGTCATTTTTACAGTAAGAAACAACCGGCCGATAAAAAGTTTGAACGTTTACATAGTGCAGGGCTTGAGACATGTCAGTGTCATAGCTGATAAGAATATAGGAAAGGAAAAAACGTATGACCTTATTCTTGAACCGCGCCGCCTGGCCATTGCGGACGGAGGTGCGACCGTAGTCATAACCGCCAGAAGCAGCTTTTTTTCCAGGACCGAGATCAGCATTAATTCCACCGTCGACACCGTACCTCCGGCGATAAAGCAGGTCGTCAGCACCCCCTTTGTGAGGCAGGGATCGACAGGTGCGGTGAAAGCCCGCGTAATAGGGGCCGAGAATGTGTATGTCAAAGTCGGGGGCGACGAATTTATGATGTCGAAATCCTTTAACGGCAGGAAGGATGTCTACTGTACTCTTTTCCCCGTGTCTCTTTCTGTACCGCCAGGTACGGCTCTTCTGGTGGTTGCAGACGACGGGAACGAGAATTACAGGAGTGAGAGACTCGACACCACCATCGTGGCCAGGAAATTCAGAGAATCAAAAATCGATGTTTCGGATAAATTCATCGACAGCCATATTATGCCGCTGCTGGGCAAGAATGACAACGGGTTATCGGGGGCCGCGGCTTTTGAGAAGGTAAACGAAGCATGGCGACAGGAGGACAATAAAGCCATCGAGGGCGTAGGGCGGCGCTCGGAAGGCAGTCCCTTATGGAAGGGCAGGTTTTCGCAGTTGCATGGCAGCCGGGTGCTGGCCAGGTTCGGTGATAAACGGGACTACTACTACCGCGGCAAAAAAATAAGCATCAGCCGTCAGTCCGGATATGATCTGGCCTCGGTCGGGCACGCTCCTGTAACAGCGGCCAATAACGGGCTGGTTGTATACGTGGGAGACCGTCTGATTTATGGCCGTACTGTTATTGTCGACCACGGACTTGGATTGATGAGCCTTTACGGACATATGTCTCAGACTTCCGTCAGGGCGGGGCAGCATGTGTCAAAGGGCGAGATTATCGGCAGGACGGGAAATACCGGCCTTGCCTTTGGGGACTATCTCCATTTCGGCATATACGTTCACGGGATGGCGGTAAATCCCCTTGATTGGTGGGACCAGAAGTGGATAATGAATAAGATTATGAGTGTTCTCTCATCGTGAATAGGCTTCTTATTAGGAAGGTGTATGAAGAAAGATGAAAGAGGCAAGTCTCTGGATGTGAAGGTGGCCTGCAGGGACTGCCGGGGTTGCGGCCTCATCGGACTCCGGCCCGTGGGGACGGGACTGGCACTGATCACTGACGCGACTTGGGGCGGTGAATGGAAAAAGTGGATTTTTTTTGCAGCCGGCAGGCTAAAATAGAACACATGCCACGGAGACTCTCTTCGCTGTTACGCCTCCGATAACGAAAGGGGAACACACATGGACAGCAGACTTTCCAGGACGAAGCTAGTCATAATCGCGGCCATCGGCCTGGCGGTAATCTTTCTGCCGAAACTTATTTCCCTCTATGTCGACTGGCTCTGGTTCAGCAGCCTTCAGCTCGGTGAAATATTTGTGAGGAAGGCTGTCGCGCAGACGCTTGTTTCGCTCGTGGGGCTTATCGCAGGATTTGTAGTGCCTTACATCAGCATAGCGCTGGCGATGAGGGTCACAAAGAACAGGGTTGTTCCTTTGGCAGCTGCCCTGGATACCCCGCCTATCCGGGGCATACTCGATCATCTGGGCAAGCTGAAGTTTATCATCCCGGCCTTTTTCGGTCTTATGGCTGCCTTGCTCTTTTATGAGAACTGGTTTACTTTTCTGTCCTATTTCAGCGCCTCATCGTTCGGGTATTCCGATCCCATATTCCATATGGACGCGTCATTCTATCTCTTCTCCCTTCCGGTTTACGAGATTGTCTCCGGCACGGCCCTTTTGCTGTTGGGTGTCTCTCTCGTACTGGCTGCGGCCCTCTATGTCGTAAGGGGGGCGGTTTTTGTGGATGGAAGGAGGGTATCCATGGAGAGGATTCCGTCGGTGCATCTATCGGTCCTCGGGGCGCTGATCTTTTCTGTACTTGCCTTCAATGCCTATATCGGTATGCATGAGATCGTCTATTCATCCCATGGGCATGTAGCCGGGGCCACCTATACGGATGTCCACGCGATGATTCCTTTCCTTAAGGTGAAAATGATTGCGGCTGTTCTTGCGGCGGTCCTCGTCCTGGGCAATATCTTTTTGGGTAGAAAACTGCTTGTTGCGGGGACTGTCGGATCTTACATTCTGTTTGCGTTCATAGGGGGCTCGGTTTATCCGTCTCTTCTTCAGCAGTTTGTGGTGGCTCCTAACGAGCTTGCCAAGGAAACTCCCTATCTGCAATATAACATCGCGGCGACCCGAAAGGGGTTCGGCCTCGACAAGGTTGAGGAGAGAGACATCTCCGGCAACATGAAGCTCACCGGTGACGATATCGAGCGCAACAGAGCGACGATCGACAATATCCGCCTCTGGGACCAGAAACCGCTACTAGACACCTTCAGCCAGGTACAGGAGATACGTACCTATTACCAGTTCGTATCCGTCGACAACGACAGGTATATGATCGACGGACAGTACCGGCAGACTTTGCTTTCGCCCAGGGAGTTGTCGTCGGATAGCATCCCGACAAGAAACTGGATTAACGAAGTGCTCACATTTACCCACGGATACGGAGTTACTCTCGGTCCCGTGAACCAGGTAACGCCCGAGGGGCTGCCGGTACTTATGATAAAAGATATTCCTCCGGCGTCCACGGCAAAGAGTCTGCAGGTGAAGCGGCCGGAGATCTATTTCGGCGAACTTGCCAGCGATTATGTAATAGTCGACACGAACGCAAAAGAGTTCGACTACCCCTCTGGGGAAAAGAACGTCTACGACAAATATGCCGGGGAGGGCGGGATAAGAATCGACTCGGCTCTGAAGAAGATGATCTTTGCCGAGTATTTCGGTTCTCTCAAAATGTTTCTCTCAAGCTACGTCACCACTGATAGCAGGATCCTGTTGAGGCGAAACATCACCAGGAGGGTGCAGGCGGTCATGCCCTTTCTTGTCCTGGACGGGGACCCCTACATGGTGATATCGAAGGACGGCCGTCTTATCTGGATGTACGACGCATACACGGTGAGCAGCAGGTTCCCTTATTCGCAGCACTTTTCAGGGATAAACTACATCAGGAATTCAGTAAAGGTGACGATCGACGCCTATGACGGCAGCATGAAGTTTTATATAGCAGATGAGAACGACCCGATTATCAGGACTATCAGCAACATATTCCCGGGAATATTGCGGCCCCTTTCGGAAATGCCGCAGGACCTGAGAGGGCATATTCGCTATCCGGAGGATATCTTCAGTCTGCAAACGGCCGTATATACCACGTATCACATGCAGGACCCGCAGACGTTCTACAACAAGGAAGACCAGTGGGAGATACCGGTCATGGGCGGGACCGGCGCCCGGGAGCAGATGGAGCCGTATTATACGATCATGAAGCTGCCGGAGGAGAAGAAGGAGGAATTCATCCTTATGCTCCCCTTTAACCCGAAAAAGAAGGACAACCTCTCGGCATGGATGGCAGCCCGGTGCGACGGGGCGAATTACGGAAAACTTATTGTCTACCGTTTCCCGAAGGACAGGCTTGTGTACGGCCCCAAACAGATCGTCGCCAGGATCAACCAGGAAACGGAGATATCACAACAGGTATCTTTATGGAACCAGCGGGGCTCCGAGGTGATCCAGGGCACCCTGCTTATCATCCCGATAGAGAATTCTCTGATCTATGTCCAGCCGCTTTATCTCCGGGCCGAGACAGGCAAGATACCCGAGCTTAAAAGGGTAATCGTGGCGTACGAAAACCGGATCGCGATGGATGAAACGCTTGATGGGGCCCTAGCCAAGATATTCGGTCAGGCGGGTCTCACCGGGCCTCAGGTGGAGACACCGGCCGGGGGGCCGCCCGGCGTCCCTCCGGAAGAGAATCTTTCGGCGGAAGCAAAGGATCATTTCGATCGGGCTATAAGGGCGCAGCGGGAGTTGGACTGGGCTCTTTACGGGGAGGAGATAAAAAAACTGGGGGAGATCATAAACCGGATGAACAAATAGTCCCTGACATTGCAAGAAGCCCTGAGTTTCAAATCGGTCATGCCCGAATTTCGACGAACCTGAAGAAATAGGAGGCTGTTGGACATATCTCTGCCGCGATAGGCAGCGACTTCACCGCATCGGCGCCGTAGTGAGTACAGGGAGTTATGTAAAACCTGTTTTATATCACCCGGTCATCTTATCGATATCGACTCCTCTGTCGGGATTGTGCTGAAATGCCTCTCAGGCTACAGGATTCCCGAGCCCCTCAGAGGGACGGATATGCTTTCAAAGAAATTTAAAAGCGGTGTTTCCTGGTGATATAATCTTCCATAGGAGACTTCGGCAATGGATTTCCTGCAAGACAGCAAATATATTGAAGGACTCAAAAGTATCTATCCGGGCAAGTTTCTGCCGGCTGAACGGGCATTCGGGCATATTCGTGCGGGGGACAGAATCTTCATAGGTACGGGGTGCGGCGAGCCGCAATACGCTGTGCATGCACTGGTAGAATACGTCCGGTCTCACCCGAAGGCTTTTTTTGATGCGGAAGTCATTCAGGTGTGGAACCTGGGGGTCACCGCTTACACAGATGAAAGACTAAAGGATTATTTCAGGTATAACTCCTTTTTTATAGGTCTGAATATGAGAGACGCGGTGAACAGGGGGTTGGCGGATTATACCCCTATATTCTTATCGGCGGTCCCTGATTTGTTCAACAGGAAGATTGTACCTGTCGACGTCGCCCTCGTCCAGATGTCGCCGCCTGATGCTCACGGGTACATGAGCCTCGGAATAAGCGTGGATATTGTGAAAGCCGCCGTTGAGAACGCCGGGCTTGTAATAGTCCAAATGAACACTCATATGCCGCGTGTGCATGGCGACAGCTTCTTCCACATAAGGGACGTCGACTTTATAATTCCCTTTGACGAGCCGCTGCTGGAATTCGAAGCAAGCGCGCCGGATGACATCACTCAAAGGATCGGAAAGTACGTTTCGGAGATCGTCCGCGACGGAGATACCATACAGGTGGGATACGGGTGTATACCAAATGCCATACTTGCCCATCTCACGGACAAGAAACATCTTGGCGTACATACCGAACTGCTTTCGGACGGCATAGTCGATCTCATGAAGAGGGGGGTGATAGATAACTCGCAGAAGGATCTTAACAACGGCAAGACGGTGGCGGCCTTCTGTATGGGCCGGAGAGAAACGTACGAGTTCATAAACGACAATCCAGTCATAGAATTGAGGCCCGTCAGTTATACCAACAACCCTCTGACGATAGCCGGGAACAGGAATGTGACGGCTATAAACAGCGCACTCGAGATAGATCTCACCGGACAGGCGACGGCGGAGTCTCTCGGTAAGTACTTCTTCAGCGGCATAGGGGGCCAGGCGGATTTTATGCGCGGGGCCATCCTTTCGCGGGGCGGCAAGACGATTCTCGCCATTCAGTCTACGGCTGAAAACGGGGAGGTCTCAAGGATAGTCCCCTTTCTCAAAGAAGGAGCCGGTGTTACTCTGACAAGGGGGGATGTGCACTTTGTCGTTACGGAGCACGGTATCGCATATCTTCACGGCAAGAACGTCAGGGAACGCGCCATGGACCTGATAGCCATAGCTCATCCGAAGTTCCGCCCCTGGCTCGTTGCGGCCGCCAAGGATCTAAGCCTGATTTATAAAGACCAGGAATTCATCCCCGGAGAGAGAGGACAGTACCCCGAGACGCTCGAGACATACCGGACCACGAGGGCGGGCCTTAAGGTCCTTTTAAGGCCGGTAAAGATCACGGATGAGCACAGGTTAAAGGACTTCTTCTATTCCCTTTCCAGTGATTGCATGTACCACAGGTTTATCTCGACGCGGGCCGACATGCCGCACGAGCGCCTCCAGAAATTTGTGGCGGTCGATTACAAGAAAGAGATGGTCATCCTTGCAGTATTGGTGGAGGATTCAGGAGAGATGATCGTGGGCATGGGGCAGTATTTCATAACCGAAGGCACCCATACTGCGGAGGTTGCATTCGTGGTGAGGGACGAGTATCAGAACAGGGGAATAGGCATGGAACTTTTGTCATATCTTACTCAACTGGCAAAGAAGAACGGATTGCACGGTTTTACTGCGGAGGCTTTGATGGACAACAAGAAGATGCTGCAACTCTTTGAGAAAATGGGTTTCGTCACAGAAAAGAGGGCCGAAGCCGGATCTTATGAACTTAAAATGTTGTTTCGCGATGCATGACAAGCAGGGACCGGCTACTTTTTCCCTGATTTGCTTTTGACGAACGAGTCTATGGATGCCCTGTACTGGGATCTAAGGTTGATGAACCTCCCTCCGTAGTGGCAGGCGCCCGTCCCGTTTTGGGCGATCCTTACAATCTCGGCGTCAGCGGATATCCTCTCCGCCCCGGGCAGAAAGAAGGAGCAGGATATGGAATCACCTTTTTGGAGCACCTTGTCCGTTTCTATGAGAATGCCAGAGGTGCTTATATTCTGCGAAGAGCAAAAGAACGTTTCGGTCGGTGACTTACCATTCACAGTCACCTTCAAAAGAACCCTGTAATTCTTCCTTTCCTGGATGTCCAGGAGCTGGCTTACCTTTTCAAGGAGTTGAAGCGGCCGTATGGGCCTGGTGACGTAGGCATTGGCCTGACAGCGTTTAAATCTGTTCATATCGGATTCGCTGTCGGTCCCCACGATGATCACCGAAACCTGCTGCATCGTCGCGTCTTTTCTTAGAAGGAAGCAAAGTTCATCGCCGTTCAGTTCAGGCATATCCAGATTTACTACTATAAGATCCATATTCTCCGACTTGTGGAGTTCCAGCGCCTTGCGGCTTGACATGGTTGTGAATATCATGAAATCGGACCTATTGAGAATGCTTTTTTCCTTTTCTATGGAAGTGTGCAGGTCATCTACGATCTATATTTTTTTCATGGGTTTTTATACCGGAAGAAGCCGGTGTTTGTCAAGATCCTGATCCCGGGGTGTCCTGATCCCGGGGAATTCAGGACTTCACGCGGCGGATAGGACCTCCTTATCGGAGTTCGCCCTGACCGCAAAATATACATACGCGGTCGAAATCAGGAGACTGATATACCACCAGTAAGGCATGTCAACCCCTGTGACGGCAAGAAACAGCCCTAATACTACAGCAGGGGTCTCGGCCATAACTGCCAGACGCACCACAGCGCGGAAGCGGAGACGCGCCTGGAGGGACCTGGCAAATATCAGGCCGGTTGCGGAGTAAAACGTCACCTCGATGATGTGGTATAGAAAGGAGAAAAAAAGGGCCAAAGGGTAAAACACAAACAAAGACCAGTCCTGAAAGCTGTCCATCCAGTCATAAATGACCCTGCGGTCTACTACGAGACTCTTGACGTCGGACAGATCCAGGGTCCTTGTTTCGGTGCTGTCGGTCTTGACCATGATGGCCGTCTTAGTGATCAGAATGGCTGCAGGCAATCCCTTCAATGACGTGATCTTGCCGGTAGTGTCAATAATTATTACCGGCTTCCCGGTTTTTTCGTCGTTGATATAATAAGGCTCCGTTTTGCTGATTGAGACCTTCCCGTCGGTGATGGTGAGGGTCGGAAACTGTCTTACAAAGCGGGGTGCCTCGGTGTTCAGGAAAGTCGACAGGTTGGACCGGATCTTCATGACGCCCGGGATAACAGACAATGCCAGAAGGGCAAGAAGATAGGTCATGCAAAGTCCCTTCCAGTTTCTGGCGACGTCCTGATAAAGCGATTTCGAGAAGAAGGACAAGTATAACGGGTGGATTATCGTATATCGCTGCATAAATCACCTTTCGAACAGCAAGGGGGTGCAAAACGGCCCTCAGTCATGGCTGCGGTCTCTCCGCATCTGGACCACGGACTGCACGAGTATCAGGAAAATCCCGACAGTCAGCGCGGAGTCCGCAACATTAAAAGCCGGCCAGTGATATTCTCCGGCATGAAGGTCCAGAAAATCAACGACATGCCCGTACATTATCCTGTCGGCCAGATTGCCCGCTGCCCCGCCCAGAATTAAAGAAAAAGCGGCGCGATTATCGCGGTCCTTCACTATCAGGAAGGAGACGAACAGAGAGGCACAGGCCGCCACGGCTATAAAGAAAGCATTTCCGAGGGTCTTGAAGAGTCCGAATGCCGAACCGACATTTTCGACGTGCACAAGGTTCAGCACGGGGAGAACATGGACTATGTCGAATTGAGTCAGCCCCGTCCTGACGAAATATTTTGTGGACTGGTCAAGAATCAGGACAGCCATGGAGAGCATGAAATATCTCAAATATCCTTTATTCATCGTCCGGGCAGTTCACGGTCTCACGAGCCCTGGCGGGGAGACTCTTTAAAACGCGGAGAATGTGACTTCATGCTGTCTTTTCCGTCGGGTTAAGATCGATTATAAGCGCGTGTTCGTCGCACTCGGGAAATTTCGGACATCTGATACAGTCTCCCCATATCTTCTGAGGCAGACTCGATTTCTCTATATCTGTGAACCCCAGTTTTTTGAAAAAAGCGGGTTGATACGTAAGTGCGAATACTCTGTTAATCCCAAGGGCACCCGCTTCAGAAAGGCAGCGCCTGACCAGCTTTCCGCCGATACCCAGGCGTTGATGCTCTTTTCTCACGGCGAGGGAGCGAATCTCTGCGAGGTCCTCCCACAGTATGTGGAGGGCGCAGACGCCTGTAATTACGCCGGCGTCTTCGCAAACCACAAGGTCCCTTATGCTTTCGTACAGTTCGTTGAGAGAACGGGGAATCATCTCTTCCCGTCGCGCGAATTCATTGATCAGCTTTTGCACGTCCTTAAGATCCGAAATTTTAGCCTTTCTTATCTTCAATGTAAGCCATTCCCTTCATGAGCGACTGTCTGTTTGTATCCAGTCTCAAATCTTTCTGCTGCGGGTTCTCAAACAGCGCGGTTACCGAAGCTTCATTCAGTATCCCTGTCCTTGCCACGAGCGCCCCGAGCATCACCACATTTGCAGACCTGGTGTTTCCAGCCGAACTTGCGATCTGCGTTGCCGGGACAGGGACAGGAGTAATGTCGGTCCTCGTTGCATGTACCCTTATAAGAGAACTGTCGTAGAAAAAAAGTCCTTTCCTTTTAAGGACCGGCTGGAACTTGTCGAACGAGGCCTTGTTCATGACGACGAGGATGTCGGGCCGCAGCACCACAGGGGAGCCTATCATCTCGTCGGAGATTACGACAGTGCAGTTGGCGGTACCTCCCCTCATCTCCGCTCCGTAAGAGGGGAACCACGTCACTTTCCTGCCCTCCTTCATGCTTGCGACGGCAAGCATCTTGCCCAGGAAAAGAATTCCCTGACCGCCGGAGCCGGCTATGATAATCTTTCTTTCCAGTTACCCGTTCTCCTTGTATATATCTCTGTAAACGCCGAGAGGAAAGGTATGGACCATCGCAGACCTCATCCATTCCACGGAGGCCTTCGGGGACATACCCCAATCGGTGGGACAGGGAGACAGGATTTCGACAAGACTGAACCCTTTTCCTTCCAGCTGATATCTGAAGGCTTTTTCAACTGAACGCGCAGCTGCAACTATGTTCTTATGGCAATCCAGGGATACCCGCTCCACGAAAGTGACCCCCTCGATCGTCGACAGGAGCTCGGATATCCTCAAGGGAAAACCCTCCGTGGCGCTGTTTCGTCCTCCTGGCGTTGTCGTCGTCCGCTGCCCTGTAATTGTCGTGGGTGCCATTTGCCCACCGGTCATGCCATAGGTTGCATTGTTAATAAAAAAGACCGAAAAGTTTTCGCCCCTTGCTGCTGCGTGGATGATTTCGGCCGTGCCGATTGCGGCGAGGTCACCGTCTCCCTGGTAGGAAAAAATTACCTTATCCGGCATGAGCCGCTTCAGTGCGGTGGCGACGGCAGGTGGTCTTCCGTGCGCCGCCTCGATAACGTCGAAGTTGAAATAATCGTAGGCAAAGACGGCGCAGCCTACCGGTGCGATGCCGATTACTTTATCGCGTATGCCAAGGAAGTCTATGCATTCGGCGATAAGTCTGTGCGCTATGCTGTGACCACATCCCGGGCAGTACCTGAAAGGGGATGGCTTAAGACTCCCGGGGCGGGTGAATATTTTCTGCATGTATGTATCCTTATTACAATATTACAATTTCGATTTCTCTCGACTGTAAGGCCGAGACCAAAATCGGTATCGAATCGATAGTTTATGACATTAGTCGAACTATTTCAAGGTGCCTTCCGATTATGCAAGCAGTCATTTCCTGTGCAATCGGGAAATCCGCCCTTTTGAACAAGGATCCGGATTGTCCGGTCAGACAGGACAAGGCCGATATCAGCCCTGACAGTTCATTAAGAAGGGTATGCATCAAAAGCCTACATCTTTGGAACGAGATTCTCTCTGATCACGGCAAACGCGGACATCAAGCCCGGCGGCTTCCTGTATGACGTATCTGTTCTTCCGGGGCACAGTGCGGGACGCACCCGGTCCCTGTTTTTCAGAATTTGGAAAGCTGTAAGGTCACAGGTTCATGGTCAGCCAACGGGGACATGATGAAATCCGGGGGCCAAGGCTGTATAATGTAGATAATTATTTTTGCTGACGCAGGGCACGGAGGTTGAGTGAGAGTTCTCGTTCTTGGAGTAGGCAATGTCCTGATGAGGGATGAAGCGCTGGGAGTAAGGGCTGTGGAGGAACTGGGAAGGAGATTTCGTTTCCCGGAAAATGTAGAACTCCTCGACGGCGGAACTGCGGGTATCGAACTACTTTCCTACATCAGGGATAAGGACTATCTTATCGTTATAGACGCAGTTAAAAGCGGCAATCAGCCTGGTACCGTTGTCAGGATAGAGGGTGAGGATGTGCCCGCAAAATTCGTGACGAAGATTTCGCCCCATCAACTCGGCATTTCCGACCTTCTTGCAACGGCCACCATCAGCGGCCACCTTCCACCAAAGATGGTACTTTTCGGAATAGAGCCAAAAGCTGTCGAATTGGGGCTCGGGCTCTCCGACGAGGTCGAGGCCAGTTTCGAAAGACTGATAGAAGTCGTCCTGGGAGAGCTGCGAGATTCTGGTTGTACGTGTGAGAAAGTACCCGGAGAAGGCACCGTTTCAAAGAGCAGATGGCGGGCCGGCGGCTAGATAGCTATGTGTCTTGCGATACCCTCTAAAATAGTAGAGATAAGTGATTTCGCGGCGGTCGTGGATGTCTATGGCGCCCGCAGGCAGATCAGTCTACTGCTTATGCCGGAAGAGGTTGGGGTCGGGGATTATGTTCTGGTCCACGCGGGTTTCGCTATCCAGAGGGTCGAGCAGGCGTCGGCCATGGAATCGCTGAAAGTCATCTCAACCATTATGGAAGAGGCGGCCAAGGAAGAGAATCAGTAAGTTCCGCAGCAGCCCGGAAAAATGTTCTTGACACCCCGCCTTTATCGTGATATTTTCTAAGCAAAAAGATCTTGATGCCGCATTCTTACATAGTGCGGAAGGGGGCTTTGAGAAATTGTCCTTGAGGTCTTACAGTCATCTACCCGAAGCTTTCCCAATTAGAAATTATTTTAATTACCCACATGAGGGCCAAGGAGGTGCTGCATGAAAGGTGATTTTAAGGGAATCTCAGACGACGTCGGCTCCCCTTATGAGAGACTGCTGAAAAGAGGGGTATCCAGAAGAGATTTTATGAAGTTCTGTGCTTCAATGGCTGCCGTTCTCGCGCTGCCCGGGGGCTATGCCGGGAGGATCGCCGAGGCTATCGAGAAGACGAAGAGACCGCCTCTTGTATGGCTCGAATTCCAGGATTGCTGTGGGAATACAGAGGCCCTTCTCAGGGCGACAAAACCGAGTGTCAGGCAGATAGTTCTCGACGTACTGTCGGTAGACTACCACGAAACCATAATGGCACCTGCCGGAAAACAGGCCGAAAAGTCCCTTGATGACGTTGTTAAAAACCAGAAAGGGAAGTATCTGGCTGTTGTCGAAGGGTCTATTCCTCTCAAGGACAATGGAGTGTATTGCTGCGTCGGCGGCAAGAGTGCGATCGACATTGCGAGGGAGGTGTGCGGCAACGCCATGGCGACTATCGCTGCGGGGACATGTGCAACGTTTGGCGGCATCCCTGCTGCTGCACCAAACCCGACGGGGGCCGTAGGTGTGCAGGATGCAATTCCGGGTATTACTGTGTTAAATCTTTCCGGCTGTCCCATGAACCCGGAAAATCTCACCGCGGTGATCGTGCACTTCCTCACCTTCGGAACACTGCCCGCAACAGACCGCTTAAACAGACCTCTCTTTGCGTATGGGGAGCGAATTCATGACCACTGTCAGAGGAGGGCTCACTATGATGCGGGACAGTTCGTCAGGGAATGGGGCGACGAGGGTCACAGGCTTGGCTGGTGCCTTTATGAAATGGGATGCAAGGGGCCTGAGACTTTTCTCAACTGTCCGGCTGTCAGATATAACAAGGGAACAAGCTGGCCTGTCCAGGCCGGTCATGGCTGGGTGGGTTGTTCAGAGCCGGCTTTCTGGGACACTATGACGCCGTTTTATAAGAGACTTCCTAAAGTTCCCGGTTTCGGTGTCGAAACGACGGCTGATAAGGTTGGAGCCGGCGTTGCTGCGGTGGCTGTTGCCGGTGTTGCGGCCCACAGGATTGCACGGGCCATAAGAGGAAAAGAGAAGCCTGAAGAAAAGAAATAAATATAGTGAGAGCGAAAGGAGGCAGTGATCATGGCAAAAATAGTCGTTGACCCGATCACAAGAATCGAGGGGCATCTCAGGATTGAGGCACAGGTCGAAGGCGGCAAGGTGGCCGAGGCGTGGTCTTCGAGTACCATGTTCCGGGGTATAGAGATAATCCTGAAAGGCCGGGATCCAAGGGATGCGTGGTACTTTGCCCAGCGAATATGAGGCGTTTGAACGACGGTTCACGCCAACAGCTCCGTGAGGGCTGTAGAAAATGCGCTGGGTATCACCATACCGGACAATGCGAGGCTCATGAGGAACCTGATAACCGGTATTCAATTCGTTCAGGACCACGTTGTACATTTTTATCACCTCCACGCTCTTGATTGGGTGGATCTTGTGAACGCGCTGCAGGCCGATCCTGTGAAGACGTCTGCGCTGGCCCAGTCGATTTCGGACTGGCCGAAGTCGAGCGCCGCCTATTTCAGGGGAATAAAAGACAAACTTAAGACCTTCGTTGAGAGCGGGCAGCTTGGTCTGTTTGCCAACGCATACTGGGGGCATCCGGCATACAAGCTTCCTCCGGAGGCCAACCTCATGGCGGCAGCCCATTACCTTGAGGCCCTCGACTGGCAGAAAGATGTTATCAGGATTCATGCCGTTCTCGGGAGCAAAAATCCTCACCTGCAGACATATCTGGTCGGCGGGATGGCGCTGCCGATAGACCTCAACAGCGAAAGCGCACTTAATGACGGCGGCCTGGCCCTCATCGGCGAGTTGATCAGCAGGGCGAAGAATTTCGTGGAACAGGTATATATACCTGACCTGCTGGCCGTCGCGTCGTTTTACAAGGAATGGTTCGGCTATGGGGCAGGAATAGGAAATTTCCTCGCCTATGGCGAATTTCCAAATGATACGGTTTCGAACACAAGTAATCTGTGGCTTCCGAGGGGCATAATCAAAAACAAAGACCTCAGCAAGGTATACCCCGTAGACCATCAGAAGATTACGGAGTACGTTACACATTCATGGTATGACTACAGTAATGGGAACGACAAGGCAAGGCATCCGTGGGAAGGCGAAACTAATTATCACTATAGCGGTCCGCAGCCGCCTTACCAGTTCCTTGATACCAACCAGAAATATTCATGGGTGAAGGCGCCGCGGTACGAAAACCAGGCTATGGAAGTCGGACCATTGTCGAGAATGCTGGTGGCCTACGCCTCAGGTCACAAACGTGTCAGGGAAGTTATAGATTCCGTGCTGAAGAAGTTCGGTGCCGGTCCCGGGGTGCTGTTCTCGACTCTCGGAAGAACGGCGGCAAGAGGGGTGGAGACTCTTGTTACGGCTGAAATGCTGAGTGTGTGGCTTAGCCAGCTGACGGCTAACATCAAAAAAGGCGACGTAAGTACACATGACAACAGCAAGTGGGAGCCTTCGACGTGGCCGGGTGAAGCCAAAGGTTACAGCTTCAGCGAGGCACCAAGGGGTGCGCTGGGACACTGGGTGAAGATCAAAGACAAGGTCATAGAAAATTATCAGTGTGTTGTGCCGAGCACATGGAACGGCTCTCCCAGGGATGCATCCGGTCAAAAGGGCGCTTACGAGTCGGCTCTGGTCGGTACGCCGGTGGCGGAGGCCGACAAGCCCGTTGAGTTGCTGAGGACAGTGCACTCATTCGACCCCTGTATGGCCTGTGCAGTCCACGTTCTCGATGCTGAAGGCAAAAAAGTAACCAGGATACAAGTGGTCTAGGAAAAGGAGGGTACCATGCAGAAGAGGGTTTACGTATGGGAAGCGCCGGTCAGGATCGTGCACTGGCTGATCGTCCTGTGCCTGCTGGTCCTTTCTTTTACAGGTGTCTACATCGCCTATCCGTTCATCGTCGGGACGACAAGCAGACAGTACGTTATGGGATGGAGCCGCTTTGTCCATTATGTGACGGCATATGTATTTGTGGTAGCTCTTGCCGTCCGTGTTTACTGGGCGTTCGCCGGCAACCGCTATGCATCGTGGAAGGAATTTTTCCCACTCAGCGGCAAGAGGGCGAGCGGGATGGTAAAGAACATACTTTTCTATTCACTCATTAAAAGGGAGC
The DNA here is from genome assembly GCA_046707105.1 of Thermodesulfovibrionales bacterium. Classification (GTDB taxonomy): domain Bacteria; phylum Nitrospirota; class Thermodesulfovibrionia; order Thermodesulfovibrionales; family UBA6898; genus JARRRD01. The sequence goes on from JBJKOV010000157.1 coordinate 22,773, forward strand.
CTGAACCTGAAACCGGGCATACCCCGCTCGCGGGACTTACGTATCTGGTGATTTTCCTGCTTTATCTCATCCAGATAGTAACGGGATTTGCCCTTTATTCCCTGTATGAGCCGCAGGGCGTCATGCACTCGCTTTTTGGTTGGTGGTTCTCGGTGACTACCATACCGGTAACCAGGCTCGTCCACCACATGATCATGTGGGCGCTCCTCTGCTTCGTAGTGATACACGTTTATATTGCTCTCTTCCTGGATAATGCTGAGAAGAACGGTCTGGTCGGGAGCATTTTTACAGGGTATAAATTCATGGAGAAGGAGGAATCAGATCGATAGACTGCGTGATTCTGACAGTCGATGGGGGAGATGAATGACGGCGTTTCGGCCCGGCACGTCTGACCTGCCGGCATTTGATCGTGAGGTGAAGCGTGCTTCGGCATGGATGTGGATTGCGGTCATCATTTTCTTATTGCTGATATATGGCGGTGCGCGGCAGTGGAATGCGTCGCCGCAATTTTTGAGCGCTTCAGCTTTTGGTACCGTCGGCGCACAGTCTAAGGGAGCAGATTCCTCCGGGGAGTTGGGAGCTCAAATCTATCACGAAAAGTGCGCCGGCTGCCACGGAAAGGGCGGGAAAGGCGTGCCGAACCTCTTTCCGCCACTCGCAGGCGACCCTGTGGTCACCGCAACGGACCCCGGCGACCATATTCGAACGGTGCTTTTCGGAAGACATGGGGCGATCATCGGCGGAGTTAGATATACGGTGTATATGCCCTCCTGGGCCGGTCAGTTGTCAAACAGGGAGGTTGCAGCTGTCATTAACCATGAGAGGACAAGCTGGGGGAATAACGCCCCCGTGGTAACCCGGGCGGAGGTTGCGAGGGTTCGCGGCGAAGGGCGCCAATAAACAAACGACAGCCTTTTTCTCCTCGTCCATATTTTGCCGGGGGTGCCTTTATATCTGGTGGTTGAAAAGAACTGTCATTGGTTCAGGCGGCCCTCTGCCGGCAAAATAGTTGATGCCGGCCCTTCCAACTGCTGTTGCCACGTTGATCCTCAAATAACATTTTGGCTGCGAATCAAGACGGATGGCCGCTGATTCCTCAGCCTTTGGATTTCTGTCATCACTAACCGGACAGGTGAGGTTTTTCCCGATATGAAAACACCTACATTGTCGGCGTTTATCCGTGTTCATCCGTGGTTAACTGCCTTTCACAGGCTCGTGTGTCTATTGGTGCCGGTACCCACATTTGACAAATAATCCCACGGCCTTTAGATTATTTATTGCAAAATCATGACAAACCGAAAGCAGATAATCAGCTGGTGCCTTTTCGACTTTGCAAACTCAAGTTATTCCGCCGTCATCGCCGCTGTCGTGTTCCCCGTGTATTATGTCTCAGTGATCGTTGGAAACAGCGCCGGGCAGGGCGATTTATGGTGGGGCAGGGCGATATCCGCGAGCATGGCTTTTGTGGCGGTCACGTCGCCGTTTCTTGGCGGCATCGCGGACTACAGCGGCCGACGAAAGAGATTTCTTCTCTCCTATACACTGTTGTGTGTACTGTCCGTCGCAGCTTTTTCCTTCCTGGGAGAGGGTATGGTGGTCTTCGGTTTCCTGCTTGTCACGGCGGCAAATATCGGGATGGAGGGAGGCCTGGTTTTTTATAATTCCTTTCTGCCGGAGATAGCGGATGAAGAACACCACGGCAGGGTATCCGGCCTGGGTTATGCGGTGGGTTATGCCGGCTCGATCCTATCGTTGCTGATGGCCATTCCGCTTGTGAGAGGAGGTCATTACCACTGGACATGGTCAATGGTCTCCCTCTTCTTTCTGTTTTTTTCGATGCCCGCGTTTCTCTTCCTGCCACCGGATCTTAAGTCCGGCGCGTCTGTTAGAGACGGGGCCGTAAAGGGCGGAATTTACGCCTGGCATACACTCAAGATTATTTTGAAGGGAAGGGAGGTGCGTAAATTCCTGCTCGCCTTTCTCATTTACCAGGACGGAGTCAACACGGTAATCGTTTTTTCGAGTATATTCGCGTCCACTACGCTTGGATTTACCGTGGGGCAACTGATAGTTATGTACGTGTTGGTTCAGTTTAGCGCCCTGGCGGGGTCACTTATTCTGGCCAGACCGATAGACGTATCAGGTCCGAAGAAAATCGTCACACTCTCATTAGTGCTTTGGTCTTTCGTTGCTGTTGCCGCCTTTTTTATCCATCAAAAAATGCACTTTCTTGTCCTTGCGGGTGTGGCCGGCCTCGGTCTCGGAACAGTACAGGCCGCAAGTCGCGCATTCTTCACCCAGTTTATCCCCGCAGGTCATGAAAGCGAATATTTCGGTATATACTCCCTCGTGGGAAAGTCGTCCGCTATAGTCGGCCCCCTTTTATTCGGCTATCTCTCTGAGACATTCAGAAGCCAGCGGCCGGCGATTCTTTGCATAGCCTCTTTTTTTATCGTCGGCCTTCTGCTGGTTCGTTCGGTCAGGGGAGGGGGGCCGAATATAAAGAACGGGACTCCACAAAAAGCCTGAAAACCATTGTCGGCACTTTGGAGAACCAAAAGTTATTCCGTCAGGGGAACTGTTCTGAGCAGTACCTGCTCTTGCATGGCCGGACCGCGATGATATACTTGAATATGGGCTTTTTTTCCATGCGGAACGGAGGGGGTGCTGAATGAAGGAATACGATGTGGTGGTAATAGGGGCCGGCGATGTCGGCATCGGGATTGTTTTTAAGGCCCTGGCCGACAATATGCGTGTTGCACTGATCGAAAAGGGCAACGTCGGCGGCACCTGTGTGAACGTGGGCTGTGTACCCTCAAAGACTCTTATCTACGCTGCCGACAGGGTGATGGAAATCAGGGATGCGGGGAAACTGGGAATAGCTGCGGAAATCAAGCACATAGATTTCGACTCCGTAATGAGAAGGATGAAAGAGGCGGTGAATTTCGGTCGCAATTCGATCGGCGAGGCGATACGGAGTTACGACAACCTTGATTTCTACGACAGCGAAGGCCACTTCGTGGACGACTATACTTTGGAAGCTGGCGGAGATACCTTGCGGGGAAAGAAGATATTCATCGCATCGGGAACACGGCCTTTCATCCCTCCGATCAGAGGTCTCGACGGACTGGAGTATTTGACAAACGAGAGTCTTCTCAAGCTTGAAAGAAGACCGGAGAGCATCATTATTATCGGGGGGGGATATGTAGGCGTGGAATACGCCCACTTTTTCGAGGCCATGGGGTCGAAGGTGACGCTGGTTGAGAGAGGACGTGCACTGGTGAGCCATGAGGAAAATGAAATTTCGGAACTCCTCAAAAGAGAGCTGCAGAGTCGTATGAAGGTTCTTACCAGTACGGAGATGATCGAAGTCAGCGGGGGAAAGGGCGGATACATCGTTGCCGTCCGTAATGACGATGGGGACAGAGAGGAATTGGAGGGAGAAAAGCTTCTCGTTGCTGTGGGGAGAAAATCTAACGCCGACCTTCTGCAAGTTCAAAAGACGGGAGTAGAGACCGGCATATCTGGTTTTATCAAGGTGAATGACTATCTTGAAACAAGCAGGAAAAATATCTGGGCACTTGGGGATGCAATCGGCAGACAGATGTTCACCCACGCCGGGGACAAGGAAGCCGAAGTGGCGTGGCACAATGCGACGAACGAGGAAAAAATCAGGATGGATTTTGTCAATATCCCCCATGCGGTCTTTACCTGGCCTCAAATCGCGTCCGTCGGACTGACAGAGGAGGAGGCCAGGAAGGGGCACACCGTCCTCGCAGGGAAGGCAAAGTATTCCGACACGGTAAAAGGGACGGCTATGGTCGAGCGGGAGGGTTTCGCGAAGGCGGTTGTCGAAAAGGAAACCGGAAAGATTCTCGGTTTCCATATCATCGGTCCCTATGCGCCCATGCTGATACAGGAGGTCGTAAATGCGATGATTCATGATGACGATGTTACTTATATCACCGGAAGCATGCACATCTTCCCCGCTCTTTCGGAACTGGTAACGGAGACGCTGGATGGCCTCGAATAAACTCGAAAGTTACATCGTTATAGTGAGCCGCAATAGCCAGGCAAGGCATGGTTATTCTGTTTTTATCGACCGCTGAATGCGGCTAAATCATCTTCTTCATCATTGCCTATGATGAAGTAAATGGAAGTGGCACCGCACTTACCACATTTTAGATTCTCTCTGAGATTACCGGACAAACCATCAGTAATCTCCACTGTTTCCATCTCTCCCGAACATTTACCACAATATACCTTCTGATCTTCTATAACCTTACGAAAAATATCCATGATCATCTCAGCCCATACCCCGGGACTTTCTGTTTCATTGTCGGGAGACGCACACGCTCGATCAATAATATCGGTGATTTCTTTCTTAATATCCATTTAGACAGTCCTCCTCACGATGCAGTATGACGGCCTCTCCATCCCACTGTCAAGATTATAGTGAGGATCGAAGGATTCTTTCAATAGGAGTTTTGCGTGATTATGCACTTGACACAGGGGGAATAACTTTCCTCAAAAACTTGACATCATTTTATTTTATTGTAAAATTAAAATGAATTGGACAAATGGATGATTGAAACGGAGACCACGATGCATCGGGAACACAGCTCAAACGCGATTGACTCAATAACAACAAGGCGGATCGGTATGCAAAAGATGCAGACTGATCGAGTCAGACATTTGCTTGGGCGAGGATTGCTCACCGTATTTCTCTGCGTTGCCTGTGCTGCGCCGGTCATGGCTTCATCGATCCGACTGCCGGCGATTGTTGAGCCCGCCAGCCAGGAGCATCATGTCGGCAAGGTCATATTTGTTGAGTTGGTCACGCCGGACCTCGCCGCTGCCAAACAGTTCTATGGGGGACTGTTTGGCTGGACATTTCACGACATTCAGACCGGTAGGGTACAGTACGCCGAGGCACTGCTCGATGGCCGTCCTGTCGCAGGATTGATTCAGAGGAAGGTGCCGGCGAGCGAGCATCGACGGCCGGCATGGCTGAGCTTCTTCTCAGTGCACGATGTCGATGCAGCAAAAAAGGTTGCTCTGCAAGATGGCGCGAAGGTGCTGTTCGGGCCGCGTAGCATCCCTGACCGTGGCCGGGAAGCAGTTTTCTCGGATCCGCAGGGGGCAGTTTTTGCGGTCCTCGCATCCAGTAGCGGTGATCCGTCAGATGTTTTGGCCGAACCCGGAGAGTGGATTTGGAGCTCGTTAATCACGAGCGATCCTAACACCGATGCTGCTTTCTACCAGACTCTTTTCGGCTACGAAGTTTTCGAGTTGCCCTCAAGTGAGGGCGCCCAACATCTCTTGCTTGCGTCTGACAACTATGCTCGTGCGAGCGTGAACACGCTGCCTGCGAACAGGCCCAATGTCCATCCCCACTGGCTAAATTACGTACGCGTCGAAGATGCGGTCAAGATGACTGCAAAGGTCGTGGCGCTCGGTGGCCGCGTGCTGGTCGAGCCTCGGATTGATCGGCAGGGCGGCAGAGTCGCGGTGGTCGCCGACCCTTCGGGGGCGGCCTTCGGATTGCTTGAATGGCCGGACACTGAAAGCAAGAAGGTGCCCAGGTGAATATCATGCTCTTACGTCGGCTAGTGCTGGTCTTGGTAGTCTTGGCGTTGGCGGTCTTGTTGCCCGGCTGCATCGTAAGAGGTGGCGGATATTACGACGACGAGGGCATCGGGGCGGCTTACTATGGGCCCCGAGGTGTCGTGGAATACGGTGGCTGGGGGCATGGCTACCAGGTGGCCCCGTTTCGCGGCGGCGAGCATCGTATAAGAGAGGGCGAGCATCGTCCAACCCGTGGAGGCGGCCACGCGCCTGCGCGCGCTTACAGACCCGCTCCTGCCTCGCGCTTCGTGCCGTCTATTCCGTCGAGGGAGCGTTCCGGCGGTTCACGATCGAAAGCGCGTCACGGTGGTTCGCGATCACGTTGAAGTGAGTCCGACAAGAAAAGAAATTCCATATCTTCCTGCGCACAAATGTACTGCACTTATTTATCATGATGACCAGAGAGCAGTTCTATGAGGGCATTACCCTCGTCGTCATCGTCTTGCTGGTGGATCTACTTGAGCGCAGCCGCCCGGGATTTGCCGTCGACCGAAAACGGAATCTGCCGTTGAATATCATGGCGATCCTTGTGGTCGGCTCCGTGGGGGAGGCATGGAAGATACTGTTGGTGCACGGGTTTAATTTCCTCTCCATGGGCAAAGAGCTATCCCTGCCGACTCTTGGCGGGCTTCCCGGCGCAGTCAAGATATTCACAGGGCTCGTTCTGGCCGACTTCAGCCTCTACTGGGTCCACCGGGCGATGCACCGGCCGGCCCTCTGGCCCACTCATATCTTTCATCATTCCATAGAACAGCTCTGGTGGCTTTCGGGATCACGGACAAGCGCTACACATCTGCTTCTTTTTGCCGTTCCACAGGTCCTTATCGGCTACTATTTACTTGCCTTTACCCCGGGAGAGGCGGGTGTCGGTTTTTCCATTGGTGTGTTGGTCAATATTTGGATTCATGCAAATCTCTGGGTGAACATTGGACCTCTTGAGTGGATCATCATCACACCCAACTTCCACCGGGTCCACCACGGCTCCCGGGGCCTCTCGAATAAGAACCTCGGATTTATCTTCACCCTCTGGGACCGGATCTTCGGCACCTACGTCGATCCCCGCCTGAAGGGAAAAGACTTTGCACTCGGCTACGCCTCAACACGTGGACGTCTTTTGCGGATGATGGTGGGGTTTTGAGTCAACCTGATCGAAAACATCGCTGGATGCCCGGAGTGACTCTTATAAAAGCTCTTTGAAGAGAGATGCGGCCGGGATCAGGGAATGCCGCACTGGCACAAACATCCCTGATCCCGCTCTCCCGTATCCATTTTGCATCACTCTGCAAAGCGCGGGGCCGCTGAAAGAGAAAAGATCCGGGCATGATCAGATTTCAGCTTTAGTCTTCATCTTCATGCTGCCAATGATGCTCCCTTTCCCATTGCCTCCATTTGCCTTTCAGTTCTTCCAACGGTATTCGACGTTGCCGATGACGTTCGGCCTGCACGGTTACCACGGCGACAGGGGGGTTGCCGATATAAACCCATGGTCCGTTGTACGAGGCGGACACAAACCAGTGTCTCCGATACTCGCGGTACCAATTTCCGTCGTAAAAGAGGATGTTCGCCTCGATGTCGGGAATATAGTAAACATCTGTTCCGGGTATTACAACCACATCAGGCTCTCCTGCAATTACAAGTGCCGGCGGGGGTGAAATTGTTACAGCCTCCCCTGAGACGGGATATGGCGCAGGGGGATAAATGACAGTGATTCCCTCGGCAACGGCGGGCCCGCCGCTTTCCCAGTGGAAGTTAATGGTAACCCAATCACCAGACCTGAGGTGTCCAAGGTCACTCCTTTCGCCATCTATCAATACCCACGTGCCGCTATTAAGCACGAAGGTGCGCGGCGTACCAGCGTAATGCGGTCCATAATAATTTGAGGGGTCCACAACGAGCGTATTTGAGTCCATATCGACTGCGACTACCCTGCCGGTAAAAGAGAAAGTCCGCCCCCTTTCTTCCGTATAGGGTGCGGGAGGGGATGTGAAAGCGATTCCGTCCGCGATAACAATCCCGGTGCCTTCCTGGTGAAAGTTAACGGTCACCCAATCACCCACCCTGATATCGTCAAAATCCAGCTTTTCAGTGCCCCTCATTACATACGCCCGTTTGCCCAGAGCGAATGTGTTAATCCCGGTTGGGCTACCATAACCGGGCCCCCGGTTCGGTTCGTAAAAATATGAACCGTCCACGGTAAGCGTCTTTTTATGTTTGTCGATCGCAACAACTTTTCCACTTAGGGAGAGCGTCTGTGACGCGGAAGTGCCTGCAAAAGAAATGACGCAAAATGCTGCAAGAAAGATGGTCAGAATTCTTCGAAGGTTAGTTATTGTTCGTTTGTTCTTATACATGTACAGACTCCTTTCAACTAACACGCAAAATTGTGATGACGGGCTGTTAGCCGAACATAAAGACGACACAGATGAATTAGGACACAGCCGGTCTTTCCCCTATCAGGCCTGATCCTTCCCTCAATCAGAACCCTAACGAAGCGTTGAGAAACAAAATATACAAGGTCAGGGTCATCACGTGAGTTTAAAAGACGTTAACAAATGTTTTGTCGTATCTCACCTCCCTCCTGAAAAGCCGGGTACTCAGAGACGTTTGTCCCTGTCGGCAACCCGGCTGTCTCCTGTCTAAGGCGTGTCCCCAAAAGTAGTTCACATGGCCTCCGTTCGGTGTTGCCTCTTAAGAACAGTCATCAGATTTTTCGGGATCTGAACCGTCGCGAACCAAGGCAAGACAAAAAGTGCAGGCAGAGGTAACAGGAGCGTTCCGATGACGATCGAGAAGCCGAAGCGCTGGGTGGGAGGGAAGCCTGACAACACGAATATTCCGAAGCCTGCGCAAACGACACTCATCGAATACAGAATAGGTTTCCACAGCCTTGAACAGATGTCGGCCCAGGCGTCCCGGGATTGTATACTGCCTGCCGGGTGCCGTCTAACCCAGATCAGCAAGTGGATCATGGCATCTACGCCGATGCCGATGGCGATATTTGCCGCTGGCGCCGAGATGATGTCCACCGGGACCCGGAAATAACCGAGGATGCCAAGCATCAGGAGAGGGATCACGCCCAGACTTATAAACATGGCCCATACGATGCGAAAAGAACCGGAAATAAACCCGCCCATAATCGCAAAGAGCAAAACAAGTAAGGGCAGCCCCTTGATTATGCTCGCAGCCACAAGCTTTGAAAGTTCGCCGTAGAGGAGGTACGCACCACCGACAAGTGCGGGTTGTAAACCTTCTGCACGTATAATGTTCTTCAGGCGTTCTACATTTGCCAGGTGGTCCGATTGCGTGTATGATTCTTTCATCCTGAGCAAAAAGAGGGTCTTGGTTCGATCTTGCGTAATGTAATACTTCGCCGTTTTCCCCAGTATGGGGCTTTGGAGGAGCTTCAGCACCCAGTCGACAGGAATGAGAGAGCCCAGCGGCGAACGTTTGGCCTCCGCCAAAAGGAGGGGCAGCGACACGATGCTACCGACTGAGGGATCTTTTTCCAGGGCATTATGGAGGCGCCACAGCCGTGGGTAGGCGTACTTCATCCTGAAGGGCGCCTTGTCCCGGTTTTCCAGGACGATATTGAGAGGGATGCTTCCCCCGTTGTGGTCGATATACTCAAGGCTGGTCCTTATCTCACCCCCTTTTTTGAAATATGAAAAGAGGCTTGGTTCGGTATCCAGTTTCCACAATCCTGCTGAAGCGGCA
>JBJKOV010000158.1:0-2811 GCA_046707105.1 Thermodesulfovibrionales bacterium
TTGTGGCGAGCAGCCATTTTGCTTCATTTTTCCTGGGGCTCGAAATCCTCAGTATATCGCTCTATGCGCTTATAGCCTACCCGCTGGACGGAACGCGCAATATCGAGGCGGGGGTCAAATACCTCATCCTGGCGGGGCTTTCCTCCGCCTTCCTCCTCTTCGGCATGGCCCTCGTATATGCCGAAACCGGAACGATGGAGTTTGCCCGGATAGCATCGGGGACCGGTAATGCTGCAGGGCCCGTCTTTCTGGCCGGTCTCGCGCTGATCATCGTTGGAGTGGGCTTCAAGCTCGCGGTAGTCCCGTTCCACATGTGGACACCCGATGTTTACGAGGGCGCACCGGCCCCGGTGACGGGCTTCATCGCGACCGTATCGAAGGGTGCGATGTTCGCGCTTCTGCTGAGGTATTTTATCGGGGTGGATCTGGTTTCTCACCGCTCCCTGTTTCTTGTGTTCGCCGTTATTTCGGTCGCCTCGATGTTCGTCGGAAACCTGCTCGCCCTTTTCCAGAACAACGTCAAGAGGATACTGGCGTATTCGTCTATCGCTCACCTTGGCTACTTGCTGGTTGCCTTCCTGGCGGGCGGCGCCTTCAGGGTTGCAGCTGTTACCTATTATCTCGTCGCCTACTTCATCACCACGCTGGGGGCCTTTGCAGTGATCACGGTCCTTTCCGGACGTGAAAGAGAGGCCGACGACATCGGCGATTACCAGGGACTCGCGACAGAGCGGCCCTGGGTGGCAGGCGTCTTTACTGCGATGCTCTTTTCCCTTGCCGGCATCCCGCTGACAGCAGGGTTCTTCGCGAAATACTACGTGCTCGTTGCCGGGGTCGGCTCCGCGCTCTGGTTTCTCGTCATCATGCTGGTTGTCAACAGCGCCATAGGCCTTTACTATTACCTGCGCATCATCATCGCCATGTACGGGCATGCCGGGGAGAAAAGTCATCCTCTCGCCGGGGGGGTGTCGATGACGGGCGGCTTTGTTCTGGCTGTTCTCACTTTCCTGCTGGTTTGGTTCGGTGTTTATCCGGCCCCGCTGGTGGAGTTCATACAGAAGACAGCGGCGCTGCTGGGATAGAAGCAGTCGTCAGTGAATTCAGATGACAATGACGCTGATCGTGCCTCTTTTAGCCCAGATTATTCGTGAAATGTGGTGGACACGAAAGGACACAGTGTTTTCGCTCATTCCCGCTTCGCTCCGAGGAACTTGCCCTCCTTATTATCAGAGACACACTGTATGAGTATCGGGCAAGTAAAGCCGCTCAACCACTAAGCCCTTCCGGCATTCAGGGAAATTTGTGAATAAAGTGGGTTAGTTCTGCCAAAATGGGAAGATAATTTTGACGCTTTTTGTCAGTCTTTGCCCTCTTTCCGGCTTATTCCTGCCGTAAACATGGCTCTAATCAGGCACGGAGTATGCTATTATAATGATCGAAACCTTCAGGTGTGCGGCGAATAAAGCGACAGTTATTTGTGGGAGGAGGCCATGAAGACATCGTGGAAGACGGAAAGGCAGCCCGGTCGCTGCGGGATTCTCGCCAATTTTCAGTTCTACGTCGGCGAAAATGCAAAGGAGACCTGCGAAGGTATCACCCTCAATATTTCCGACCGCGGTTTCGGCTTTCTGACCGAGACGGAAATCAGTCAGGGGCAGATCATTACGGTCACAAAGCATGCCCTGCCCGACTTTCCCTGTGGGAAGGCAACGGTGATCTGGGCGAGGAAAGGACCCCGCTGCATAGAGGCCGGGGCAGAATTTCACTCCGCTCATTAATTCTCGTTGCCTTCAAGGAAGAAAAAGGGGCCGGACAGCCGGTCGGGGCCCGGAGAAGATATTTTAGTTCACGGCAAGGCAAATCCGCATGCTGTATCGGAACCAGCGACAGGTCTGTCGAACAAGGCAGCGGAACCTCAAAATCGTCAGCTTCAGGTTATTGATGAATAAGCCTTCAAAAAACATAACGGACTGTATAAGGTGCGGAACCTGCTGCACAAAAGGCGGGCCAACCCTTCATGCCGGGGACAGGCATATCATACTGGAAGGACATATACGGACAGAACATCTTATAACTATCAGAAAAGGCGAACTCGCGCATACACCGGCCTCTGACGGACTTCAACCGGTGCAGCAGGAACTGGTCAAAATTGCCGGCAAAGGCAGAGAATGGGAATGCTTTTTTTTCGACAAAGCTGAGGCATCGTGCATGATTTATGAGCACAGGCCGCTGGAATGCCGTATTCTGAAATGCTGGGATACGTCGGAGCTTTTGTCCGTTATATGCAGAGATCTGCTTGCACGCGCTGATATCATAAATCCCGGAGACCCGCTGCTGAAGTTGATTGAAATCCACGAAAAGAAATGCTCTGTCCTGGATATGGAAAACATACTGTCTTCACTATCAGGTAAAGACGACGAATCGGCTTCTCTCGAAAAGCTGGAAGAACTTGTCCAGGAAGACATGTCCATCCGCACCGAAGTCTTTTCCAAATTTGCACTTCCGCTTGCAGCTGAATTGTTTATATTAGGCCGCCCGCTGTTTAAACTGGTGAGCGGCAGGGGAATAGCGGTTCAGGAAAGACATGGGAAGATTCGCCTTACCCGATAACCGCGTCCGCAATGCTCCTTAACAGGCAAAGCCTGATGCTACTGTCACCGGTGGCGAGACTATGCTTATGCTGAAATATTAACCCGGCAACATAATACCGTAAGCCGTCATCCTCGCTTGTCGGGGATCGGACGGCGTAATATCGTAAGAACAAAGAAAGATTCCGGACAAGCCGGAATGACAAAATTCAACTATTTGATT
>JBJKOV010000159.1:0-21138 GCA_046707105.1 Thermodesulfovibrionales bacterium
TCGGCCGTGACTGCCGGCGCCCCGCTTGCGATGACTCTTTCCAGGTTGCTACCGCTCTTCATTGTTTCTTACCTCCCGCTGAATCGGCCTTTTTCTCTTCCTCTTCCTCATAGGCCCGGATATGTTCTACCGATATTCGCCTTGGTCCGCCGTCGCGCGACGTCGACCAGCTGCGGGGCGGAAGGACCTCGGAGAGCCTTTCGAGGGTGCCGAGTTTCTTCATTCTCTCCACGATAAGATACCAGGCGCAGTCCACGTCCTGGCTGATCTCGCATTTACCCTTGTTCGTACCGCCGCAAGGCCCGTTCATCAGAGACTTCGAGCACCGCGCAATGGGACAGATCCCCCCGGTCAGGTGCAGGATGCAGTTTCCGCAACCCGCGCAGACCTCCTCGAACACCCCTGGTTCAGTCACCGCCCCGTAAAAAGAGGTATTGATGCCGGGATAAACCGGGACAGTCCCGGTTCTGTCTGAGTGGAAGTTAACGCCCACTCCGCAGGCTGTGGACAGCACCAGGTCGTAGGTCCTTACCTCATCTATGACGGGGGCAAAGTACTCGGGCTCGCAGTGGCGCATGACCCCCATGTGGTTCACCTCCATCGCCTTACCCTCCTGGGCCGCCTTCACCCGGATAAGTGACGCGATGGTCTCCGCCTCCTTTTCGCCCCCGGCGTGGCAGATGGCAACACACGTGTTGCACCCGAAGACAAGGACCCTCTTAAAGTCCCTGACCATCTCCCATATCTCTTCAATCGGCTTCTGCGATCCAACGATCATGGCTTATTACTCCTTTACATTTACATTAGGCTCGTTCATACTTTTTTCGGACATCACTGTTTGACACCCCTCAGTCCCATCCGGCTGATCCTCTCCGAAAAGCCGGCACATACCGCAGCATAAGGATTGCCGCCGTCGCCATGGGAAGCGGAGAGCAGTTCAAGGCGGTCCGGCTCCATGCCAAGCATGGCGAGAAGTTCCCGCCCCCGCCTGACACGGGCCTTTACCCGTGGAGAGATGTTGCTGTACTTGCAGGTACCCTCGTCACAGCGCACCACCGCGACACCGTCCGCTCCGCTTTCGATCGCCTTCATGATATCGAGGATGTCGACGCGGCTGGTGCAGTGCACCGGGACAGTTCGAACATTCCCCGGAAGGTCGAACCCGAGGACCCCGACATGGTGAGTGCAGACAAAAGCGACGATGACCGGCGTTTCCCGCTTCGGGTCTATTTTGCCGACAACCCCGGGTATCGTCTCTCTGAACTCCCGGACGTCGTAGCTCACCATGCTGATCGCCTCGCCGGGACATTCCGGAGCGCAGAGCCCGCATGCTTGGCAGTATTCCGGCCGTATCTCGGAAACCGACGTTACGACGGGGGCCCCGTAGGGGCAGATCCGCATGCACGTCAGGCAGGCCATGCATTTGTTCGGGTCGACCACGGCGCCCCCGCCGCAGCCCCGGCACCGGCCCGCTTCTCTCAGTGCCTCCTCCTCGTCGTATCCCATCTCGAAGTGGACAAAAGTATCACACCTAACCTCTGGGGCAAGATGCTTGATTTTCTGCCTCGGCTCCCGGGAGATCTTTTCGACCACCTCCGCCGGCATCTGCTCGATCTTTTCTTTTTCCTGCACCGGGAGTCTTCCCTCTATCGCCTCTCCCTGGCAATAAAGATGCATTGCAATTGCGGCACGGTGTCCGTCGGCCACCGCCCCGATGGCGGAGCCCGGGCCGGTCACTATCTCGCCCGAGACGAAAACGCCCTCTGCACTGCTCATCTGCGTCTTCGGGTCCCACGCCAGCCGGCCCCTCTCATCAACCTTTACGGGACTGTCCTTCAGGAAAGAGTTGTCAGACATCTGACCGATGGTTATGATTATAGTATCGGCATCTATCACCTTTGTGTCGTCGCCGTCAAAGGCAGGATTGAAGCGACCGTTCTCATCGAAGACCGATTTGACCTTCACCACTTCAAGGCCCTGCAGCCTGCCGTCCTGCCGCTTGAAGGCCTTAGGCCCCCAGCGGTGGTTGACCGCTATCCCCTCCTCCAACGCCTCATCCACTTCCCACTTCCAGGCCGGCATCTCCTCGGCACTTTCGAGGCAGACCATGGAAACGTCCTTCACGCCAAGTCTCCGCGCGGTCCTGGCAACGTCCATCGCAACGTTCCCCCCGCCTATGACGAGGACTTTCTTGCCCAGTTCCGGCTTTCTCTCAAAGGCAACGTCCTCCAGGAAGGGGATAGCCAGCAGGACCCCGGGCCCTTCGACGCCAGGGATGTTCAGGGACCGGCTTCGAGAAAGGCCGGCTGCTATAAGCACCGCGTCATGTTTCTTCATAACCTCTTCAAACTTCACGTCCCTGCCGATCTCGCAGTTCGTCTTCACCTCGATGCCCTTGGCAACGACATCATCGATATCCTCTTTCAGCGCTTCCCTCGGCAAGCGGTAAGGAGGTATCGCCGACGCGAGCATGCCGCCCAGCACCGGGTGGCGTTCATAGATGGTGACGCCGTAGCCGAAACCGGCGAGGTCGTTCGCCGCAGCCAGTCCGGACGGCCCGGAGCCGATTATGCCGATACTCTTGCCCTTCGTCTTCTCGACCAGCCTGCGCTTGCTCCGCCTGTATTCCCTGGATTTTTCTATGGCGAACCGTTTCAGGTGCCTCACCGACAGCGGCTCATCCACCGCACACCGCCTGCACGCCTGCTCGCAGGGGTGATGGCATATCAGCGAGCAGACCGAAGCGATAGGGTTTACGGACGTGATAACATCGAACGCCTCGCTGTAACGGCCCTGCGCGATGAGGCCCACATATGCCTGAACGTCAGTGTGTGCCGGGCAGGCCGCCCGGCACGGCGAATAGGGCCTGGTTTCCTTCAAAGCCGCCACCCGCTCCAGGTATATTTTGCTGTTCTTTATAGCTGACCCATCTGCCATTTGTTACTCCTGACCAAGATTTCCATACTTGAACTGTTCTCAACATTCTTAAGGCCGTCATTCCCGAGGTTCTTAATCGGGAATCCACTCTCTTGAGTAGCCATGCCTGCCATGGATACCCGCCTTCGCGGGTATGACGACTTTTTACCAATAAGCCTTCCTTACTTTATCCCAGCCGCCAGCTTTGCCGACGTGACGGTATTTTTCATGAGCATCGTAATGGTCATCGGCCCCACGCCGCCGGGCACAGGGGTGATAGACCCCGCGATCTCCTTTGCCGCTTCGAAGTCGACGTCACCCTTGAGAATGGCGACCATCTTGCCCGTCTTCTCGCTCTTTTTCTCGCCGACCCTGTTGACCCCGACGTCGATGACACAGGCTCCCGGCTTGATCCACTCCGGTTTCACAAGGCCCGGCACTCCGGCGGCCACAATCAGGATGTCGGCGCGCTTGCAGTGAACATCCATATTCTTCGTACCCGTATGTACAATCGTCACCGTCGAATTGGCGCCCTTCCCTTTCTGGAGCATGATCATGGCTATCGGCTTGCCGACGATATTGGAGCGGCCCACTACGACGACCTCCGCGCCGGAGGTCTCCACTCCGGAGCGCACGATCAGTTCCTGGATGCCTGCGGGCGTACAGGGCAGGAACCTGGCTTCAGCCCCGCCTATCATCAGCCTTCCCACATTGACAGGATGGAAGCAATCTACATCCTTGTCCGGGTCTATCGCGGTGAGGACCTTCTTTTCATTGATGTGCTTCGGCAGGGGAAGCTGGACGAGGATGCCGTGTATCTTCGGGTCCTTGTTGTAGTTGTCTACAAGCTTCAGCAAATCCTCTTCCGGTATATCCTCGGACTGATCGTCCTGGAGCGAATTGAACCCGAGTTCATGCGCGGTCTTCTGCTTGCCGGTGACGTAGCTGATCGAAGCAGGGTTCTTGCCCACCAATATTGTGACCAGGCCGGGGACCACCCCGTGCTTTTCCTTCATTTCCGCCACTTCCTTCTTCAGCTCCTCCCTGATCTGGGCCGCGACCTCTGTTCCGCTTATAATCTTTGCCGCCATAATGCCTCCTTAATTATTAATCTCTTTTCTTGATGAGTTCGAGCAGCTCCTGGCGCGTAGACTCCTTGGTCCTGAAGAGACCCCTCACCGCCGAAGTCACGGTGTGGGCCCCCGGTTTCTTCATCCCCCGCATTGAAAGACAGAGGTGCTCCGCGTCGATGATCACCATAGCCCCCTTCGGCTTCAGTTTTTCCATGATCATGTCGGCAAGCTGACTTGTAAGCCGCTCCTGCACCTGCGGCCTTTTAGCGAGGATCTCGACCGCCTTGGCGAGCTCCCCTATTCCGGCGATCTTTCCGGCGCCAGGTATATATGCGACGTGAGCCTTCCCGATAAAGGGGAGCAGGTGATGTTCGCATACGGAATAAAAAGGGATGTCCTTCAGCAGTACCAGTTCATCGTGGCTTTCACCTTCGATATGCTTCAGGATCTCTTCCGTAGGCGTCTCAAGGCCGGAAAAAATTTCCTGGTACATCTTCGCCACACGCACCGGTGTCTCCTTGATACCGGGTCTCTCGGGGTCTTCCCCGATCCCCTCAATAATCAGCCTTACGCCTTTTTCGATCTTTTTCAGGTCCATATTTCGCTTTCGTTTTGAGTGTAAAAAAATGGCTTTAGGACTTGAATTTTACCATTTATAAAGAATTGATGTCAAAACCGGAGACCTGCTAATGACCTCATAAATTGCACAGGTATTAACGAGAAAATATCCCCTCGTCCGTCTCCGGATCGCAACTCCGGCTTCCCCTGCCTATCCTGTTGCCGTGCCACCTAAGCAGATGAAAGCCCGATGACACTGTCATTCCCCGACCCTCAAGGGGAATCTCTCCTTGTTTTTCAGAAGGAATCCGGCCCATATGGTGATACAATTTCTCTTATGAAAGGTGTCATAACATCCATCCGCGGAGATGTGGTGGGAATTAAGTTCGGCAGGCTGCCGGACATCAAATACCATCTCGTCGTGCAGAAACCGGGCGGTCAAAATCTCATTTCCGGGGTTCATTATCATATGGAGCCTGGATGCCGGATTCTCGTCCGATGAGACCGCAACAGAGGCTTATTTTCGATACCATACTCCTGGGTATATGCGGAGCTCTCGGTGCCCGGCTCTTCGCCCTTCTGCTGAAAACAGCAGAAAGTTTCTTTCTGGGCCGCCTTGCCGGATACACGCCCCCCGGGGTGACATCCGGTGCCGCGGGAGGGCAGATTGTCGGACCGCACGGCCTCTGGCTGATCCCTCTTGTGACGACTCTCGGTGGTCTCCTCTCAGGCCTCCTGGTTTACAGCCTGTCGCCTGAAGCGGAAGGACACGGCACCGATACGGCGGTAAGGGCATTTCATTTCGCCAGCGGCTTCATCCGGGCGCGGGTCGCACCGCTGAAGATGGTGGCCTCGGCCCTCACTATCGGTTCAGGGGGAGCGGCAGGCCAGGAGGGACCCACTGCCCTCATAAGTGCCGGCTTCGGTTCAATCTATGCCACCGTGGGCAAGAGGACGGATGAAGAACGAAGGCTGCTGGTGCTCATGGGCATGGCGGCCGGACTTTCGGCTATTTTTCGCTCGCCGATCGGGACGGCCATCTTCGCCATCGAAGTACTTTACAGCGACATGGAGTTCGACGGCGGCGCTCTCTTTTATACCATGATAGCGTCCGTAACGGCATACGCCGTCAACGGTCTCATCGTCGGCTGGGAGCCACTCTTCAGGGTCCCGGCCAACATAGGCGTAGATTTTATCGATTATTTCCGCTACGGCGCACTGGGAATAGCTGCCGGGATTGTGGCGGTCCTCCTCCCGATGGTATTCTACGGTCTCCGCGACGCATTCCACTCCCTGCCGATCCCCCCGCACTTCAAGCCGGCCCTGGGCGGACTGGGCATAGGTCTGATCGCCCTGGTTTTGCCCCAGGTACTCGGCGGGGGGTATGGCTGGATCCAGCAGGCCATCGACGGACGCCTCGCCGGGGCCCTGCTTCTCTCGCTGATCTTCGCCAAAATGATCGCCTTCGCATTCACCGTCTCATCCGGCGGGTCGGGCGGCGTCTTTGCCCCAAGCCTCTTTGTGGGGGCGATGCTGGGAGGCCTTGCCGCCCATCTCTTCCAGCAGCCCGCCGCGGGTTTCGTCGTCGTCGGGATGGCAGCAGTGTTCGGGGGCGCCGCCAGGGTCCCCCTGGCCACGATTCTGATGGTAACGGAGATGACGGGAGGTTACCAGCTGCTCGGAGCCGCGGCATTGACTGTCATGCTCAGCTACATGATTCAGAAGGCGCTTTCGGAATCTCTTAGGTACCGCACACTT
The DNA here is from genome assembly GCA_046707105.1 of Thermodesulfovibrionales bacterium. Taxonomy (GTDB): domain Bacteria; phylum Nitrospirota; class Thermodesulfovibrionia; order Thermodesulfovibrionales; family UBA6898; genus JARRRD01. Next base: position 6,306 of record JBJKOV010000159.1, read on the forward strand.
TATGAGGCCCAGGTGGCCGGGCGGGCCGATTCTCCGGCCCATCACGTGGAACAGCTGGAATGCGCAGTCCATCTGCTCGGGACCTCACGGGTCAACATGCCTGCGACATGCACCCATCTTGATCTGCGGGCCTTGATAGCATCAGGGATTCCGGTTGATATGCCGGATGGGAAGCGGCTTGTCATGGGCATGTTGAGACCGAAGAGCCCCCACGTCGGCATGCGAGTCCAGGAAGTTTTTCCCGCCGATAAGAGAGACGAACTGGAGGTTGTTGCCATCTTCCGCCAGGGTCACACCCTTCTGCCGCACGCCGGTCTCGTCTTCGAGCCGGAAGACCGTATGATGGCCGTTACCACGCCCGGCGCATGGGAAAGACTGGCAGACCACTTCTCCCCCTATACCCCCGAGATGCGGCAGACGGTCGGAGCCGACTGAAAGTATAGGCCGATCATTGCCGGGGGCGACAGCTTTTCATAATTTCATCTGTCGGCGGATATCCGGCGTCCCTATTTCTCTCCGGACTTCAACAGCAATTTGTCCGAGATGAACAGGAGAGCAAGCTGCAGCCTGTCCGATACCCCGCATTTCTTGTAAATGCGGTTGCAATGCCCCTTGACAGTCTGCTCGGTTATATTCAGCTTCTGCGCTATTTCCTTGTTCCTGCAACCGCGGCAGATATAGTAGACTATCTGCTCCTCCTGTTTTGTAAGGATGCTTTTCTGGGGCCCGTTTACGAGCAGCTCTCTGAGAGCCTTGTGGTTTATCCACAATTCGCCGACTGAGACAGCCTTTATGGCGCGTGTGAGAAGGCCGGCATTTGTTTCAGGCGGCAGGACACCGGCTAAACCCCTCGAAACAAACTCAGGTAGCTGCACGCTCAGGAGAGGCAGCCGGGAGGTATTATAGACTACCAGGACCTTTGGGCGTCCTTCTTTAAGAAACTCTTCGGCGTGGTCAAAAAATATATCCAGGTCTGCTATAACGAGATCGTTAGCGGGATCATTGATCTTCTCCATCTCCTGATTTCCCGCCACCGTAATCTCGCCTATGGAAGGCTCAGCCTCCAGAATTTTCTTTAATCCCTCGGAAAAAAGCAGACTATGGCAGCAAATGGTCAGTTTCATCTTTCAAACCCTTAACTAAGTTCTTAGCAGATAATACCATCGTTGTCAAAGTATGGACCTGGCCGGGGATGTCCGCAGCTTATAGGACTGGGAAAGATGCTATACGTGGATAATGGGAGGCTGCTTCACCCCTGCCTTGTCGGGGGCTGATGAGTAATAAGAATCCAGGGGAATCTTATAAAAAATCCGGAACGGCATGAAGGAGTATCAGCCGCCCAGGAATGCAGACGTGTCCCCGATGCAGCGCAGCTTAACTCCGGACCCCGTCGCTAAAACTGACGGCTCAACAATGCGTCAGACCTGGAGATTTCGTCCTGTTTCAGCACTTCCATCAATTCGCGCGCTGGTCCCTCCCGGGCCGCCATATGTAACATCATTCAGCACATTCCTCAGCTCGCCGATAGTGTAAGGCTTGTGCAAGACAGCGCGGAACCCGTGTTCCTTGTAGTCTTCCAGCTTGCATCCGCTCGACACGATAGCTTTAACGTTGGGGTCCAGTTCCCGAAGCCGCCGCATCGTCTCGCCTCCCCCCATCCCGCCCGGGATATTCAAATCTATTATAACCGCGTCAAAGGGCTCTCCAGCCTCCGAGGCCTTCACATAAGTGTCAATCGCTTCCCGCCCCTCTGCGGTCATATGGGCCTCATAACCAAAGGCCAGAAGCATTACGCTCAGTATCGACCGGATTACATCTTCATCGTCCATTACAAGGACTTTTCCCTTGCGGTTTACCAAACCGTCCCGACCGCCCTTCTTAAGACCAAGCAACAGCGCTTCTTTTTCGATGTCGCGCTTGGGAAGCCTGTATTCTCCCAATGCCGCACCGGTCCCCTTTTCTGCCGCCTTGTTCGCTTTTTTCACTCCATCCACTTCCATTGTTCTTTTATTATTTACTTTAAGGAACACCCGGCCGGAGCGGGGCGTTCATCTTAATAAGAATATGATATTAATACTGGAAAAAATATCGGTTGCTGTCTGATTTCTTTGTAAGTCTTCGTCCTACATACTTTAGATAGACTTTCCGACAGGATATTATTAAAAACGTTGACTATAATCTTGTATACTGGATCGAACCGATGAGCTGATGCAGACGCCATTATAACAAGAGGCGCTTTCGACACTCAAAAGGCAAAAGGATACGCTGCACAACGCACGGCATCAGGTGTCTCAGGTCCCTTCCCTGCAGAATATTTTATCTCTTTTCTTCCCGATAAAATCTTTCAAAAAAATAGTGACCTTTTCTGACAGGTTATGGGATAATTCCGCAGAAGTTTCAGAAGTTTCTGCGGCCGGGACAGGCCGCACAGACTTTGGCTTTCCGGCTTTTTTATCAGCCTGCAGCTCTGGAATCTTCGAATATTTATTTCAGGAGGTCACAGCAGTATGCCGAAAGGAACAGTGAAGTGGTTCAATGAAACCAAGGGTTATGGATTTATCACACAGGAAGACGGTGGAGACGTGTTTGTCCACTATTCCGAAATTCAATCGAATGGTTTTAAAACCCTTGCTGAAGGCCAGGAGGTCACCTTTGAAGTCGCGGAAGGTCCGAAAGGCCCCAAGGCGACAAACGTCACACGAACCTAGACAAGGCCAATTATTGAGTCTGCCCGGAAGGCCCCTTTTCACGACAAAAGGGGCTTTCTTATTTTTTTACGGCGTCCGGTCTCTTACCGCCTTCATCAGCCTTTCGTATTTCTCCACACCGATGCAATCCCGCGCTGAGGGACACCACTCGATACAGGAAGGCCTCATTTCACGGCTGACCTTCTTACCGCACTTCTTGCAGTCAGCCTCGACCTCGTCTGTCCAGAACTCGTTCACGGTATCACACCAGAAGCACCGCACCTCCTCCGGATACGGGCTCCTTATCTCCCGGCTTCCCGGACATGATTCCTTAAACACGCTCATAATATGATTTTATACAGATGTAATTCTTATGTATATGAGCAGGATCATATGTCCTGGGGGGGGAGGGGTTGACATAAAAGTTCCGGCAGGCTGCCGAAAAACAGTTTCGATACCTTATCGTCGTTGAATGTGACGTTGAGACGACTGTTAGCCGTTCTTTTCGGACTTCCACCGCCTGAAAAGGCTGTGCTGCACCCCTATGGCGTCAAGGATTTTGCCGGCAATAAAATCAACGATATCGTCGACCGTCTCCGGCCTGTGATAAAAACCGATTACGGGAGGGGCGATTTTTACTCCCATCCTCGAAAGTTTCAGCATGTTCTCGATATGGATAGCACTGAAGGGCATCTCCCGGGGAGAAAGAAGGAGAGGTCTGCCCTCCTTGATCGTCACATCGGCGGCGCGCTCCGTCAGGCTGTTTGAATAGCCGCCCGCTATTCCAGCGAGGCTCTTCATCGAACAGGGGACTACACACATCCCCCCTGTGATAAACGACCCGCTTGAAATAGGGGCCTCGAAATTCCTTTCATCGTAGTAAAAAATATCGTCTGAACCGCATGCAGCCCTGATCTTGTCCTGTATATCGTATTCGGTTTCAGCAGCCAGGTCGATGCCTGTCTCGTCGCGAATGATAGAGAAGGATTGTCCGGAGATCACGGTATGCACCTCGAAAATCCCTGCGAGGGCTCTCAGTACCTTCACCCCTATCACAGAACCAGTGGCGCCCGTAATGGCCATTACATATCTTTTTTTCATACGGCAAACCCGATCAGTGTGAAAATGAATATGGTCATGCTGATGTACCCGTTCATATTAAAGAAAGCCATGTCGAGTCTGCTCAGGTCTCTTTCCTTTATGAGTGAATGTTCATAGGCAAAGAGTCCCGCTACAATAACCATGCCGATCCAGTAGGCCCATCCCAGGCCGAACAGAAGTCCGTTGAGAACGAGAAGCAGATAACTGATCCCGTGAAAAGTTCTGGCAAGGTAAAGAGACTTGCGTATGCCGAACCTGCGCGGTATGGAATACAACCCGTATGACCGGTCGAACTCAAGGTCCTGAAGCGCATATAGCACATCGAAACCTGCAAGCCAGAAGATGACTGCCGCGGCCATGGGTATAATTTCCGCGTTAAAAGTTCCCTTTACGGCAATCCACGCGCCCAGAGGGGAGGCGGAAATGGCCAGTCCGAGAACAAAATGAGACGCCCACGTAAATCTCTTGGTAAATGAATAGAGAATAAGTACCGCAATGGCAATCGGGGACAATATCAGGCAGAGAGGGTTCAGCATATATGCCGCATAGATCATAAACGCGAATGAAACGGTTACAAAAATGACTGTCTCACCGACTCCGATCACACCCCGTGGCAGCTCCCTTCCGGCGGTACGGGGGTTTGCAGCGTCTATCTTCCTGTCGATAAGCCTGTTCAGCCCCATCGCGCCCGACCGTGCACCTACCATCGCCACGACGATCCAGAAGATCTGCCGCGGGGCCGGAATGCCCGACGCCGCGATCAGCGCGGACGTGAAGGCAAAAGGGAGTGCGAAGATCGAGTGGGAAAACTTGATCATCCTGAGATATAGGGTTATTTTCTGTAAAACCGCGCTCATAAATACGTCGACACCATTGCTTTATAGTATAACCGATAAAAGGCGGATGCTGTCCGGCAATGAGAGGCTGCAGAAAATATGAGGAGCTCTCTGACGACAGAGGATTATTGACGCTTTACCGCCGTCCCCTGCCTTGCGTCCACCCTGAGGGAAAGGTTGATCACCTGGTTTCGCGGGTCATTAGTATAGACATGCACCGTCTTTGTCAGGCTTCCCGCTCTGCCCTTGATATTTACGACGACGCTGACCTTCCCTTTCTCGCCCGGCTTCAGACGGCCTGAACTGGCCATCGCAGCGGTGCAGCCTCAGGAAGGGACCAATTTTTCTACGAGAAGGTCGCGGTCCCCGGTGTTCCGAAACTCGAAGACATGCTCGACCTTGTCTTTTCCGCTCACAACTCCGAAATCATAGCTCAGGGAGTGAAAAGATATTGCCGGCTGTGCAAATGAAACTACCGGCACCAGGAGCAGAAAACATATAAGCGCGATCCTCTTCACCATTGAACTATGATACACCAGATCCGCCGCAAATGGAATATCGGCCCGCTTGATAATGCCGCCGGGGCTTTTTATGAATATCTACCGTCCAAGTCATGCAGCACCAGTCCCGTAGAAGATCCATCCTGCAAGATTGCTGCGAACTTTCAGAGAGTGTTCACCACCGCGACTCCGCGACGCGGAGACCGAGTTATCTTAAAAAAACACACACTGCCTTTCTCTGTGTCTCTGTGGTAAGGCTGTTTCTTGGTCCCGGGCCGGATCAGGAATTATTTTACCGCCTTCAGTTATATTAAAAGATACTGAAATGCAGAAGTTCATAAGGATCAAGGGCGCCAGGGAACACAACCTCAAGAATATAGATGTATCCATTCCGAGAGAGGCGGTAACGGTAATCACGGGTCCCTCCGGATCGGGCAAATCCACTCTCGCGATCGACACCATATACGCCGAAGGACAGAGACGTTACGTCGAAAGCCTCTCGGCGTATTCGCGGCAGTTTCTGGAGCAGCTCCAGAAACCGGATGTGGATTTCATCGAGGGGCTTTCCCCGTCGGTCGCGATAGACCAGAAGACGGTATCGAGAAGCCCCCGGTCGACGGTCTCAACGATAACCGAAATCTATGATTACCTGAGAGTATTGTATACCCGCCTCGGAAAGGCATACTGTTACAATTGCGGTGCGGAAATATCAACGCAGGAATCGCAGAATATCGTCTCATCCGTCATGTCGCTGCCGGAAGGCACAAAGGTGCAGATACTGTCGCCGATCGTCAGAGACAGGAAAGGGAACTACCGTAAGGAACTTCAGGAGATGCGGAACGAGGGATTCGTCCGGGCAAGGATCGACAACAAACTGCTTGACCTGACTCAGGACATTACCCTTGAAAAAAGGAAGCGCCATACTATAGAAATCGTCATAGACAGGCTGATTATAAGGAGCAACATTGAACGCCAGGTCAGAGACGCGATAGATAACTCCTTTAAGTATTCCGACACTATCGTTGTGAACCTCCCCGAGACTGGCAGGGACATCCTTTTTTCCAGGACCGCGGCATGCCTTAACTGCGGGATAAGCTACCCCGAAATAATCCCAAGGTTCTTCTCTTTTAACAGCAAGGCGGGGGCATGCCCCTCCTGCTCCGGACTGGGGTTCCGGAACATCGATGAAGATGCAGCGGCGATAAACGAATACAGTCTCTGCGGGGACTGCGGAGGTTTCAGGTTAAGGCCCGAGGCGTTGAGCGTGAAATTCCATGACATCCATATAGGGGCATTCTGCCGGATGACGGTAAGGGAGGCAATTTCCTTTCTGAAGCGTCTTTCGATGACAGAGCGGGAGCGGATAATCGCATCGCGGGTGTTCAAGGAGATCAGCGACAGACTCTCGTTTCTCGAAAAAGTAGGTCTCGGCTACCTGACACTTGACAGGCCTTCGCTAACGCTTTCCGGCGGCGAGTCGCAGAGAATACGCCTCGCTACACAAATGGGATCATCCCTCACCGGGGTGCTCTATGTCCTCGATGAGCCGAGCATCGGGCTCCACCCCCGCGACTGCGCCAGGCTCCTCGACAGCCTGTCGGCGATCAGGGATGCAGGCAACACCGTAATTATCGTGGAGCACGACGAAGAGACTATAAAATGGGCCGACCATATTGTCGATATGGGGCCGGGCGCCGGCGTGCGGGGCGGATGGATAGTCGCCGAGGGGACGCCCCCTGAAATCAGGGAGAACGAGAAGTCGCTGACAGGCCGCTATCTCACGGGCTCGCTCTCAATTGAAACGCCGTTAAAAAGAAGGACCCATGCGGACTTCATCCAGATAAAAGGGGCTTCCGAACACAACCTGAAGAATATAGATGTGAAGATACCACTCAAGGTGTTCACCTGTATCACGGGAGTATCCGGTTCAGGGAAGAGCACACTTATATTCGATGTGCTCCTCAGCGCAGCGCAGAAGAAGTTCCCGGGCCACCATGACATCTCCTACATCTCACCCGGCAGGTACAGGGAAATAACAGGCATGGATTCCCTTGAGCGGGTTCTCTCCGTCGACCAGGCGCCCATCGGCCGCACACCGAGGTCCAACCCCGCAACTTATACCGGCATCTTCTCCTACATAAGGCAGCTCTTCTCCATGCTGCCCGACGCGAAAGTGAGAGGGTATTCCGCGTCCAGGTTCAGTTTCAACGTGCCCGGAGGACGCTGCGAATCGTGCAGGGGCAACGGGTTGATCAAGGTCGAAATGCACTTCCTTCCCGACGTATACGTGGTCTGCGACTCATGCAAGGGAAAACGCTATGGCGACGATACCCTTGAAATAAGGTTCAAGGGAAAAAACATAGCGGAGGTCCTCGACATGACGGTCATGGAAGCCCTACCGTTCTTTGAAAACATCCCCCTGGTGAAAAGAAGACTGGGCATCCTGGAAGAGATAGGACTGGGGTATCTCCAACTCGGACAGGCTGCCACCACTCTCTCGGGAGGGGAAGCGCAGAGAATCAGGCTATCGAGGGAACTCGGCAAGAAGTCCACCGGCGGCACACTCTACATTCTCGATGAACCGACGACAGGCCTCCATTTTGTCGACATCCAGAGGCTGCTCGACGTTCTGAATATGTTAGTCGAAAAGGGCAATACCGTCGTAGTCATCGAGCACAATCTCGATGTTATAAAGTCCGCCGACCACATTATAGATCTGGGGCCGGAAGGCGGAGAAGAGGGAGGCAGGGTCGTCGCGGAGGGCACGCCGGAAGAAATAAGCCGGAACCCGTCGTCTTACACCGGCCGTTTCCTGGAGGAAAAATTGTCCCGCGGGGTCCTTCTGAAAAAGGCCGAAAGTCTTTAAGAACATAGCTCAATTGCCCCCTCCCGAGCGTTGCAAAAAAACTTGCATTTCAAAGTCGTCATTCCCGAGGTATTAATCGGGAATCCATCTTTTCAGACAGATTGGATGCCCGACCAAAGTCCTCGGGCATGACGGAGAAGGGGCTATGACCTGGAGGTAACATTCCGTGAAGTCCGATATTAAGCGCGTTAGCAGGCTCAAAAGCGTTCAATCAGACATTTGTGGCTCTTTATGACGAACTTTTTGCAACTGTAAGGTTTATTTTACGTTCAAGGAAAAATTATAATACACCTCACTGTCATGAATAGAAAAAAATTGTTTTTCCTTGCACTTCTTTGTCTGTCTATCATCCTCCTTCCCTCATGCTCGACCGACAAGCGGTCGGTATACAGACAGAGCAAAGCGCTCATGGACACTTATGTAACAGTAACGGTTGTCTCTGATTCAAAGGACAAGGCGAACAAGGCCGTTGAGGACGCCTTTTCCGCAATAGAGCGGTTCGGAGACCTTATCAATTTTTTCTCGGACAAGAGTGAACTTTCCGAAATAAACCGGAACGCCGGCATTGCTCCCGTGAAGGTCTCGGCGCTGACACTGGACGTAGTAGAGAAGAGTCTTTACGTGGCGGACAAGTCGGACGGGGCCTTCGATCCGACAATCGGCCCGGAGATAAGCATGTGGGACTTTCCAAAGAAGATAAAGCCTTCCGACGACGAGATTCGAAAGAACCTTCCGCTCGTCAATTACCGGAATGTCGCCGTAGACAAAAAAGAATCTACGGTCTTTCTCAAAAAGAAGGGAATGATGCTGGACCTCGGCGGAATCGCTAAAGGATACGGGGCAGATCTCGCCGTCGAGTCCCTCAAACGGGACGGCATAAAGGCCGGTATTGTTGCTATAGCCGGTGATATAAGAACCTTCGGATTGAAGCCCGACGGCACACCCTGGAATATAGGCATCGAGAACCCGCGCCAAAAGGACGCCTCGGACGAGATAATGGCGACCGTAAAGCTGAGCGATAAAGCGATATCGACTTCGGGCGACTACCAGAGGTACTTCATACTGGACGGACGGAGGTACCACCATCTGCTGGACCCCAGGACGGGATATCCCGCAATGTTCTGCCGTAGCGTAACCGTCATCACGGATAAGGGGGTGTTTACAGACGCATTTGCGACTGCCGTCTTCGTCCTTGGGCCCCAACGGGGGATGAAGGTACTGCGTGAACTGGGGATGGACGGCGTTATAATTGACGCCCGCGGTGATATACTCACAACACCCGGTCTTAAGGGAAAATTGAAGATTGAAGAAAATCATTAGGAGTACGACCCTGGCCGACAGGCTGCTTTTCTTTGTTCTTCTCGTCGGCTCCGTCGCCGGGATATTCATATCAAGAGACGCGATGCCCCAGGCAACCGGCGTCATCATCGACGTCGCGGGGAAACCTGCCTACAATTTTTCCATAGACGTTAACAGGACCGTCACTCTTCATGGGCCTTACGGAAAAATGGTCGTCGAGATAAAGGACAGGAGAGTCCGCATGGAAGAGGCGCACTGCCCCAACCTGCTCTGCGTCAAAGAGGGATGGATTTCAAAGGGGGTGATAGTCTGCCTGCCGAATAAGGTCGTTGTCACGGTTGGTGGAGGGACTGCCGGCCCAAAAGGGGTGGATGCAGTTACAGGATAAATACCGCGTTGCCCTGCTTTCGGCTTACGCCCTCGCCCTCTACGGGTTCGAAGCCCTTCTCCCGACCCCTATTCCATGGCTCAGGCTTGGACTGGCCAACATCATTACGGTCGTTGCTCTGATTCTCTACGGCTTCCGGACCGCAATGATGGTGACGCTTATCAGGATCATTCTTGCCTCCATCTTTACTGGCACGTTTCTGGGTCCCTCGTTCATGCTCAGCTTCAGCGGCGGGGTGCTCAGCACGGCCGCCATGGGGGCCGTCTTTATCCTGACCGGAGACCTCTTCGGGCCGGTCGGCCTGAGCATTATAGGCGCGCTTTTTCATAACATGGCACAGCTGACCCTGGCGTACTTCCTGTTTATTCAAAGGATAGAGGCGGTGCTGATAATCAGCCCTGTCATAATCCTGATCGGCACGCTGACGGGCCTGGCCAATGGCGTCATTTCCGATCTGTTGATAAAAAATATATTGAAAAAAGAGGACGGAACGCTCCAAAATGTACACTGATGCCGCTAAAAGGCTTCTGAACCAATGAAGATAACGTGCCCAGTCTGCAAACAGACAACGACATGGGAGGAAAATCCCTGGAGGCCCTTCTGCTCCGAAAGGTGCAAGCTGATCGACCTCGGGGCATGGGCGGCGGAACAGTACAGGATCGAGGGAAAAAAAGAAGAAGAGGAAGACGAGAAAAAACAGGAGGAGTAGCACATGGTAAATATCGGGATAGCAGGCGCTGCAGGGAAAATGGGCAGCCGGATAGCAGCCCTCTCCGCAGAATATCAGGGGTTAAGACTGGCGGGCGCGTTCGAGAGAAAAGGCCATAAGGACGCGGGCAGGGACATCGGCCTGATCACCGGAAGCGGAGAAACAGGCATCCGTCTGGCAGACAGCCTGGAAGCTATCATAGATGATGTGGATCTCATTGTCGACTTCACATCCGTAGAGACCACGAAAGAAAACCTCAGGACGGCTGCTGGAAGAGGAAAGGCCATGATCGTGGGCACCACAGGCTTTACGAGGGAAGACATGAAGGAGGTCGAGGCGGCTTCAAGGAGTATTCCCTGCGTTATGGCGTCCAATATGAGTCTCGGGGTGAACCTTCTGCTGAAGGTGCTTCAGGATGTGGCACGGGCCCTGGGCGACGATTACGACATCGAGATCATCGAGGCGCACCACAGGATGAAAAAGGACGCGCCGAGCGGAACGGCAATGAAAATGGCGCAGGTCATTGCGGACGCCGTCGACAGAAACCTGGATGATGTAGCCGTCTTCGCCAGGAAAGGGATCATCGGACCCCGCACGAAGAAGGAGATAGGCATTCAGACCGTGAGGGCCGGGGACATTGTCGGGGAGCATACCGTCATCTTCGGTGGTCTCGGAGAACGGATCGAGATCACGCACAAGGCGTCAAGCAGGGACACCTTCGCCAGGGGAGCCTTGAAAGCAGCCCTCTGGCTCGCCGGAAAGCCGGCCGGCCTTTATGACATGCAGGACGTCCTCGGCCTGAAATAACTTCCGGCCCGTTGCTTGTCATTCCGGCCTGTTGCCGGAAAAACATCACTCCCGGCGAATGGGTCGATCCATACGCCGCGCCAAATAAGCCGGGGCGCTACTCTTTCTCGAACTGGTCTTTCGTTGCACCGCAGATTGGGCAAACCCAGTCATCGGGCAGATCTTCAAAAGATGTTCCGGGTGCGATGCCCGCGTCCGGGTCACCGGCTTCGGGATCGTAGACGTATCCGCAGATTGTACATTTCCATTTTTCCATGGCGTAACCTCTTCTTAGATCAAAGATTGATCAGACTTAGTATGTAATTTTATAGGAATTTCCCAGCCTTTACAAGCCCTCTCCGCCCGCGGCCCGTGTTGGCCCACTCCGTTCATCAACTTCAAACACAAGGTCCGGCCGTGCGCACACATCCGGGCTGAAATTACCATCCCGCTCTTCAGTGAGTGGCCTTCTCTATCGCCTTTCCACCCTGTTCTATGTCCTGGCCCATGCCGTGAATTGTGTGGCAGCCGGATAAAACGGCAACGAGAATGAAAGCCAAAAGGGCTGAAACAAGTCTTTTGATCATCGCTTTTTTCCTCCTGCAAGTCTCTCCATGAAATATTAAGGTTTCATCCGGCGAAAAGCAACGACTCGGGCCCCAATTCTCCCGCTTTCGCAAAGAGCGATGAGGGAGGATTTTCCAGAAATTGCCGGCTCCACCAAATGGTCTCCCACGACAATAGAAATTCGTTGAATAAACGCCCTTCTTTTGATATAGTATCAGAGATTTCATTATGGAGATCCAGGAGAAAAAATCGGTAATAGAGGCGCTGCTCTTCGTCGCGGGCGAACCGGTCGCGCTCTCGGCTATTAAGGGCATAACTGAAATTCCTGAGGCCGAGATCAAACAGATCCTCGACGGCCTGGTCTCGGAATACCGGGAAAGGAACGGCGGGCTCCAGATCATCGAAATCGCAAACGGCTACCAGATGGTAACGAGCCCCGACTGTGCCCGGTCGATAAGAACGTTCCGGAGCACAAACACATCAAATAAACTTTCCATGCCTGCACTGGAAACCCTGGCGATCGTCGCTTACAACCAGCCTATTATCAAGGCCGAGATAGAGCAGATACGCGGAGTCAATTCCGACGGTGTCATCAAGACACTTATTGAACGAAGGCTCGTCAAGATTATGGGCCGCAAGGAGATGCCCGGGAGGCCGCTCCTCTACAGTACCACCCGCGAGTTTCTGCAGTACTTCGGGTTAAAGGACCTGACCGAACTGCCGACAATCAAGGAGCTGAACAGAGAGGAGGCGGCTTGAAAATCTGCTCATTTTCTGTGTGGAAGCTCTCGTGTGCCCTCCTGTTGTCCATCCTTTTCCTTTGCGCAGGCGCAGATGCTTACGCCAATATCCGGTACACCGTGCGAAAAGGCGACACTCTCTCTGGCATAGCGCACAGGTACAAGGTGAGCGTCAGGGCGATACGTCACATCAACAGGGTCAAAACGGCGCGACTAAAGCCGGGATCGAGGATTCTGATTCCGGTAAAGCACGAGGGCGCCGGCAGGACAGCAGAAAAATCCGCGGAGACCGTCTCAGACGAAATGCCCAAGTCCGGCTTATACAGAAACGACGATCTTAAATCGGTGAGGCAAACCGCCTCCGACCTTTATCACACAGTAAAGAGAGGGGAGAGCCTCTCCTCCATTGCCCGCGAATACTATGTCACCGTCGCCGACCTCAAAGACCTGAACGAGCTCAGGACGTCGAAACTGAAAAGAGGTCAGAAGCTCCTCATACGGACGGCAGGCCCGAGAACGTACGTTGTCAGAAAAGGCGATAATATCTGGAAGATAGCGAAGAAGTTCAACATAGATCCCGACGACCTTATGGAAATAAATGAGATGGAGACGCCTGTCGTAAAGGCGGGGCAGAAACTCTACCTCCAGGAGACGGTCGAAGATCCTGCCGCGGCGGAAGCGTACGCCGGGGTGATCGAAAAGAATGACGATAAGGATGTCAGCGGGGCTCCGGCTCCGGAAGAAGCCGCCGGCCAGCCAGCCCCCGGCAGGCTGGTTGCATTCGCAAAAAAAATGCTTAACATACCGTACAAGTTCGGTGGAAACAGTATCCTCGGGATAGACTGTTCGGCATATGTGAAGAAAGTTTACGGGCTCTTCGGGATCGACCTGCCGAGAACCGCCAGGGAACAGTTCAATTCGGGAGAGCCGATAGACAAGGACCAGTTATCGGTCGGGGATCTCGTCTTCTTCAGAACTTACGCCTCTTTTCCCTCCCACGTTGGCATCTATATCGGCAATAACCTTTTCATCCATGCATCATCGAAGGGCAGAAAGGTGACTATCAGCAGTCTCGACACGCCCTACTTCCTCAAGAGGTTTATAGGGGCCAAGAGGCTCTTGACCGAAGGATTGCCGGAAGGACTCTCGGACGGAGGAGTGACGGGCGGCCCGGCCGAAGAGGTTCATTAAGTTCTGAACAGTTCAGGATAGATTTTGCACTGAAAAATCCCTCCTGACTTCCCTTTGTCAAAGGAAGGTCAGGAGGGATTTTCTGGTCGAGATCTTAATAAAACAGGGCGCAGCCCGGCCGGTCAGAATTTTACCTTCGGCGCGGCCGCTTCACCTTCGGGCAGTTGATAATACTGGGCCGCCGATACACCCGCCAGGGCAGAGAAAAACCTGCCGTAGACGGTCCTTCTGTAGGTGTCGAGCGTCCGGACCGCCTCGTTATACCTCATCCTCTCGACCGCGATCCTGTTTTCCGTCCCCTCAAGACTATCCTGAAGTTTCAGAAAAGACTCGGTTGCCTTCAACTGCGGGTAAGACTCGCGCAGCATGAGAAGCCTCGACAACACGCCCTCAAGCCTGTTCGATGCATCTATCTTTCCCTTGACACCGGAAGCCTGGAAATATTTCGTCCTTGCCTCCGCGATATTTTCAAAGAGCTCCTTCTCGTGCTTCGCATAGCCCTTGACGGTCTCCACCAGGTTCGGTATGAGATCATACCGCCTCTTCAACTGGTTCTCGACCTGTGCCCAGCTGGCCTTGACCCCTTCGTCCATGGTGATCACCTTATTATATTCATTGATCCCCCATCCTACCGTCATGGCCGCTACGACCACAATAATAGCCAGGATCACAAGCGCTGTCTTTGCTCCTTTTCCCATCGCAATCCTCCCTTTATGAAAACAAGTTACATTCCTAACCCGGCAAAGCCGGAACCAAAACATTTCCACCGCTGAGACGCAGAGTTCGCAGAGATACCATTAATTTTGTTTTCCGGTGAGACGTCCGGAAAACAAAAAAAGCCCATCATGACAGTTTATATATTTCTGCCCTCTCAGCAGAAATATATAATTTACACTCTCTGCGCCCTCCGCGTCTCTGCGGTGACCCGGTATTCTTTCATGTTTCTTGTCCAGCTTTTATTTTCTAAGGGACTAACATGAAATTTCTTTAATCCTTACCATCCGCCCGATGCTCCGCCGCCGCCGAAACCGCCCCAACCGCCCCCGCCGAAGCTGCCTCCGCCGAAACCTCCGCCTCCGAAACCTCCGCCGCCCCACCCCCCTCTCCTGCCGCCCATTGAGGAGGACAGGAGGAGAAGCAGAAAAAGGCGCGGGTTCTTTATA
>JBJKOV010000160.1:0-6387 GCA_046707105.1 Thermodesulfovibrionales bacterium
GCTTCACATTCTCTTCATAATTTCTTCATAATATCGGCAGATAATATTACGATTTTGTAATCAAAGTAAATTAGCGCGGAAAAAGGAGCAGGGTTGAACAAGGTGTTGGAGTTGAGTGCATATCGAAGGGGGAAGACAGGCCCGCCTATGATCAGCATCTCTGCCCGAGCTATCAGCATAGCCGGACAGCCCGCCTGAGCGCTTCGCAGTACTTTTAGTAAGTCAGGGAAAAAAGCCGTAGCAGAGTTTGCAAAAATAATGAAGGCAGGTATATACATATGCATTCTTTAAGTTTCTGGATAATAGCTTTTGTGTGGGCGGTTTTTGTCGGGTTCGTATACACCTCCACCGGCGGCGCCGGCGGAGTGCTCGCGGTCTTCGGATACATATCTATTTTGAACGCTCCAGTCAACCCCACAAAACCGATGAGCCTTATACTCGTCATCATCTCGGCCATAGTGGCGGTCCCCACCTATATGAGGCAGGAAAGGGTCAGGAAGATAGTCAAGGTGATAACTTATGCCGCCCTGTCGCTTGCCTCGGGGGGCATGATAGGAGGGGTCCTGGGCCCGTGGTTGTCCACGCATTATCTTACCAACGCCAAATCCTTCAAAAGTTATTTCGGGTTTATGATACTCGCCGTGTCCCTCTTGATGGCGTATAAACTCACAAAGCAGCTCATGAAGGAAAGACAGTTAAGAACAGCCCCCGGGGACCCGGCCCTGCAGGACGATCCACCCGCCGGCGAACTGATAACGAGGGCCGGAAGGTTCACGCTAAAAAGGATGGATTATACGATCCTGGGCATCGACTACTCTTTTTCCCCCATAGCCCTCTTTTTTGCAGGCTTAACCATTATTACGGTGGCCACTATCTTCGGTGT
This sequence comes from Thermodesulfovibrionales bacterium, assembly GCA_046707105.1. Lineage (GTDB taxonomy): Bacteria > Nitrospirota > Thermodesulfovibrionia > Thermodesulfovibrionales > UBA6898 > JARRRD01. The sequence continues at coordinate 884 of JBJKOV010000160.1, forward strand.
GGGAGGCGGATTTCTGATTTCTCCTTTCTTTATCGACATGGTGGGGTTCCCTGTCTTCGTAGCAGCGGGTGCAAGCGTTTTGGCGGTCATGTTCTCGGCCACGGTGGCGACCATATCCTATATGAGGATGCATGTCCACCTCATCTGGTCCCTTATGGCGATCGAAGTGGCCGGCATGGTGGTGGGCTCCATACTTGGGCCGAAGCTCTCGCCGCACATGAACGAGAAGTGGCTTAAAGGCATGCTCATAGCGGTTCTCTTCTTCATAGGGGGGCTGTACATATTCAAGCACTGAAGTCCTAATGGTGATCTGTCTGCTCCGGCTCCGCGCACTGATCTATGCAGGGGCTGAATGGAAAAGAAGGATGAGGGAAAATATCATAATGTTCCGCAACACTGGAAGGCCGGTTGAGGTCATAGCCGCTCAGGTGGAAGATGGACGGCGTTAGTCTCGGGACCGGCGAAGATAAGAGAGGTAAGTTTTACGGTCTGCTCTCCTGGCTCGAATCTCACATGCACGAGCACACGGCCCTCATTATCCTGTCCGTTGCGGTCGGGGTTCTGGCAGGGCTTGCCAATGCCTTCCTGCACGTCAGCATTGACTTCATCAATAATATTTTTTTCACGCGGATAGGAGGTCTTCTCTCGCTTGAACGGGGAGGAATATACAAGATTTTACTGCCCCTCCTGCCCATAGGCGGGGCGCTGCTGCTGATCCCCCTGTCGCTTGCCTTTCCCGGCGAAATAAACGGCTACGGCTTCCCTAATTTCATCGAAAAGGTAAACTTAAAGGGCGGCTTTCTCAAGCTGAGAAACATCTTTCTTAAGACCTTTTCCGTCGCCATTACCATAGGCAGCGGCGGGTCGGCCGGAGTAGAGGGCCCGATAGCCGTAATCGGCGGCACCGTGGGCTCCGGGGTGGGCCAGTACTTCAGGGCCTCCGGAGAAAGGCTGAAGCTCCTCATCGCGGCCGGTGCAGGCGCGGGCATAGCGGCCACCTTCAACGCCCCCATTGCCGGGGTGATGTTCGCAACGGAGATAGTGCTGCTGGGAGATTATGAGATGTCCTCCTTTACCGCCATCGTCATAGCTGCGGCGATGGCCACGGTCGTAACGAGGGCTGTTTACGGCCCCAACCCCGCCTTCACGGTCCCGCAGTACCACCTGAAGAGCATGGCGGAATTGCCGCTCTATATGATATTCGGAGTCCTGATGGGTTTTCTGGGCGTTTTCTATATCAAAATCTTCCACGGCATCTCCGACAGGTTCGAGAAAATCAAGATCCACCCCCAGATGAAGCCTGTGCTCGGGGCCCTCATGATAGGCGTGATCGCCATATTCCTCCCGCAGGTCATGGGAAACGGCTACGATATCGTCAACCTGGCGCTTGTCGGCAAGATAACCTTCGTCATAGTCCTGCTGCTCACCCTCTTCAAGATCGTGGCCACATCCATAACCATCGGCTCCGGAGGCGCCGGCGGCGTCTTCGCGCCCTCGATCTTCATAGGGGCCATGGCCGGGGACACCTATGGCTACCTTGTCCACTGGCTCTTCCCCGGCTTTACGGCCGGTCCTTCGGCTTATTCCGCGGTGGGGATAGGGGCCTTCCTCGCGGCGGCAACCCATGCGCCTCTCACCGGGATTTTCCTCATGTTCGAGATGACCGGAGATTATCAGATCATCGTCCCTGTCATGCTCTCCGCCGTCATCGGCACCATGGTGGCCAGGAGGCTCTGCCATGACTCCATCGATACTGTGCCGCTGACCAAGAGGGGCATTAATCTGCACGCCGGCAGGGAAGTGGGCATCATGAGCAGCATCAATATAAAAGACATCATGAGAAAGGACTTCGTAACGGCGCCGGAAGACTCCAAGCTGGATGAGCTCATAAACGAGATGATCGACAGGGAGAATTTCTATATTCCCTTGCTCGACGCCCAGGGGCTGATGACAGGAATAGTTTCGTTTCACGATGTAAGGCTTGTAGTGACTGAGAAACGCGTAAGGGATGTCGTCCGGGCGAAGGAAATCGCCACTGAAAACGTCCTTGTGGTCTATCCCGATGAGAACCTCAATACAGCCGTGGAGAAGTTCACGCAGAAAGCAATAGACGAACTGCCGGTTGTGGAAAGAAGCGAGCCGAGAAAGGTAATCGGCATGGTAAGCAGAAAAGATGTTTTCTCGGCCTATAACAGAGAGGTGCTTAAGAAAGCGACGTCGCACTAAACAGGATGCGGCCTCCGGAAAGGTCTTCCCGGGGGTGTTGGGCCAAACTGCGGCGGACCGCAGAGCGGCAAAAAAAATTCTTCAAAATAGGATAAACTTTATTGTAGACGGATTTGGCACTCTTGAGCCAGGAAACGTACAAACGAAAGGGGTTTTTAAATGATCTCGAAAATACTTGTCGGTTTTGACGCCTCTGAAGAGTCATACAAGGCCTTTGATTTTGCAGTCGACATGTCCGTCTCACACAAATCGACACCGGAGATTATCGTGCTTTCCGTAGTCAGACCTCCCGAGGGCATGAATCTCGTCGATACGGGCAGCCTGGAGGAAGAGGCCGCCGAAGAATTCAAGACTGAATTGAGAGCGCTTGTTGAGAAAGCCGGGTCAAGCGGCGTAAAGATAACCACCGATGTTGCCATAGGGCATCCGGCCGATACGATTGTGAAGTATGCCGACGAAAAGAACTGTTCCCTCATCGTAGTGGGACACAAGGGCAGGTCAAGGCTCGGAGGCTTGCTCCTGGGATCGGTTGCGCGGCATATCATCACCCTTGCCCACTGCAGCGTCATAGTCGTCAGATAAAAGCCAAAGCAGTGCCTTTTATTCAGCCCCGGCGTATTAACGCGTCCGACTGAAACCCGGCGCCGGCAGCGCCGAAAATACGGTTGCGGCGATTTCACTCCGGGCCGGGGAACCCGAACGGCCTCCTGTCAGGTAACCCGCGGGCGGCCTGCTTCCTGTTCATCCTCTTCAGATATCGCCGAGCTTCTGAATCTCCGCCGGCCACATAACGGCAGGCGGGTACCTCTTGTCATGGCATCGAGATCGTCAATCCCCTCCTGCACCTTCGCCCCCCTTGCGGCTGCTTAATGCACTTCTGCGTTTGCCCAATCGCCCGGGGCCGGCACACAATCGACATACACTTTAATAGAGTATAATAGGGAGAAATGAAGATAGAAAATAATATTATACTCTCGAATGTGTTCAATATTACTTTGATTCTCCTTGTAGGTTTTTTTGCTATGGAGAACCTCAATGTAATGCTGACCAAACTGAGGTTTGTCGAGATAGCCGACGACCTGAACGCGTCCTTTCTTGAGATGAGGATTTCGGAGAAGAACTATTTCCTCTATGGAGACGAAGCGGCCCTGTTCGAAATAAGAGACAAGATAAACAACACCATGGAGTCAATAGAAGCGGTAAAAAACGACATCTCCCGCGCGATCGGCGAAGACAACCTCGAAAAGCTCAGGGACCTTCTGAAGAGATATTCCACTGCGGTAGAGGAGATCAGGAGGAGCCGCAGCAGGGATATAGAGATGGAGACGATGCTGAGGGCGGCCGGAAGAAAATTGCGGGAGTTCTCTGACACCACCACAAAGCTCGAAAAGAGAAGGGTGAACGAAATCATCTCCAATTCCAAGAAGGTCCTTTTTTATTCTTTCTGGGCCATCGTCGTCATGGCTGTGGTCGTAAGCCATTTCATATCCCAGAAGATCCTCCTTTCCCTGCGGGAGATAGAGAAACTGGCCAAGTCGATCTCCGATGGGAATTTCAACAGCGTCAGGGGGGTGGTGCCTGCCGATGAGTTCGGCACTGTAATGAGCGCCATCAATACCATGTCGCACGAACTGAAGACCCGTGAGGAAGAGCTTATCCAGTCAAAAAAACTGGCATCCCTGGGAGTGCTCACGGCGGGCGTTGCGCACGAATTGACCAATCCCCTGAACAACATCTCGATGATCGCCCAGAACTTTATGGAATATCATGACTTTTTGAATAAGGAAAGCAGGATAGAACTCATGAAGAAGGTGGAAGGCGAGGCCGAAAGGATCCAGGAGATCGTCAAGAACCTGCTGGATTTTTCGAAGCCGAAGGAGGCCAACCGCAGGGAAGCCGATGTAAACGATACCGTGCAGAAGTCATTGAAACTCATGCAGAACACGCTCGACATTTCCAACATAGAGACAAAACTGTCCCTCCGGCCCGGCCTCCCCAGCGTGTTCATAGATGACCACCAGATCCAGCAGGTACTGGTGAACCTCATTCTGAACGCCGTGCATGCAATGCAGCCCGGGGGGACCCTTTCCCTTGCAACCGAGCGGGGAGAGAACGCAGATACCGTCAGGTTCGATGTCAGAGATACCGGCAAGGGCATACCTCCGGAGTTTCTTTCGCACATATTCGATCCCTTTTTCACCACAAAGGGCGTCGGGGGAACTGGTCTAGGCCTGTCGGTAAGTTATGGGATAATCAAAAACCACAAGGGTAACATAAAAGTTGAAAGCACGGTGGGGGCCGGCACGACATTCACTATAGAACTTCCGGTTTACAAAGGAAAGGAGGCACTGGATGAGCAATTATAGGATAATGGTGATCGACGATGAAAAAATAGTCTGCGATATGGCCAAAATGTCCCTCGATCAGGAGGGCTACGAGGTGGAGACATTCCTGAATGCTGAGCCCGCGCTCAGGAGGCTTGCGGAGCAAAAGTTTGATATTGTGGTTACAGACTATAAAATGAAAGGTATAGACGGGATGGAAGTATTGAGGACCGTAAGAAGGCTCTACCCCGACACCAGGGTGATCATGATTACGGCCTTTGCGAACCTTGATGCGGCGATCGAGGCATTGAGGTCGGACGTCCACGACTTTTTCCCCAAGCCGGTCAAGATAAAGGAGCTGAAGGCATCGATCCAGAGGGCCCTGGACGAAGGGAAGAGGTGATAGAAATATCGCCAACAGCATGAAGGACATCGTCGGACATTTGAAGTCTTTTTTAGGACTTTCCAGGAGGCGCCCGGGGGGGGACCTTTCGTTCAGGGAGGTTTTCGACAGGTTCAGGGATGTGCTTGACAACAACAACCGCGCGCTTGAGATCATGGCCGATATGGGGGAGAAGCTGGGCGGAGACTACCTCTTCGATGTTAACTACATCAAAGACACTTACACGCGGCTGTCGGCTGTCGTGGCAGGTTCCATCAGGAACTTCGATATTCTCACCCGCGGAAGGTACGGACAGCTGAGCGGGGTCTTCGACCGCATCGACGCCCGGGTCACGGGGATGATATACGATGTCGCTTCCGTAACCGGCCAGAGGCTTTTCTTTTATGAGGATATTTCCTGGGACATGACCCGCGAGGTCGGTGGGAAAAACGCGACCCTCGCCGAACTGAAAAATTATTTGAAGCTGAATGTCCCCGACGCCTTCGCCATCACGACCCGTGCATTCGACGAATTCATGGAACACAACGGGTTGTACCCGGTAGTGGAGGACC
>JBJKOV010000161.1:0-1954 GCA_046707105.1 Thermodesulfovibrionales bacterium
GAACTGCCGTGGTATAAAAAGTCTACGTTGATGTGGTTGTGGTTTGCGGCAGTTGTCAACTGCGCGGACAGTTCTCCCCGGGATATTGACAAGAGGCCGCCGCTGATGATAACGGCCATGACCGCCACCTGCAATGCATAACAAAATCTGTTCATATTAGTGCCCTCCCGCCTGGCCGAGGAGTAAGGACGGCGTGATTGTGAGATCGAAGACCATTTTTACGGTCACCACGAGCACGATGCCCGCCAGGATTATCTTCAACTGATCGCCCTTGAGCTTTCTGCCGAAGACCGTGCCGATCTGCGCACCGACAGTGGAGCCGATGAGGAGAAGCACCGCGAGTATAAAATCCACCGTGTGGTTGGTGTATGCCTGAAGGAAAGTCACTTCTATGCAGTTGAAGAGAATCTGGAAGAGACTTGTGCCGACGACGACATGCATGGGCATCCTGAGGATATAGACCATTACCGGCACCATCAGAAAACCTCCCCCGACCCCCATGACGGCGGCCAATATACCGACAAAGCCGCCGAATACTATCGGGACGAGGGCTGAATGCGTTACCCCCGACTTTTCGAACCGGGTCTGGAAGGGAAGGGAGTTCAGAAACTTTCCGAAGGCCGAGTCCTTTTTCGGTTTTGCCTCCTCCGTCTTCTTTTTCTTCATGCTTTGAAGGCTCTCAATGAACATGTAGCCGCCGACGGTTCCGAGCATAAGGACATAGGTTATCTTGATGACGAAGTCGGCGTTTCCCATCGCCCTCAGAATCTTGATCCCCTGGACCCCCACGAGACCGCCGACAAAGCCGCCGGCCAGAAGCAGGAGCCCCATTTTGAAATCCACGTTTCCTATCTTCCAGTGGGCATATGTGCCCGACGTGGAAGCCGCCACTATCTGGTTCGAATCGGTGGCAGCCGCTACTGTCGAAGGGATGCCGAACATGATCAAAAGCGGAGTGAGAAGAAAACCGCCTCCCACTCCGAACAAGCCTGAGAGAAGCCCTACCGCCAATCCCAGGCCTACCGGAATCAAAATGTTCATACTGGTTAATGCTACAGGTAAGTAAAGATACATCCAGTCCTCCTCTTTCTCCTTTTTTTATATTCAGGCAGTGTCTGCCTGTTTGGCCATTGTCACAATCGGCCTTGATGCTGTTTTGACTAACTTGTTCAGTGTCTTTGAGGTAATGTCGCTGTCGTTGGTGATGCCCGGACTCAGCAATACCATGTCGATCCTCGTATTCTGCCTGAGGACGTTCTTTATGGCCGTAACGGCGTCCGTGGCGGCCGTGCTGATGTCCACGGAAACACCGGCTTCTTTGCATTTTTCTTTTATGAGGGAAAGCTTGCTTTCGAATTTGTCCTGCGGTTTACTGTAATCCTCGCTGATCGGTTCTCCGGCCGTCTTATCTTCAAAGTTTTCGATCACCGTTCTTTTGTAGACCATCAATATACGGATGCTGTCGCCCATTGTCCTGGCGAGGTCAACGGCATAAGAGAGCCCTTCATCGAAATTATCGTCATTATAAGTGACGAATAAAAGCTCTTTTCCCTTCACCCTTGCTTCCCCCCACGGATCTGCCGTGTATCGCCATATTGAATGTATTCCGCGATGATAAAGGGGGCGACGGTTCTCCTGGTTATCAATAGAGGACGCCAATATGCCGACTGCACCAGCCCCGACCCTTGATTCAGGACGTCCCCCGGTCCGCTTATGCCGGGAAGAATGTTTCTGTCGCCTTTCATACCTTCAGTTCCTTCCTTCACTTCCTTGCCGTTGCGATTTTAGACGCACCAAAGAAAAGCAAGGGGGATGCCAGAATGCAACATGCGGATTTATAAGGAAAAATGGTATGGATGTTAGCGATATGCTGTTTCAGAAATGAACAGCTATGAACGGTTCAATTTCCTCGTTGCTGCCGGAACATCTCGCGCATGCGCTTCAGCTCTCAAAT
>JBJKOV010000162.1:0-1347 GCA_046707105.1 Thermodesulfovibrionales bacterium
GAGGTGCGCGAGGAAAACATGAAGAAGGTGTGCGCCTCATGCCATAACATCAATTTCATAAATTCCTTCTATGTCCAGTACGAAGCCGAACTGCAACTGTATAACCAGAAGTTCGCTGAACCGGGCGCAAAGCTCTTCGCAAAAGCGACGGCGGTGCTCAAGGCGGTGGAGGGTAGCCGATACGCTCAATTTTCCCACAGGATAGACTGGACCTGGTTCGAACTCTGGCACCACGAAGGCCGCCGCGCCCGCATGGGGGCTTCCATGATGGCCCCTGATTATACGCAATGGCACGGCAACTTTGATCTTGCCAAAAACTTCTATGGTGAATACATCCCTGAAATCAGGGAGATTATTGAGAGGGGCAGGAAGGACGGCAAACCGGAGGCACAAAAGCTGGCAGGCGAACTTGACGACCTGCTTTCGGAAGTGCTGAATTCACCCGACCATCGATGGTCCATAGGCAAGGAAGACCCTGCAGTAAAGGCGGAAAGGATGAAGCGTAAAGCGGAATTCGAGCAGCGTTACAAATAACGATGACATTATTTCATACGTCTGCGGAATGGGCAGGGCCAATCAGATAAGGAGGACCTTGTCAACTGCAGCATTTATCCTTTAAATGGGAGATAGCTGTTAATGGCGGGTTCATGTATAATGCTCTAATAATATTTCCTCAGGGGGGATTTATGACGAAAGCGGATCTGATTGAAAAGATGGCGAAGGACGCCGACATTGCGAAGGCGGCGGCGGAGAAGGCGTTGCATTCATTCATCGACGGGGTGAAGAAGACGGTGAAGAAAGGCGAGAAGGTCGCTCTGACCGGCTTCGGGACGTTCTCGGTATCGAAGAGGGCGGCGAGGAATGGCAGGAACCCTCAGACAGGGGAGACCATCAAGATCAAGGCCTCAAAGGTGCCGAAGTTCAAGGCGGGAAAGGGGTTCAAAGACGCGGTAAAATAAGGCGGGGCTTATTTCTGAAAGATGAAAGGGGCTGTGGATATTCCGCAGCCCCTTTTTGTTCGTTATATCCGGAAAGTTGCACTCCCTGGACCCGGCCTCCGGCGTAAACAGTTGACTTATGTGGGTAAGTAGGTAGAATGAGAGTAGGAATAAAGTACATTTTCTTAAGAAGGAATCCGGGACGAAAAACAGGCCTCAGCAACACTTTGAAGCCGATTAACAGTTTCAGCAACCGGACGAAATGAATTTTGTCCGGCGAGACAGGTAGCGGATATTTTATTATTCGAGTCCGTCATAATAATGATATCATCCACCAGGAGGCATTAATGAAACAGGCATATGACTGCTTTACAAAAGTCGGCGGTTTATTTTTCGGTGTCCTTTTCGT
>JBJKOV010000163.1:0-9765 GCA_046707105.1 Thermodesulfovibrionales bacterium
TCACCGGCGAATCCATCCCGGTTGAAAAGAATGCGGGAGAACCGGTGATAGGGGCGACCATGAATAAGACAGGGGCTTTCAAATTCGAAGCCACGAAGGTGGGCAGGGATACAATGCTCGCGCACATCATCGACCTGGTCCAGTCCGCACAGGGTACAAAACCCCCTATAGCCAGGCTTGCGGACCTCATAGCCTCCTATTTTGTACCGGCTGTCATCGGAGTGGCCGCGCTCACATTTCTTGTCTGGTATGTTTTCGGCCCGGCTCCGGCATTCACGTATGCCGTCCTTAACTTCATAGCCGTGCTCATTATCGCCTGCCCCTGTTCCCTCGGACTTGCGACACCCACTTCCATCATGGTCGGGACCGGCAAGGGGGCTGAAAACGGCGTCCTCATAAGGAGCGGCGAGTCGCTCGAGACCGCCCATAAAATAGGCACGGTGGTTTTCGACAAAACGGGGACCCTGACGAAAGGCGCTCCCGAGGTCACCGATGTTATCGCTAACGGACTTTCGGCGAAAGAGGTGCTGTTTTATGCCGCCTCCGCGGAAAAAGGCTCTGAGCATCCCCTCGGCGAGGCGATACTGAAGAAGGCGAAGGACGACGATATTGCCACTAAAGGCGCTGAAAACTTCCGTGCGATTCCGGGCCACGGAATCAGGGCAAGGATTGACGGCAAGAATATCCTGATTGGAAATGAGAGGTTCCTGAGGGACGAGGGGGTGCGCCTGGAAAATCTGAAGGAGGAGGCGGAGCATCTTTCTGCACAGGGTAAAACCCCGATATTTCTGAGCGTGGAAAACCAGGCTTCAGGAGTCATCGCCGTCGCAGACACACTAAAAGAAGATTCCGTGGCAGCGGTAAGGGCTCTTCACGACCTCGGCGTCGAGGTTATAATGATGACCGGGGACAATAAACGCACTGGTGAAGCAATTGCGCGTCAGGCAGGCATAGACAGAGTGCTGGCCGAGGTGCTTCCGGAAGACAAGGCAAGGGAAGTCAGAAAACTCCAATCGGAAGCCAGGGTGGTAGCAATGGTCGGCGACGGAATTAACGACGCGCCGGCACTTGCCCAGGCCGACATCGGCATCGCTATAGGCACCGGAACTGACGTCGCGATGGAGGCGGCCGACATCACGCTCATCGGAGGCAATATCAGGGGAGTGGTCACAGCCATAGCACTTTCGAAGGCGACGATGCGGAACATCAAACAGAACCTTTTCTGGGCCTTCGCCTATAATGTGATTCTCATACCGGTCGCCGCGGGGGTCCTCTTCCCCTTTTTCGGAATACTGCTTAATCCTATGTTCGCGGCTGCCGCGATGGGGATGTCCTCCGTTACCGTGGTCACAAACGCGCTGAGACTCAGACGGTTCCAGCCTTCCGTCTAGGGACGGTGCATAGAGAAGAGGGCTGGCAGGCATAAAAAGCCCACATATGGCGGAAGGATTTATTCTGATCACGGAAACAGCGGACACAAGGCCGGGTGATTTTCTGCGAAGGGTATTCAGCCACTCGGGGTACGTTGCGGAGCCGCGCAAAACATGGTTTTTTTCTGCACGCACGCCCTCTTTTTGTAAGAGTTATGCAGCTGTAAGGCAGAGTTGTAGTTTCTTGCCCATCGTGAGAGCCCTCCTTAAACAGTGGCAGAAGGATTTGTACCTTTCCCCTTCCAGGTGTAGAATTGATGGTTGCAGGGAAAAGACGGAACCCCGGGTCAATGAGCTGAAGAAAGGAGATCTGATGAAATTAAAGATAGGTGTGATGGGCGACGCAAGCGGAGATATTCCGACGGCTCACAGGGAGGTTGCATTCAATATAGGTCGCGCAATCGCTGAATCCGGCTGCATCACCGTCACAGGGGCCTGCCCCGGACTGCCCCTCGAGGCGGCACGCGGCGCTAACGATGCAGGCGGTATGGTGGTGGGAATATCCCCGGGACTAAGTCTATGGGAACATGTCCACAAATACCAGTCGCCGGCTGAGCACCACGATGTACTTATATTTACCGGCAGCGGCCTTATGGGCCGGGAAATCGTCAATATACGGTCCTCCGATATCGTGATCATCGTAGGCGGCCGTTCTGGCACCCTCGGGGAATTCGCTATTGCTTACGATGAAGGCAAGTTGATAGGCATCGTAATGGGTACGGGCGGAATCACCTCCGAGATCAAAGATATCGTGAAGGTGATAAATAAGAATACGGGGGCGAGGATTTTCTATGACACTCAGCCCGGCAGACTCATAAGGAAACTCCTTAAATTCTACAGGAAGGAACACTACAAGCACCCTTCGTCTTTTCACGAAGGAGAAATGGAGCCCCTTTTCGACCATAATGATACTCCATGACAGGCCCCACCCGCCCTCCCGCGGAGAAAACCTCTTTCGCTCTTGACCTGCAGTTACATGATCTGCGGATTATGATACAATTAAACCGTCCAGCAAAGAGGTTCGGGGAGTGAATTAAGGAATGGCGACATTAACCAACATTCTTGAAAGAATAGAAATCAAAAAGAGCGATTATCTCAGGTATAATTTCAGCCAGACCGAGAACAACGCTCTCAAAACTTTTTTCGATCTGGCCCAGGAGTTCAGCAGCATCGCCCATTTTCATATCCTGTGCGTAGCTGTGCCGAAGAGTTTTTTCAATCTTGATGCACGCCTCTACCTCGTCGACCCCAGGTCCAGCGGTTTCAGCCTTGCAGCGGCGACCGAAGACGGAGCCTATGGCCTGCATACTCCTCCTCCCGCTGACGTGAAACCTCAGGAGCGTCCCTATTATACAGAGAGGAAGAGCCTGGTGCTGACCATCAGGGGGAAAAAATTCCTGATCGAACAGCTTCCGTTCCGGACGGAGGACGACGTCCTCGGGCTGCTTGAGGTATATCCGATCGACAGGCCGGACTCCCATACGGAACTTTTTTTCGAGAAATACGCAAACCGAATAGGGTTCAGGATCCATAACAAGATTATGGTAGAGAAGAATATCGAACACCTGAGATTCATCATGAGTCTGGTCGCTGATATAGAACATAATATAATAGTCCCGAACATGGTTTATAAGCTCTTTCTCAGGCGGCTCAGGGCCAACTCAAAGAGGAATGAAGCCCTCGAAAAGCAGCTCTCCGATCTCGCGCAGGCGGGGGACATCGACAGGACTGCGGTCGAAAAAGCGCTGAAAGAACTTGTGAACATTAATTCCGGGTTTGATGCGGAACTGGAAAACCTCGAAAAACATTACAATAACATGACCCTCTTTATAGAAACGCTCTTCCGTAAGAGCCATTTCGATCAGGGCCGTCTTACACTCCGCACGAAACCCTGCAACATGAAAAAAGATGTCGTCATGCCGCAGATAGAACGTTATCTGGACCAGTTTGGAAAGGCCGGGATTTCGATCGACGACAGAATGAGCGGCATCCCTGATGAGGAGGTCATCAACGTCGTCGATGTAGGGTTGATCGCCCAGGTATATGCAAACCTCTTTTCGAACGCTCTCAAATACACACAGGAAGTCCTGACGGACACAGGCGAGCGTAAAAAATATATAGCTTACGGGCACAGTATCGTCAAAGATTTCTTCGGCCATGGAAAAGACGGAGTGAAATACAACGTTTTCAGCACGGGTCCGCACGTCCCGGAGGAAGAGAGAACGCACCTTTTTAAAGAGGAGTTCCGCGCATCAAATGCCCTGGACAAACCCGGCACCGGCCACGGCCTTTCGTTTATCAAAAACGCCATCGAAATTCACGGCGGCGTCGCGGGCTACGAGGCCACTAAGTACGGGAACAATTTTTACTTCATCATACCCAAATAGGCCTGTCCGGCCCTCCTGGCTTCCTCGATCACATCAAGAAGAGGTACACCGTTTTTCTTCGCCAGTTTCCTGCAGTCTTCATATTCCGGCATGACCTTCATTGCGACCCCTTCAAGGCCCGACACCTTGATCCGGACTTCTCCGTATTTTGTGCTGACCTCTCTCAGCTCTCTCTCCATCGTCAGCCTCGATGCCTCATACCAGCGGACGCCTATGCTGGTGGTTTCCCGCAGTATAAGTGCCGCCAGGTCGTCTCTCTTACCTTTCTCGCACAACACAGTCAGGCCTACACCCGGTCTCATTTTCTTCATGATCACCTGTGTCATGAATACATCGAGAGCCCCGTTTCCGAAAAGCCGCTCTATGAGATGCCCGTACACCTGGGGGTTCATATCGTCGATATTTGTCTCTATCACCGTCACCGCTTTGTGCCCCTCATCCCGGTGGGGAGCACCGATCAGCAATCTCAGGACATTCGGCCTTCCTTCGATCTCCCTTTCTCCCGCGCCCATCCCGATCCTCTCAGGGACAAGATTGGGCATCCCGCCAAATCCGGAGGCCAGAGACTTCAATATGGCCGCTCCGGTGGGAGTCGTAAGCTCAAAGGGCTCACCCGAAGAATAAACCGGTACGTCTCTGAGGACCTCAGCCGTTGCCGGCGCCGGCACAGGCAGAATCCCGTGCGTCGTTTTTACCGAACCGCCGCCCAGGTTGAGCGGCGACGCGTAAACCTTTCCCACGTCCAGCAGCTCGAGCCCGGCCAAAGTGCCGAATATGTCTACGAGACAATCGACTGCTCCGAGTTCATGTAAATGGACCTTGCTTATCTGTTCACCGTGGACCCTTGCTTCCGCCTTGAACAGTGCAGTGAATATCACCTTCGCCCTCTCTTTCGTGGTACTGCTGAAAGAGGATCTCCTGATGATCTCGCGTATATCGGCCCACCGCCTCGCCTTTTTATGTCCGCCCCTGCTTCCGGCGTCGAGCAGGACATCGACCTTTGTCGCGGAAATTCCGCTCCGCCTCACTCTTCTCGCCTTGAGGTGAAAGCCCCCAACCGGCAGTTTCCCGAGTTCCTTCTCCAACTCATCAACAGGTACGCCTGCGTCCACCAGCGCCCCCAGGCACATGTCGCCGCTGGCCCCTGAAAAACAGTCGAAATAAGCTATCTTCATAATCCCTTCTCCATATATAAACGTCAGGGCAGAGTCTTTTTCTCCCCGTTTCCTTTTCCTTTAATGAAATGAGGATCGAACCCGTCCAGCAGCCATAGCTTATTTCCGGCAGCCACGAGCAGTTTAGTTCCGTCGGGCGACCACTCGGCCAGACTTTCGTGACACCCGGTAAATATGTCCTCCTTTCGTGATCCATCGGCGTCGACAAGCGATCCTCCAAGGTATATCAGGCTGCCCCTGGGGTTCCATGAGGGATACAGACCATACAGGGCATCGACTGCATATTTCAGACCTTTCTTCATCCCATAAATCTCCATGTGCCCTTCGGCATCGGTAAGGACCACGCTGCTTCCGTCGGGAGACCAGTCGGCCGAAATATATGTCTTTCCGGTCTCCCCCCCTATAATAGGCTGCCTCCGCCCCGTCACGGACTCGATACCTATGACCCTGGTAAAAGGCCCGGTCATGGCCGGCGGTCTTACCTGCTCCATAAGCAGAAGAAGATTACCCGAACGATTCAGGCCGGCATGAAACCAGGCATGCAATAAATCGATATTGGGTTGTCTTGTCGGGTAAATTATATCTGAATCGTATATCCTGCGCGGCTGTCCATTCCGCATGTCATAAACAAACAGTGAATAACCGACACTGGTCCCTATGAGCATGACCCGGATACGGGATTCCAGCAACAGCACCTTATTTCCATCAGGGGAGGCAAAGACGGCGTCGGGATTGATATCAAGTCCGATCTTTTTTACGGCAAGGTCCGCCACATCCACTTTATTCAGGATATTCCTGCCTGCCTCCCCTGATATGGCAAGTACCGTATCATTGCCGTACCAGGCCGCAAAGCTTGCCTTTATATTCACCCGTTCGATTGTTCCGTCCGACGTATCATAGATCCCGACAGTTTTTCCCGAGAAAACAATCCTGCTGCCATCGGGAGACCACGCGAACATGCCGGGTTTGGCCGGCACCCCCTCAGCTATCATTGTGGGATGATATTTCGCCGGGGGGACAGAAGACGAAACCGCTTCCGTGGGGGCGCCGAAACAGACAAACATCCATGCTGCCGCCCAGATAAGGGAGGGGAAAAAATATGGCATCCTGATCTTATTCGTCATTCGCAAGAAATTAACCTTAAGGAAGCGTAAACGCGCAAAAGGAGGACATGAATGCTCCTGTGCCGCGTCATCATGTCCAGGCGGTCTCCGCACTCATGGTTATAATAACACCCAAGTTGAGCGATTCTCCAGTGCGTCATTTCCCGACCTTCACGGGGAATCTTTCCTGCCTTTTCGGAAGGATTCCCGACGCGCTCTGCTTGCGGGAATGACACCCGACGGGTGAACGTAGGGCGTATTGCAATACGCCCCTACGAAGGGCAAAACGAATACATTGCGTAAACAATCGCTCAACTTGGGTAACAATATTCCAGGAATATTTTATGACCTATATCATGTCAGCGAGATGACACTCCTCTGTCCCTGTGCCGTTTGCTATGTCGTGGATAAGGCCGTTGCCAGTGAGCGGGGAGAAGATATTTTATGTGATATAATTTAAAAAATAACGGAAGGAGGATCTCATGCCCGATACCGCCAATATGCCGCCTGTGCGCCATAGTGCCCCTTTCTCTAAACTGGTGGAAAAATTTTCCCCGGAAAGCGGGGGCAGGACATCGCTGCCCGAACATGAGGTCAAGAAACTCCTGAAGGAGACGGGGCTCTCTGTCCCCGGGGGCATCTTTGTCCAGAAAGGCGAAGCCTTTGATTCCCGCGGCCTCCGGTTCCCTCTGGTTGCAAAGGTCTCATCCTCATCCATCTCTTCGAAAAGCGATATAGGAGGAGTAGTGCTGGGCATCAGCGACCGGAAGAGTCTGGAGAAAGCCGTCGCAGGGCTGATGGAGATCGAACGCGCCGAGGGCGTTTTGATCGAGGAGATGGCGCCTCCCGGGATTGAGGTCATCATAGGAGGCGTCATCGACATGCAGTTTGGTCCTGTAGTAATGTTCGGCCTCGGCGGCATATTTGTTGAGCTGTTTCGGGATATCGCCTTCGGGCTGGCCCCCATGGATGAAGAAGAGGCCATAAGGCTGGTCAGACAAGTTAAGGGATACAGACTCCTGGAGGGCTACAGGGGAAAACAGGCAGCGGACATCAAAGGGCTGCTGAAATCAATGGTAACCGTTTCAAAGCTTATGGCGACCGGCCGGATTGAAGAAATGGACCTGAACCCCGTTGCCCTCTATCCCGAAAGGACGATGGTACTGGACGCAAAAATGTCACTGCGCAATTCGTAAGTGCCATTAATCCAAAGAAGCATTGAATTGATACTTCAAGTCAGCTCTGTCCCGGTTCTTTTTCCAGAAACTTCAGAAACTCCAGTGCCGGGCGGGAAAGGAACTTCTCTTTGAGGTAGATGACCCCCAGGTTTCTGGTGAAGGCTGCGTCTGCCGGCTTTGCCCGGCCAAGAACCCCCGCATTGACCTCCTCCTCCACCGCCTTGTCCGGAAGGATGGAGATACCCAGTCCCGCCTTTACCAGCCCCTTTATCGTCTCGATATAGGCGACCTCCATGGCCACGTTCGGCGTGAGTCTCTTTTTCAAAAAAGCAAGGTCGATGGCCTTCCTGGTCGTCGTGTCTCTTTCCGGGAGTATCATGCCGTAGCCCACCATATCTTTGAGTCTGACCGCCCGCATCCTTTCGAGCGGATGCGCCTTTGGGAACACAAGGGACATTGGGTCTGCCCAGATGGTCCTGGCTGCGAGGTTCTCCGGAACGTCCGGCAGGGTGACGACCCCGAGATCGACAGCATTTTGAATCACCATTTCGAGGATTGTCTCAGAACGGTGGCACCGCAGCTTGAGATCGACTTTCGGGAATGTCGTGATATAAGATTTAAGCACGCCGGGTAGCCGGTGAATGCTTATATGGTCGCTCGTTCCGATTACGAGCTCCCCGGAGCACTCTGCCGACATGTCTTTTACCGCGGTCTTCGCATCTGCGACCGACCGGAGTATCTTTTCCGCATGAGAAAAGAGGACTTCGCCGGCCCGCGTCAGGAAGACCTTTTTGCCGAGCCTGTCGAAGAGGCGTTCGCCGAGTTCGGCCTCGAGAGCCTTCATCTGTTTGCTGACAGCCGGCTGGGTGATAAAAAGCTCCTCCGCAGCGCGGCTTATACTCCTCGTTTCGGCCACCTTACTGAAGTAATAGAGCTGATAAAAATCCATACCAATAGTTATAGTTTTTATGAAAATAATGAATTTGAATAATGCATAGTATTATGATATGTTAAAATCAAAAGGGAGTCAATAAGACTCCCTGGAAGATCATTTATAAGAAGGTGCTGAAATGGCTATGACATTGGCGGAAAAGATTTTCAGGTCTCACCTGAGGGACGAGCCGTTCCCTGGGGCGAAGGTGCTCGATATCGACGTGGTTATGTGTCATGAGATAACGACGCCGATCGCGATTAACGACTTGGTGGCCAGGGGAAAAGACAGGGTCTTCGACCCGTCGAAGATAAAGGTGGTGATCGATCACGTCACTCCGGCAAAGGACAGCAAGACCGCGCTTCAGGGAAAGATCCTGCGCGACTGGGCGGTACGGCACAATATACGCGATTTCTTCGATATCGGGAGGAACGGGGTCTGCCACGCCATTTTTCCGGAAAAAGGCTTTATACGTCCCGGCTATACGGTGATCATGGGCGATTCCCATACGTGCACTCACGGGGCCTTCGGCGCCTTCGCCGCCGGTGTCGGGACCACGGACCTGGAGGTCGGGATATTGAAGGGCGTCTGCGCTTTCAGGGAGCCTAAGACGATCCGGATAAATATAAAAGGGACGGTCCCGGCAGGAGTGTTTGCGAAGGACATCATTCTGAGAGTCATCAAAGAACTGACCGTGAAAGGGGCGACCGACTGCGTGATCGAATTCCACGGCGACGTTGTGAAGGGGATGTCGATGGAAAGCAGGATGACGCTCTGCAATATGGCGATCGAGGCCGGGGGTACGTCGGGTGTATGCATGCCCGACGAAGTAACGGTCGACTACCTCTGGCCCTTCATTGCGTCGGGATATAAGGACAAGGCAGCCGCTTTGGAGGACTTCAGGAAATGGAGGTCCGATGAGGGGTGTGAATATGTGAAGGTCGGTGACATTGATGTCACGGGCATGGAGCCCCAGGTCACTCACGGGTACAAACCGGACGAGGTGAAGGATGTCTCGGAGATGGAGGGAACCCGGGTGGACCAGGTTTATATCGGCTCCTGCACAAACGGCAGGCTTGAAGACCTGCGGGTGGCAGCTTCATATCTGGCCGGCAGGCAGATCTCGCCGACGGTGAGAGGCATTGTATCTCCAGCGACCCCCAAGGTTTTCAGGGAGGCCGACGAAGAAGGGCTTATCAGGATTTTTATGGATGCGGGTTTCTGCGTGACAAACCCCACCTGCGGCGCATGCCTCGGCATGTCAAACGGCGTGCTCGCCCCGGGCGAGGTCTGCGCGTCGACGACGAACAGAAATTTCAACGGGAGGATGGGGAAGGGAGGCATGGTCCACCTGATGAGCCCTGCGGTCGCGGCCGTCACGGCGATCGAGGGCAAAATAGCAGACCCGAGAAAATACAGCAAGGAGAGCAGGGTATGAAGAGATTCGGCGGAAAGGTACTTTTTCTTGACAGGTCGGACATCAACACGGATGAGATAATCCCGGCGAAGTACCTCACCGAGATATCGAAGGAGGCGTTGAAGTCCCATATGCTCGAAGACC
>JBJKOV010000164.1:0-3303 GCA_046707105.1 Thermodesulfovibrionales bacterium
TCGTGAAAAGAAACACCGCGATAGATGATCACGCAAGGCACAATACAACGTCGGTCTATACGGCAGCCGAGATATTCCCGATGCTGCCGGAGAAGCTGTCGACCGACCTTACCTCTCTAAACTCGGATGTTGACCGGCTTTCTATCGTCGCAGAAATGACGATGGGGACGGATGGATCGTTGCAGGATTCAGGCGTTTATAGGGCGATCGTTCGCAACCGCGCAAAGCTGGCGTATAACAGCGTCGCCACATGGCTGGATGGCAAGGGCGATGCGCCTGAAAGAGTTACTGCTGTCGAAGGGTTGCCTGAAAATCTGCAGATTCAGGATAAGGTCGCCCAGACCATGAAGATGTTTCGGCATATCCATGGCGCCCTGACCCTCGAAACGATTGAGGCGCGTCCGGTGTTTGAAGATGACACACTTATGGACCTCGAAAGGGAAAGCAAGAACCGCGCGAAGGACATCATAGAAGACTTCATGATCGCAGCCAATGGGGTGACCGCGAGATACCTGGATTCAAAGATGTTTCCGTCCTTGCGGCGCGTCGTCCACGTTCCCAAACGATGGGACCGCATCGTCGAAATTGCTGCCGAAGCCGGTGGCGGGTTGCCTGCCACTCCGGATTCCAGGGCGCTGGAGCAATTTCTGGTCAAACAAAAGAGTGCGGATCCACTCGGCTTTCCTGATTTGTCCCTCAGCATTATCAAGCTGCTCGGACCCGGTGAATACGTGGCAGAATTTCCCGGAGAGACGAGTGAAGGGCACTTCGGCCTGGCGGTCAAGGATTACACTCATTCCACCGCCCCGAATCGCAGATATCCTGACCTGATTACCCAACGCCTGCTCAAGGCTGCGATTGCAGGGCATCCTGTGCCTTATGAAAAGGGTGAGTTGACTTCACTGGCCGAACATTGCACTGATGAAGAGGACGCAGCGAAAAAGGTCGAACGGCGGGTTGAAAAATCAGCGGCAGCCATGTTGTTAGAGACGAGAATCGGGGAGCAATTCGATTGCATCGTTACAGGTGCAGCATCCAAGGGCACCTGGGTACGCCTCTTCCATCCCCCTGTTGAAGGAAAGCTGGTCCAGGGGTTTGAGGGAGCCGACGTCGGCCACAGGATTCGTGTACAGCTTGTTCACACGAATGTTGAGCGGGGATTCATCGACTTCAAAAGAGTCCGTTGATCAAGGCGTTGGGGCGCAGTGCCTGCAGTAAAGTTTCGAGAGAACTCCTGCGCCGTTTTGGGTCGGGGCTTATCTTTTTTAACAGAGGAGACAGACATGAAATTAAAGATAGGAGTGATGGGTTCAGCGACAGGAAGACTGTCCACAAAGCACCGAAAGATTGCTTTTGATCTTGGCCGTGTCATTGCAGAAGAAGGCTGCATAACCATTACGGGGGCATGCCCGGGCCTCCCACTGGAATCGGCTAAGGGGGCGGGCGATGCGGGCGGTCTCGTTGTCGGAATTTCCCCCGCCCTCAGCAAATGGGAACATGTGAATAAATATCATTCCCCTGTTGACCACCACGATGTCCTCATATTCACGGGGAGCGGGCTCATGGGCAGGGAAGTGGTCAATATCCGAAGCTCTGATATCGTGGTTATCATCGGAGGCCGCTCCGGCACGCTGGGAGAATTCTCAATCGCTTATGACGAGGGCAAGCTGGTGGGCGTTCTCCAGGGCACGGGTGGTATCACTTCAGAGATAAAGAACATCGTGAGGATAGTGAAAAAAAGAACCGGGGCCAAGGTGATCTATGACTCAGACCCTCAGAAACTTGTCAGAGAACTGATCGCTTATTACCGCAAGAAGCATTTCAAACGGCCGGACGTTCATCATCCCCATCGGAAAGGTGGAGTCTAAGGAGGAACTTAAGAGATCAGGAAAAGCGGATTGCCATGCCACATGGCATAAGGTACACAGGTCCGGTACAGCGTGGAGGGGCCTGCAAAGTGTCTGAATATATGGTACCAAAGAAACACATAGTGTTGATCGGCGATTCTCTTACCGAGTTTTTCGATTGGCAGGGAAGGTTCCCGGGTCACCAAGTCCTGAATCTCGGGATCGCCGGCGAGCCGGTGGAAGGTCTCCTTGCCCGTATGTCCAATATACGCACCGCTATAGTGCGGGCTGATCTCATATTCGTGATGACCGGGATCAACAATATGGCGATGGGAGATCACGACATAATTCCCAGATATGAGAAGGTCCTGAACACTCTCGTTTCCGATTTTGCCGGTGCAGAGATCGTTGTGCAGAGCGTTCTGCCCGTCCGCCTGCCCTGGCTGGACAACGCAGAGATAGAGAAGATCAACTCAGATCTTGAGAAGACCGCCCGAAGGATGAAGGTCCGTTACCTCGACGTATACAGTCTTTTTGTCGATACAGGGGACAATCCTGTCCCGGAATACCTGTCCGAAGACGGGGTGCACCTTAGCGGCCGGGGTTATGAAGTCTGGTCCGGCGCTATCGAAAAAGAATTTTCCCTATAGGCAGAAGAAGTCTGGAGTTGTCAATACGCCCGAAATCGGGAACTGTGCACCCTGCTTCATTTGGCGGTAAAATGAAGTATGAGGAAACTGGCAGCGGCCGTTCTTGCCTTCTTTGTCTTCGGCGCACAGGCGGCGCCTGCGGCCGATTTCAGGTTCTCGCCGCGACCGAACAAGGCCGACCTTATACACTGGCGTCAATGGGGCCAAACCCCCTTTTCAGATGCAAAGAAGCTGCAGAAGCCTGTCCTGCTTGCCCTGAGCGCGGTCTGGTGCCACTGGTGCCATGTCATGGATGAGACGACATACTCCGAGGCGGACGTCATAGCTTACATTAATGAGAACTTCATCCCCGTAAGGGTCGACGCCGACATGAGGCCGGATATCGACGACCTCTACAACCAGGGCGGATGGCCGAGCACGCTCGTGCTTACGCCGGAGGGGAGGATCGTCAGGGCAGGGACGTATATTATGCCTGAGGACATGGTCTCCTGGCTTGAGAAGGGCGTCGCGGAATTCAAAAATAAGAGGCAGGGCATCGGGGAGAAAGAAGAAAAAAGGCCTGAACGGGCCGGGAAAAAGGCGACCGGTGAGGCCGACCTGAAAATGATGCTCCGTATTTTACGGTCGGAATTCGACAGTCAGCACGGCGGATTCGGGATGCCGCAGAAATTTCCCAACCCGCAGAGGATCGATTTCCTCCTCTCCGAATTCACGAGGAGCGGTGACGAAGAGATAAAGAAGATTATCACCATGACGCTCGACGGGATGGAGTCGGGGGGGATACACGACGACATCGCCGGGGGTTT
>JBJKOV010000165.1:0-2152 GCA_046707105.1 Thermodesulfovibrionales bacterium
TAAGTTTCAAAAAAGGCCGGCATGACGCCGTCGGAACTATCAATACCGTACATCAGAAATGCCTCCCTCACTATCTGGGGGTCGGTCTTGCCGGCCATTTCTATGCCCCTGAAGGCGTTATCAACTCCGAACATTTTTTTAAAGGCAAGGTCGAGCGACCTTGACCCTGCCCTGCCGGAGTCGATAAGGGTGCCGTCAATGTCGAATAGTATTAATTTCATCATTTTTAAGATAGCCATTGAGAGGACTGCAAGTCAACAGGGCTGAATGGCCGGTGAGCTTTGGAAGGAAGCAGAGGCACGTGGGTGCCTCTGCTTCTCTTGAAGGTATGCAGCTACTTCACTAAGAAATATGTCGTCCAGCGGTAATAGGTATGGTTGCCGGAATCGCCGCTCTGGTAGGGCCTGACAGTAAAGATGAGAGTATAGACACCGGACGGCAGATCCGACGTAGACAGTGTTCCGATGTTCTGGTCAAGCGATGTGATGCCGGTTTTCCAGAGGACAAAATTATCGAGGGCGGTATGGTTTATCCCCACCGACCCGTGGTTTTCAGAGCCGTCTCCTGATCCGGATTCTCCATCCTCTGAATCATAAGAGCTGGCGTTACTTATCGCTGAGTTCTGGGTTTCGGACTCAATGATCCCGTTTGAGATTGGCTGCAGGAAATCTTGCGGGGCCATGAAGTATACATTCAGATCATCTATTGACGGCGCGTATATCCCCAGAGAAACATTGACTGGACCGTCGAAATCGGCCTTGACGCGGATAGCCAGCGTATCTCCACCTGTTGCAGCGGGGCCGATGCCAATGGGCTCTGCCTGGGCCGGATCGTTGCTTAATACGGGGGAATCCACCGGCTGATAGACAAAGCGCTGGCTGCTTGTCGGAACAGGCAGTATATCCTGAGCCGAAGGCTGCGGCGTATAGGTGCAGGACTGCGACAGGACCGGGGTGCCCGTGCACCCTGCAGGGGAGCTGGAACTTACGGTCCTGGACTGGGTGCTGTCGGATTGACAGGCGCCCCAGCTGGAATAAGTGTAGGTGCATGCGCCGGGAGTGGGCGGTGTATAGGTGCAGGACTGCGACAGGACCGGGGTGCCCGTGCACCCTGCGGGGGAACTGGAACTTACGGTCCTGGACTGAGTGCTGTCGGATTGACAGGCGCCCCAACTGGAATAAGTGTAGGTGCATGCGCTTGGCGAGGGCGGTGTATATGTGCAGGACTGTGTCAGGACAGGTGACCCGCCTGTGCAACCTGATGGGGAGCTGGAACTTACGGTCCTGGACTGAGTGCCGTTCGACTGACAAGCTCCCCAGGCCGAATAACTGAATGAGCTGCAGGTCGGCGGTGTATATGTGCAGGGCTGCGTTGTTGCAGGCGTTGCTCCGCCTGAACAGCCTGCAGGGACTCCCGTATAGCTGACCACAGGAGCCGTCCCGTTAGGCTGGCAAGCTCCCAATGTATAGGTATACGATGTGCAGGCAGCCGTCGCAGGCGGCACGAGATAATCGGCTATAGCCTGGATGTCTGCGGACGTCAGTTGCGTCTTGAGAAACGACATGGCTGAGACGTTATTAATTCCATTGGTGATCATGGTTACTTCACCGGCGTTCGTTGATGATGTTGGTATGGGATTGTGACACCCCAGACAACCATATTGCGAGATGAGCTGGCTGCCTGTTGCCGCATAAGCGCTGCTGCCCATCAGAATTAAAGCCAAAACGATAAGGAAACCCAAACTTTTCTTCATTTTTCCTCCCCTTCAGATGGAATCTGAAAGTTATATTGTTTTTCTTGTTTTCCTCTTCCTGCTGAAAGCCTTATCGTCTCCTTGCACCTCCTTAAAGACGCAGATAAGGCATAGGTGATTCACAGATGATCACACGGAAGACATTCTTTCCGGAAAGACCGTCTTCCTCGTCCGGACGGCGATTTTAGAGGTTACCTCACTGACTTTGAAGCATGCTTCGAATTCGTGAAATTAATATAACAGCGGAATAGCTGCTTGTCAAATTAAATATACTTAATCATTTACAATCTAAAAGAAGCAGGGTTTTCACCCACTGTTAAACCTCGAGATCCAGCTTCAGACTCGATAAGCTGTCTTCCCGGCATCCGGCCGGATGTCCGGGTACAAATGGAAAGATCC
>JBJKOV010000166.1:0-2447 GCA_046707105.1 Thermodesulfovibrionales bacterium
TCGCATGGCGGACAATCTGATGAAGAAAGGGAACGAGCTTGTGGTCTACAACAGGACCAGGGAGAAGGCCGGGCCGCTCATCGCCCGGGGTGCGGTCTTTGCCGAAACCCCTTCGAAGGTCGCTGAGAGCGTACCGGTCATCATCACCATGCTGACTGACCCGGCCGCCGTGACCGCCGCAGCCCTCGGGGAAGACGGTTTTCTCGACCGCTTCGTCAGGGGCTCTCTCTGGATCGACTGCAGCACCGTAAATCCCTCCTTTTCGAGGAAGATGGCGGATGAATGTATGACAAGAGGAATACGCTTCCTCGATGCGCCGGTCGCGGGATCCAAGATACCTGCGGAACAGGGGAAACTCGTCTTCTTTCTGGGCGGCGATAGGGAAGATGTCGAATTCGCAAGGCCACTCATCGAGGCCATGGGCAAGACATTCCTTCATACAGGCGGACACGGCATGGGTACGGCCATGAAGATGGTAAACAATATTATGCTTGCGGGAGCAATGGCCCTTTTCTCAGAGGGGATGCTGCTTGGAGAAACGCTCGGCATATCCCGCGACATGCTTTTAAACATAATCCTTTCGTCGCCCGTTGCCGCGCCCTTTCTCACTCTCAAGAAACCGCTTATAGAGTCCGAAACCTTCGAGCCCCAGTTCCCTCTCAGACTGATGTACAAGGACCTTCATCTCGCCTCGGTTACGGCATATGAATGCGGGGTCGCGACGCCTTCTTCCAATGCGATCAAGGAGGTTTTCGCCCTCGCCGTCCGTGAAGGGCTTGGAGGGGAGGATTTTGCGGCTCTCTACAAGTATTTGAAGCACTCTCACCGGGACTGACTCCTGCCGGGAAATTATCTCCTGTCCCGAAAGAAGTTCTTCAGGAGCGCGGCACATTCATCATCCAGGACGCCTGAAACGACCTCGACCTGGTGGTTCAGTCTCCTGTCGGTCGGAATATTGTACAGACTGTCCACTCCGCCGGCCTTGGCATCCCTGCAGCCGTATACCAGCCTGGACACCCTTGCATTTACGATCGCGCCGGCGCACATGACACACGGCTCCTTGGTGACATAAAGCGTGGCTCCCGTAAGCCTCCAGCTGTCCGACTTCCCGGCCCCCGAACGCATTGCGAGTATCTCGGCGTGTGCCGAAGGGTCTTTAAGGATCTCCCTCAGGTTATACGCGGTGCTCAGCACCTCTCCGTCCCTGACCAGCAAAGCCCCGACCGGGACTTCCCCTGCCCTGCCGGCCCGGGATGCCTCCTTCAGGGCCAGCCTCATAAAATGAATATCTTCCTCTTCGGTTGCCGCCATTATGGTCGCTATTATACCATTCGGGGCGCCCTTCGGAACTCCTTCATCACTGTCTCCACAGCCAGGGTCTGAAGGCATCCAATGCCGGTGCATCTCCGGTAAGCTTCTTCTCCACAGGGAGAGCATGGGTAGCCTGAACGCACTATTCCTGCATTGACGCCCGCCGGTTTCCAGACCTCGTGGTCAGTCGGCCCGAATATAACGAGCGCGGGTGTCCCCAGGGCGGAGGCGAGGTGGGCGATCCCCGAATCATTTCCGACGAAAAAGGCCGCCCTCTTCAGGACCCGGGCAATCCCGGTGACAGGCATGTCCCTGATTATCTCCGCGCGTAGACCCTTTTCCGCTATAAACTTCTCCAGGGTCTCATATTCTCCGCTGTCTTCGGCGGGACCCAGTATGACGACAAAAGAAACCTTGCCCTCCCGGCGCAGTTCTTCCATCAAACGCATATACCTGGGAAGAGGCCAGCATTTTTTTCTACCTCCGCTCCCGGGATGGACGGCGACAAAGGGGGGGCCTTCCGGAAAAGACATCCCGCCGCCAACATCGAGGACCGGGAACGTTTCGTCATTATCGATACCCATCTCCGACAGTTGCTCCAGCTGATAACGCGGGACATGCAGCCTCAAGCCGGGAGGCGGAAAAGTGCTGATATGGTAACACTGCGGAATATGGCGTCCCACGTTGTCCAGAAACGCTTCGTGCCGGTTGCGCATAAACACAAAGGCGCGGTCGAATCCGGCAAGGAATGCCTTCAGATCCGGTGAATCGCTGCCGGGGTCTTCGAAGAGACGGCCGAAGATCCCCTTCTCGTTGGAGGTCACCTCTTCGGCCAGATTATTTTCGACGATGATATCAGACATGTCCCCGCGGCAGATGATATGAAGGACGGCTCCGCCGTAATGCCTTCTTATCGCATGAACCGCGGGAAGGGAAAGTATGAGGTCACCCAGCGCCCCCTGGTGCCACACAAGTACCTTTTTCATATTCTGGTTCAGTCCCTTGGCAGATTATTAACCCGGCAACATAATACCGTAAGCCGTCATCCTCGCTTGTCGGGGATCGGACGGCGTAATATCGTAAGAACAAAGAAAGATTCCGGACAAGCCGGAATGACAAAATTCAACTATTTGATT
>JBJKOV010000167.1:0-2709 GCA_046707105.1 Thermodesulfovibrionales bacterium
AATTCAATGAAGCTGCCCACCGGCAATTAGGTTACTCGAAAGAGGAATTTGCGAGGCTGGACATCCGCGATATCGATCCATTCGAGAGCTATGAAGGAATGCGGGACAAAATCAGAAAAGTACTGGACCTTGGGAAGACAACATTTCAGGTAAGACAGAGGACCAAGTCCGGGGATCTGAGAGAAGTTCACGTTGATACGAAAGTAATTAACTTATCAGGGCGTATAGTACTATATTCAATCTGGCGGGACATGTCCGACTTCACCCCCCCGACAGAATTGCTGAAGAATGTTCAGGCCGGTGGGAAGCAAATCGATCCGGAAACGATTATTGCTGCCATTGGTAACGCAATGGGCATAGTGAGCATGGATTTTAAGGTGTTATATCAAAATCAGGTGAGTATTGAGCTTATGGGTAACCATACCGGCGAGCATTGTTATTCCGCTTTCGAAAGCAGAAAGACTATCTGTGATGGATGTCCTGTAGTTAAGTCTTCCAAGGATGGAAAGATCCACACGGCGGTCAGGTGCATACAGACTGACAGGGGATTATCATACTTTGAGAATACAGCCTCAGTAGTGAGGAATTCCCAGGGAACAATCGTAGCCGCGATCGAGGTATGCCGTGACATCACCAGGCGTCAAAGGGCTCTTAGCCTGAGGAACCTCTCGCGCAGGGAGTATCAAATACTGTGTCTGATTGGCAAAGGGGAAATGCCCATCGAAATTGCAAAGGAGCTGTCTCTTTCGTGCAAGACCATATACACTTTACGGAGCCGCATTTTCGAAAAGATGGGTGTGAAAGACAACGCTGAGCTTAAAAACTTTGTTATAGAAAACAGATTAGCGGACCGGACTTACAATGATATGAAGACCAGGACAAATGGGCTGACGTGGATAGACGAGCAATAAATGTCCATTACGACGTGAAGTCCGCGCTCTCCTTTGCTGCAGAGAACGATTGGATTGGTACGGGTTGGCAACTGTGATGCCGTTACAGAGGATCGGGCACATGGTGAGCATCCTGTCTTTCGAGACAACAAGTTCCTTCCGGCCAGGCTTCTTAGACATCAATTCAACTTATTACACTTTGGCTGCCCTGAACAAGCCCCCCACAGTAAATTGTGAAGTGGACACGTTTGTCTCACCTGCATATTCCACATCAACGAATCCTATTGTTTTCATAAGGTCTGTCAGATCTCTAACTGAGATCGCACCCCCTATTCAATTTGACCACGCTTCAAGGGTGCTGCACATGGCA
Source organism: Thermodesulfovibrionales bacterium (assembly GCA_046707105.1). GTDB lineage: Bacteria > Nitrospirota > Thermodesulfovibrionia > Thermodesulfovibrionales > UBA6898 > JARRRD01. Next base: position 1,261 of record JBJKOV010000167.1, read on the forward strand.
CCAGAACAGTCCTCCTTCAGAACAATATCTGCAAACTGAAGGCGTCCGTTCGGTCTTAACACCCGGTATATTTCCCTGAAGCACTTTTCCTTCAACGGGGAAAGATTCAACACTCCGTTTGAGATTACTACGTCAAAGGTGTTGTCAGGATATGGAATGGACTCTGCTCCCGCTGCCTGGATATCATAATTGTGAACTCCATATTGCCTCAGATTGCTTTTGGCTTTCTCTGCCATTTCGGGAGTGAGATCAATTCCGCAAACCTTGCCCTCTGGCCCGACCAGACCGCTTGCGACAATAAGGTCAAAACCGGCACCACAACCCACATCAAGAACAGTTTCTCCCGCTTTAATTGGTCCCAGCTTCAAAGGGTTTCCCACTCCGCAAAAAGATACAATCAGCTCATCGGGCATACTTCGGATAATTGCGGGATCATAACCCTGCCGGATTGCGCCATCTCTTCCCGTGGGATAATTGAATTTTCCGGCAGCGGACCTTGATACCTCTGCATACTTCTCCTGAACAGCATCCCGAATCTTCTTTTCATCCGGTGGATCAGCCATAAAGATAACCTCCCTCTGTTGCCTGCCGCCTGTGATTCATTCTAAGGCGGAACTTTACCGCCGGTCAAGCCAATTGATGGGTCAGCTCTCACCCCGGTTTGAGAGACCTTTCGCAGCGTTTGATGCGGAGAAAAGAGTTCTCCGGTTCTTACGCCACCGGGAAAGTGTCGACGACGCACGGTTATCATTAAACTACCGCAGGAAAAGCGGCGGGGCCTTCCATAACGGGGCAGGACTGAGTCCCGCCCCACTTAATTCCGTTGCCCGATCAACTATCGGTGTCAGACCCCTCAAGATCCTCCATAACCTATCGAAACTTTCCCGCCTGCAACAATGACAGGCACCTTCCTGACACCCTTTGAATACTGAAGCATTTCCTCAAGTTTCACGGGGTCTTTCTTAACGTCAAAATACTGGGCTTTCTTGTAGGATGTCCTGGCTTTTTCGGTAAAGGGACAGCCGGTCTCGCCATAGATTGTTATTTTCTGGGCCATAAGATTTCCTCCTTGCAGATTAAAGATTACAAAACAATAAAAAAGTGGTGTTTGTTCCTCTCTTGTTCAGCGATTTTGTTCGTAAGATTCTTCGTTAAGACCATGCTTTGTCTTAATTCCGGCCTTACAATCCCAAAATCCTCTGCTGCTTTTTGAGAGGAGCAAAACCACCACTATCATTGGCTACTCCTTAATTTACTTATATTGCTATTCCGGATAAATGTCAAGAGCTATAGCCCGGAAAGGAAAGGGAGACCCCAGGGATATTATTAACCCGGCAACATAATACCGTAAGCCGTCATCCTCGCTTGTCGGGGATCGGACGGCGTAATATCGTAAGAACAAAGAAAGATTCCGGACAAGCCGGAATGACAAAATTCAACTATTTGATT
>JBJKOV010000168.1:0-2121 GCA_046707105.1 Thermodesulfovibrionales bacterium
CTGTACAGGTCTTTCATTATGGCCGCCGCCTGCTGGCTTTCGGCGCCTATAACGACCCTGTTCGGCCTCATAAAATCTTCGATTGCCGACCCCTCCCGCAGGAACTCCGGGTTGGATACGATATCGAAGTCGACCTTCTCTTTCAACTTTTTCGAAATGATCTCCGTTACCCTAGAACACGTTCCGATGGGCACGGTGCTCTTCATTACAATGACTTTGTAACCGTTGATGTTTCCGGCTATCTGATCAACCACTTCATCGATATATCTCATGTCGGCGGACCCGTCGCCGCGGGGCGGCGTTCCCACCGCAATAAATATCACAAGAGAGGAGTCAACGGCGTCCCGGATCCTAGTCGAAAACCTGAGGTGCCCGTTCTTTATATTTCTCTTTACGAGGTCCTCAAGTCCAGGCTCGTAGAACTGTATCTGGCCCTTTCTCAGCGCCCGTACCTTTTCGGCGTCTTTGTCGACACAGGTCACAAAAATCCCGAATTCCGCGAAGCAGGCCCCTGTGACAAGCCCGACGTAGCCTGTGCCTATTATCCCTATGTGCATTTTCTCCCTCTGACGAATTACGGAAGTTAGTAATTATGCCAAAAAAAGAAGTTATTGTAAACATGACCTGGATATCACGCATATATTTTATAATAAGTCTGAATGCACTCCGACCACGAGACAAGAAAGGGATTGAAGGCTTGAATGTCCTGATCCTGAACGGCGGCAAGGGGTGGGGGGGAATCGAGTCTCATTCCGTCACCCTCGCATCCGCGCTCATCAGGAAAGGCCACAAGGTTATCATAGGATGCCCCCGCGCAGGAACCGTAAGCGGCAATGCCGCAAGGGCCGGTATCCCCGTGAGGGACATAAAGGTCGTAAATTCGGCCGATCTTAAGGCCCTGTGGAGGATCATTGCAACGGCGAAGAGGGAAGGCATCGAGATCATCGTTGCCAACCTCGGCAAGGAATACTGGCCCGCCGCGCTTGCGGCGAAGGTTCTCGGCATCAGGATCGTCTTTGTACGGCACCAGGTGGACAGGCTCAAGAAGGCGACCCGCCGCCTCATTGAGCGCCACGTTCAGAGGGTCGCGGCGGTAAGTATCGCCGTAAGAGACGCGCTGACGGAATGCGGCGTTTCCGGGGAGAAGATAACTGTGATTTATAACGCCGTCGACATCGGGTGGTTCGAACCTTCCGGCGGTCATCGTGAATCGGCGCGGAAGGAACTCGGGCTTGCGGAACACGACATCGTAGTCGGGACGGCAGGAAAGCTTCACAGAGGCAAAGGGGTTTTTGACCTTCTCCAGGCAGCGGCAGGTCTGACCGTGCGATATTCCGCCCTCAAGTTGTTGTATGTAGGCGATGGACCCGAAAGGACTGCTCTGGAACAGGAGGCCGTTCGCCTGTCGATGCGCGATAAAGTCGTTTTCGCGGGCCTCAGAAGCGACATGGAGAGGATGTATGCCGCTATGGACATCTTCGTCCTTCCCTCCACATGCAGGGAGGCGTTCGGAATGGTGATCATCGAGGCGATGGCGATGGGCAGGCCCGTAATAGCAACGGCAACAGGCGGCATCCCCGAGGTAGTGAAGGACGGAACAAACGGTATCCTGGTGCATCCGGGAGACCGGTCGGGGCTGGCTGATGCAATCTCCCGCCTGATAGACGACGAAGCGCTGTCGTTGCGCCTCTCCGGAGAAGGCCGGGCGACAGTGGAACGATATTATTCAGAGGATGCGATCAGCGTCGCCTTCGAGAATATGCTGAGAGAGGTGCTCGCTACTGCGTGACAGGCGGGGAGAACAGTTTTTACCGGCTTGGGGCCCCGGATAACCTCCTCAAAGACTTCACAGCGGCGGGCAGACTCTCCGCCTCTTCCACCCGGGAATTCTTTAAAAATATCATGCTTTTTGATAATATACAAAGAAATTGAAATTAAATTATTGTGCGTAAGTCCGGCCGATATACGATCCTCTTTAACCTGCTCCCCATATTCGCACTACTAATGCCTGTTTCCACAAGTGCCAACACCCTGGTCATGGGCGTCATATATGTTTACTGCCTCGTTCTTGTCATTCGTCACCGGGAAGCGGGGAGCGACATCTACCCGTCGTTTCGGCAA
>JBJKOV010000169.1:0-2625 GCA_046707105.1 Thermodesulfovibrionales bacterium
CGCTGCACTTGCTGGACGCGGCTGATTACCGGCCCGGGCGGCGGCGAAGCGGGGACACGGCGTCTGTCGCCGGGTCCGTCTGCTTCCTGGCGCCGGGTGACACTTTTTGACATCGCACGCGATCGTATAGGATAATATTTTTGGGATAGATGATGGCTGATAAAACATCTGTAATGAAAGAGGCACAGAAGTACCTTGCGAAGGGGCAGATCGATAAGGCCATAGCCGAGTGGGAAAAGCTTGTGGCGGAGTCTCCCGACGGAAACGTTTTTAATGTGATCGGGGACCTCTTCCTCAAGAAAGGGGACAAAAAATCCGCTGTAGAGTCCTTCCATAAATCGGCGAGCTTTTTCAGCACCGAGGGGTTCTCTCTGAAGGCACTGGCCCTGTACAAGAAGGTCCTGAACATCAATCCGCACGATACCGACGCACTGTTTTCCCTTGGGCAGCTTAGCGAAGGGAAAGGGCTCACTACCGACGCCATAAAGTACTACCTGGCCACCGCCGATTCCCTTTCCAAAGAGGGTAAGAAGGACAGGCTTCTGGACATATATGAAAAGATACTTTCCCTCTCGCCTTCGAACATACCCCTTCGCAATAAGGTCGCCGAGATCTTTTTGAAAGAGGGGCTCGCGACCTCTGCGGCAAAAGAATATATATTCATTGCCGGTGCGTATGATGAACAGGGTGATTACCAGAATGCGCTCGATTACTTTCAAAAGGCCCTTGATGTCCAGCCCTTGAATAAAGAGGCGGCACTTGGCATCAGCTACCTTTATGAACAATGGGAGGAGATGGAAAAGGCCCTTGAGCATATAGGAGAGGCAGCCGTACTCTTTCACGAGGATACTGACGTGCTTTACAGGAGAGCGGAACTATGCCTTAAGGGCGGCCTCCGCGACGAGGCGGAGGAGCATCTCGGGAAAGTTATCGCTCTGGATCCCGGACATATGAGAGCAAAGGGTCTTCTCGGAGAGATCTTCCTGGGGAAAGGCCTGAAGGAGAAGGCTTGGACGGAGTACCTCCCCGTAATCGACAACCTGATCCTCGAAAACAATTATGACGACGCGGCAAGGCTGCTTGAAGACTTCAGGGAAATCGATCCACTCGAAACAGGCAAGAGACTTGTATCTCTTCGCAGGCAGCTCGGAGAAGACGAGAGGGTCCATGATGAGCTTATCCTGCTTGGCGATGCCCTGAAAGACAGGGACATGACAGAGGAAGCGTTGAGCTGTTATGAAAATGCGCTGGAGATAAGGCCGGAGGATGCCGAACTGAAAGAGATGATTTCCTCACTCAGGAAGAAGCCGGAGGAGGAAACCCCCGTGCCTCCTCCCCCCCTGGAGGGAAAGACGGTCGAGGAGACTTTTACGGAGGCGGACATCTTCTTCCGTTACGGCCTGCTTGGCGAGGCGATAAAACTTCTGGAGGGTCTCAAGCTGGCGCATCCTCAGAATATAGATCTCCATATCAGGCTGAAGACTCTCTACAAAAATACGTCGGACCAGGAGCTGGCCGTCACGGAATGCCTTATCCTGCACGAGCTTTATAAGCGGCTGGGCGAGACTGAGAGTGCGGACAAAATAATAGACGAGGCCTTTGACATCTACCCTGAAGACCCGCGACTTGCGGACAGGACGCCCGGCACGGAGCAAGTGCCTTCCGAACCCGGCGGGGAAGAACCGGCGCTGGCTGCGGGAGAGCCCTGCGAGGAGGACTACGAGGAAGAACTCGCCGAAGCGGACTTCTACACGAGCCAGGGGCTTATGAAAGAGGCGGAGGCCGTTCTTCAGAAACTTAGCGGTCTGTTCCCCGGAGACAGGAATATACAGGAAAGACTGGACAAACTCTCTCAGGCCCCGGAGCCGGCGGAGACCGACCATCCCCAGGAGGGCGGAGAAGCTGCAGGCGTCCCCTCTCTGGATGAAACTGTGGGGGGATTTCCAGGCGGTGACTCGCCAGAAACGGCGGACCGCCAGGAGGCAGAACATGCGGCATACGAAGATCTGGTTATAACGGATCAGGACCTCGTAGACGCCCAGGAAGTACCGGAGCCCACGCTTGATGATGATGTGATGGACATATTCCAGGAGTTCAAGAGGGGTCTCGAAAAAGAGCTTGAGGAGGACGATTCCGAAACGCATTACAATCTCGGTATAGCCTATAAGGAAATGGGGCTGGTAGATGATGCCATAAAGGAATTTCAGGTGTCGCGAAACGATGCGAAACGCTTTATACAGTCATCGACTATGCTGGGCGTCTGTTACATGGAAAAAGCCCTCTACCCTCTGGCGATAGAGACATTGCAGAACGCTATTAGTTCTATCGGCGAAAAGGATGAATCCTACTGGCCCATTAAATACGATCTTGCCGCAGCTTACGAAATGAACACCCAGTTGGAAGAAGCGCTTGTTATGTACACCGAGGTCTACGGATGGAACGCTGGGTTCAGAAACGTTTCCGGCAAGATAAATGATATCAAGGCCCGGCTCGGGGAAAAAGACGATGGAAAACCCAAGGAGAAGAAGAACAGGGTGTCATATCTCTGATGGACTATCTGGAATATTATCAACTGGGCGAACACCCATTTTCGAATGTTGTGGAAAGCAGGTTTTTTTATAACAG
>JBJKOV010000170.1:0-2612 GCA_046707105.1 Thermodesulfovibrionales bacterium
TCTCCGGAGTTTTCATCGGACAATACGGTTTTTATCGGCGGCAGATCATACGGAGGTATTTACAAGTCCACAGACGGAGGAAATGTCTGGAACCCGAGCGGATTCAATGAGCCGCCCGGTCTATCAGGAACTACGGGGATCAGCAAGATTTCCCTTTCACCGGATTACCCCTCAGATGGAACTGTGTTTGCTGGAACTAATGTGTTTGCCGGAACTAATAAATTTAGGACTGTTCAGAACGACCGATGGGGGTGCGACATGGAACCCGGTCTATCCGACCGAAAGCAGCAGGGGGTTTGCGGTCTCCCCGACCCTTGGAACTGACAACACCGTCTTCATGGCGGCCGGCCCTGACAGGGCCACTCAGGCGGTGTATAAATCCACCGACAGAGGTGATACGTGGACGCTTATCCCGGGGGTTGAAGCGGGGATCATTGAGATGTCGCCCGATTATGCTTTTGATCAAACGGTACTGATCGGAACAAGGGACGGCGTCTATAAATCTACCGACGGCGGCGGCACATGGTCGAGGATATTTGTTTATACCGACGTTGCCTTTGTACAGGTAGCCTTTTCTCCCAACTATTCTTCAGACAGAACAATGTTTGCCTCAAACTGGGCCAGGGGGCTTTACAGATCCGTCGACGGAGGCGCGATATGGAAGCTTATCGGGTGGCTGCCGGCGCCTTATATCTGGGTTATTGGGGTGTCTCCGGATTATGCGGTAGATAAAACGATTTACGTGGGGACCGACGGCGGAGGAGTATACTCGTATACCTTTTCCGATGTTCCGCAGCCATTCGACGCACCCGTTACATCGGGCACTGATGTGGTCGTCGAGCCGGCGCCCGGAATAACCATGACATTCGACAGCGTAACGACCGAAGGCTCCGTTAGTGTGGTTGAAACCGCCTCCATATCTCCTCCTTCCAATTTCCGTCTTCTTGCAAATGTCTTCGATATTACGACCACAGTAACCGTTGGCGGCCCAATAACGTTATGCCTGAGTTATGACGATGCAGGTCTTAGTGCTGCAGACGAAAACAGCATCCAGCTCCTGCACAATAAGGCTGGGGACTGGGTGGACATAACCACGTCGCGCGACACGGAGAAAAATATTATCTGTGGTCAAACCGATTCACTCTCGCCCTTTGCAATTGCCTTGAACAGCGGCACTACCCCTGTTCTTCCGGCTTCTGTTCGCTTTAACTGGTACTACGGATCGGCGTCTTATCAAATTAATTTCGACGCCTCGATGAACGAGGGGACGGAATTTGCCTGGGACTTCGGAGACGGAAATAGCGGCAGCGGAGCGGTAGTGAGCCATACTTATGCCCATGATACACCGCGTGTCGTCACGCTGACGGTCTCGACCTCGACGGGCGAACAATCCTCAACTACAAAACTGGTGACGCCTGTCGCAGTCCATCAGACGTTTTCATGCGGAGGCGGTCTTAATTCTGTGAGTTCAGCCAGGGTCGGCGACGCGGTCACATTTACGGACAACACAGTTATTCCCGCCGATAACGGAGGTGCCGGTTCGGCATATATCAACTGGGGGGACGGAAGCCCCATGTCTGTTGGAGCGGGCGGCGGTGCTGCGGGAGCCGATTTCACACACAAATACATCTGGCCCGGCAGTTACACAATAACCCAGATTGTACAGGATGATATGGGGTTTAACTGTACGCATAAATACGGCATCATGATAACTGATGCCACGTACCAGGGCGAAGGAACACTCACCGTTTCAGCCGACAGCACGGCGTTTGCTATCAGCTATTACGTAAAGGGATCTGATGCCTGGGGTAACATGTTCACAAAGGCAAGCGGTACGCTGAATGCTCCGCCAACAGGTGCCAGCACCACTCTGACTCTTTCCCCGGGCAGCTATAAGGTTTACGTCTACTTTGCAGGCGGACATACCTGCTCTTCATGGACACAGCCTGCTTCGGTGACAGTAACCGGCGGCAGTGATACACAACTGAACCTTACGGGCTGCAACTAGCGGACAATGGTATGAGATTCAAGGCGGTCCCTAAGTTTAGGGACCGCCTTTTTTCCCCTGAAACCCGTTCTACGGTATCGGCAAGGCCACAATCGCAAGCGCCTTCATCGGTCCTGTTTCTCTTATTAATTTGAGCTGCTCGCGGTCCCTTACAAGAAGAGCTCCGGCGAATCCCAGGGAATTGATCGAGATGGAGTCGAAAAACTCGCGGGACCTCGGGACAAGGAGCATCCACGATCGAGTTACCAGAAGACAATAGGGGCCTGATTGCCTTTCCCTGTCCTTTCCCTGTGCGGACTCAAGACCAGCCCTCCTGATCATCTCGGTGTAGAGGGCAAAAACCTCTTTCCTCGGCTCCGGGCCGCTTCTTTCTATTCTGGCAAACAAGTGTTTAAAGGGGAACCCCGGAATTGTCCCGAAATCACCCCGAAATTCCGCGGCATCAAACAGAGGCTCAACGGGTATGCCCTTGCCTTTCGGTGCAAGGGGCAGGGGGACCAACTGGAGGTGTTTGTGCTTCTGGCTGGCGCCAGCGGCTTCGCCGCCGTTGTAAAAGCCCAGGCTGTTGTATTCGGCCATGCAGGCAAGCAGGGCCTCGAAGTCT
>JBJKOV010000171.1:0-8665 GCA_046707105.1 Thermodesulfovibrionales bacterium
GTTCTTTTGGATACTCGTAATCGGACTGATCGCCGCCATCATCGTGAGATACGTGCTCTTCAGTCATTAGAATGCATGTAAACCAGCCGCAGACCAGGAAGAAAGGACACAGTATCCATATCGGCACGTCGGGGTGGCATTACGAGCACTGGAAGGGTCCCTTTTATCCTGAAGGCATCCCGAAGGGTTCGCTTTTGAAATACTATGCGTACCATTTCCGCACGGTGGAAATCAACAATTCCTTTTATCGGATGCCTCATGAAAAAACTCTCCGGGAATGGAGAGATACCGTCCCGGCAGGATTCATATTCACAGTCAAGGCCAGCCGGTTCATTACTCACATGAAAAAACTGAAAGATGCGGCGGCACCACTGAAGTTATTCCTGGATAATATTGATAACATTGGCGACAAGCTGGGACCGGTTCTTTTTCAGCTGCCTCCCCGGTGGAGCTTGAACATCGAGCGGCTCGATTCCTTTCTCGGCTTATTGCCGGAGGAATACCGGTATGCCTTTGAGTTCCGCGATCCAAGCTGGTTCAACGGGAAGGTGTATGACCTTTTAGCCAAACATGAAACTGCCTTCTGCATATATGACCTTGATGGAAGACAGTCGCCGAAGACGGTAACGTCCGACTTCGTCTATATACGTCTCCACGGCCCCGACGGGCCCTACCGGGGACAATACAGCGTTCAACAGCTTGCGGGCTGGGCGGGCGCAGTATCATCATGGGCGGCGCAGGGGAAGACGATTTACTGCTACTTCGACAACGACGAGGCCGGCTATGCTGCAATAGATGCCGGGAACCTTCGGGATATGACGGAGGGGCTCTGACAGGAGCGATACTTAGAAGGTCCGGAAGTGGAGACCTGACTTGAAATCACGCGATCGCGGAACAGCAGAAGGCGCGCTGTTCACCGACGAGTATCAGCTGACAATGGCCCAGCTTTATTACCGTGCAGGGCTGCACGAGAAGAAGGCCCGCTTTGAGTACTTCTTCAGGAAGTGTCCCGATTACGGCGCCCACCAGGCGGGGTACTGCGTAAACGCCGGGATGGAATGGCTTCTTGACTGGATGGAGGAAGCACGTTTCAGCGAGCGCGACATAGAGTATCTTCGCACACAGGAAGGTTCGAACGGCGAGAGGGTCTTCGGGGACGATTTCCTGAAATGGCTCAAGGCAAACGGAAGCTTCGGGAGCATCACCATTCAGGCAATACCGGAAGGCCGGATAGTACACCCAAATGTTCCACTGGCGGTAGTACAGGGACCCTTGCCCATGGCCCAGATTCTCGAGACCTCTCTCCTCAACCACCTTAATTACCAGACATTGATCGCGACCAAGGCCGCCCGAATCAGGGAAAGCGGCCGCGGGAGGCCTATAATAGAGTTCGGATTGAGACGCGCCCAGGACAAGGGTGCCAACGCCGGTGTCCGGGGGGCGCTGATCGGCGGCGCCGACTTCAGCTCGAATGTCGGCATCTCTCATGTACTCGGGTATCCGCCCAAGGGCACCCATGCCCACAGTATGGTCCAGGCATTCATGGCCCTGGGGGAGGGGGAGCTCGGGGCCTTCCGGGCCTATGCCGACGTGTATCCCGACGACTGCCTGCTTCTTGTGGATACTATAAATACCCTCGAAAGCGGCATCCCAAACGCCATCAAGGTCTTTGAAGAACTCAGACACAAAGGCCACCGGCCGGTGGGCATCCGCCTGGACTCCGGGGACCTGGCCTACCTGAGCGTCCAGGCGGCAAAAATGTTGAACGACGCCGGCTTCGCCGATACCACGATAGTCCTGTCGAACGAGCTGGATGAACTTGTAATCTGGCAGATCATCAGCCAGATAGAGGCGGAGGCGCCCCGCTACGGCCTCGACCCGGACCATCTCATCGGCCGCCTGGCATACGGCGTTGGCACCCGCCTGATTACGTCTTATGGCAAGGGGGCCCTGGACGGGGTATACAAGCTTGTGGCCTTGGAAGAGGCAGGCGGATGGATTCCGGCCCTTAAGATATCAGAAACCGCGGAAAAAACCCTCAATCCCGGGAATAAGAACGTCTGGAGAATTTATGACCGCAGGGGCAAGGCGATTGCCGACGTTCTGGGTTTATATGACGAAAATCCCATGGCAGCTCAAAAAATCACTCTGCACCACCCGTTTGAGGAGGCAAAGCAGCGCGCTATTGATCCGGTTGACGTGGAAATAGAACCCCTCCTGAAGGACGTACTAAGTGAAGGAAGGGTGGTCGGAGACATGCCCACAATAGAGGATATGCGCTCAATACGCCAAGCCGACATGGATAGGCTGGACGCAGGGGTAAAAAGACTCGTCAACCCGCATATCTATCACGTGTCGATTACGGACAAACTCTGGCATCTCAAACAGGAGCTGATCAGATCGACAATTCAAAAAGGGACGGGCACCTGAAAATGGCCGGCGAATCCGGAAGCGGGGAAGGCAAATTTTTACCCCCGAGGGCAGCCTCAAGGCAAGGGTTAATGAGATACGCGGGAAACAGTATCCCGGGGTGCAACATTGCCGGTACACAACGCTGACATCGCCGATATATTCAACGAATTGGCGGATCTTCTCGAAATACAGGGGGCCAATCAGTTCCGCATTCGAGCGTACCGCAATGCGGCTCGCACCTTGGGAGAACTTTCCCGGAACGTTGCGGATGTGGCCAAAAGCGGCAAGGATCTCCCGAAGCTGGCGGGAATAGGCAAAGACCTCGCCGGAAAGATCAGAGAGATAGTTGAGACCGGCAGACTTTCGCTTCTTGAAGAACTCAAAAAAGAGATCCCCGGAGAACTGAGTGGACTGATGAAGATACAGGGCCTGGGGCCCAGGAAGGTGGGGGCGCTCCATAAGGTTCTGGGCATCACGACCATCGAGGACCTGAAGAAAGCTGCGGTGGACGGGAAAATAAGGGAAATCCCCGGCTTCGGGGAGAAGACCGAGCGGAGCATCCTGGAAGAGATCCGGCAGATAAAGGGAGACGAACAAAGGATCAAGCTGGTTATCGCCGAACAGATTGCGGAGCCTTTTGTCTCTTATCTCTTACAGGCGAAAGGCGTGAAGGAAATCACCGTTGCGGGCAGTTACCGGCGCAGGAAGGAAACGGTGGGTGATCTGGATATTCTCGCAACTGCCTCCGCTGATTCGGACGTAATGGACGGATTCGTTCATTACGAAGATGTGGCGAAGGTTATCTCCAAAGGCACAACACGCTCAACGGTACAGCTCCGCTCCGGACTGCACGTTGACCTGAGGGTGGTTCCCCAGGCTAGTTACGGGGCAGCCCTTCACTATTTTACGGGTTCCAAGGCACACAACATTGCGTTAAGGACATTGGGGGTGAAGAAGAAGCTGAAGATAAACGAATATGGAGTTTTCAAAGGTAACAGAATGGTTGCGGGCAGGACGGAAGAAGAGGTATATGAGGAAGTGGGCCTGCCCTTTATACCTCCCGAACTCAGGGAAGACAGGGGAGAGGTCGAGGCGGCCCAAAATAATTCTCTTCCTGCACTCGTTACCCTGGGCGATATCCGGGGAGACCTCCACGTTCACACCAATCTCACTGACGGACGTGCCAGTCTCGCGGAAATGGTGGAGGCCGCAAGAAGGAAGGGTTACGAATATGTCGCCGTCACAGAACATTCAAAACATGTCACGGTGGCCCGGGGAATGAAAGCCGGAGATGTACTCAAAAGGAATGAAGAGATAAACCGGCTGAACGAAAAACTCGGGCGGATAACCGTCCTGAAGAGCATGGAACTCGATATCCTCGATGACGGCTCGCTTGACCTTCCCGATGAAGTCCTGAGAGAACTTGACCTCGTGGTCTGTTCGGTCCATTACAAATTCAGCCTTTCCCGCGACAGCCAGACGGAGCGGGTAATCCGGGCCATGGACAATCCCTATTTCAACATCCTGTCTCATCCCACCGGAAGGCTGATCAACGAGCGCCGGCCTTATGAACTGGACATGGAAAAAATAATGCAGGCAGCGAAGGAAAGGGGCTGCTTCATGGAGCTGAATTCTCATCCCGACCGCCTGGATCTCAACGACATGGACTGTAAGATGGCCAGGGATATCGGGGTAAAGATCGCGATCTCCACAGATGCGCACAGCGCGAATGACCTCGATTTCATGCGCTTCGGCATAGGACAGGCGCGTCGCGGATGGCTGGAGCCAAACGACGTGCTCAATACAAGAAGCTGGGGTGAAATGAAGAAATTATTGAAAAGAAAGTAGCTCTTTCATCCGGTCTGTGGCCAAAGATGTAAGTCAAAAGGACCATACAGCCAGGACTTGAGATTCTTGTTACATTGTTAAAGAGGCGGGATCAATCAGGGCATATAAGAATCACCACATTATGGCAAAATAACCACTCTTTGTTGCGTATTCGCAACAAAGAGTTGCTCCGGTTACGGATTCCCGATAATGCCGGCCCAGCTTGATTCGTAACCGATCTCGTTTTCTTCGTCCTTACCCTCCTGCAGAACAGGATAGCTCTCGACCAGTCTCGTCAGGAGAGAGTGGCGTTCCTGGACCGACAACGTGGTATAAAGAGGGGACTCCATCAATATGGAGATCAGTTCTTGTCTGCGCCTAGTTTCCATATACTCTCCTCCTTTCCTGCCAATTTAGATGCAAGCCTGATGCCAGGTAGAAGCAACGGTAGCCGATTGTTCGCGCCATAAGGCTGAAAAGAACGCGCAGTATGTTCAGCCCCTTGAGTATCTGGTATTGACTTCGGGGAAACATCGGGGCACTTCGATTAAGCCGGAAGAAACGCCACTCTTAACTTCCTGTTTTCCCGGCATTTCCACGCGGACCGGCGTCATTGGAGAGAGAGGCAGAGACTCTTGAGCTGTTGCTTCCCCACTTTCCGCCGACGGGAAGGCTTTCTTGTCATTCAGCGCATGATAAGTAATACGTTGTTCTATCTGCTTCCGGCTTTGCTGAAGGGGTCTGCAGCCCCTTTGACCTGGTGCGAAAAGATACACCCGATAAGTTTGTAAATCAGTTTGGAGACGATGAACTCCGGGTGAACGAACGGCGAAACCGGGGACAACTCGTTTATATCGAATCCGACAATCTGCCGTTTTTCGGCAACCCTGCGGAGAAATTCCACAGTCTCGTGCCATCCGAAACCGCCGGGTTCCGGGGTCCCGACGGCCGGCATCAGGGCAGGATCAAAAAAATCGCAGTCGATTGTAAGATATACATTCCTGGTCAGACAGCCGATAACCGCATCCTGCCAATTCTTTCTATCCCGGTCATAACGTCCCTGCCTGATGCCGGCGTCATAGAATGTATTTATCTTATTTTTACTGATGAACTCGGCCTCTTCGGCGGACTGACTGCGTATCCCTACCTGGACAATATTTCTATTGATATCATAGATCCGCGCCATTACGGTGGCATGGCTGTAAGGATTTTCCTCGTATTCCTGCCGGAGGTCAGAATGTGCGTCGAGCTGAAGGACGGTGAGATCATCGTAAAATTGCGTATGAGCCTTTGCGGCTCCCACGGCGATAGTGTGTTCTCCACCGAGACAGACCACAAACTTGCCCTGTGCGATCAGGCCGGAAACTTCAGTCCTTATCGCTTCGACCGCTTCCGAGTCGACACAGTCACGCCCGAAGTTCATCGGAGGCGAGGTTGCTATCCCTTTTGTAAGCCGGTAGGTTTCCACATCCAGCTCCTCATCATACAATTCCAGATAACCTGACGCCTTCAGTATCTCTTCCGGCGCCCGGGCCGTGCCCTTCCCGTAACTGGTAGTGTGTTCGTAAGGAAGCGGCAGGATGACGACCCGTGAACGTCCGACATCCGACCATTCGTCCGCAAGCCCGAGAAAATTACCGCGCGGCTTCGTCATGGACTGTTTTTCTTTCTCTTTGAATATTCCGCGACGAGGCTGTCGTACAGGTCTTCTCTTCGGTCGTACAAGCGGGAGAGTCTGCGAGGTTCCCGCGACGCTATTGCATAAGCCGTCATGAGAGGCATGGCTACCGTCGTGTCCAGATAGCAGACTACAGTATCAGGCAGCTGTTCGGGATCTATCTTGCCCCAGCTCACCGCCTCCGATGGCGTCGCCCCTGAGAGGCCGCCGGTGTCCGGCCGGGCATCAGTGATCTGAAGGAAGTAATCGTGGCCGGCGTCCTCTATCCCCAGGATTTCCTGGATATGGGGCTCCGTCTGAAGTACAAAGTTTTTCGGCGAGCCCCCACCCAGCACAAGAACTGCGCTCTTGCCTCTCCTTTTCGCCTCAAGCACAATAGCCGCCGTTTCGTTCACGTCCCTCGATATGTCTATCCGCAGCCTGTTGCCGTCCATGACCTCCCGCGCGATATTCATGCCTATCGAACTGTCTCCGGGAGAAGACGTATAAATCGGGACCGCCGCTTCATAGGCCGCAGCCAAGAGACTTACGCCGTCCAGTCCGAGAAGTTTTTCCCTTTCCCTCACGTACCTGCCGACCTTGAAATGAAACTCCGCAGTAGACATTTCCTTCTGGAACTCGGACGCCTGTATCACCTTCCGGTAGAAGGCGTCGGTGGAAAGGAGGACGTCATACTCGAAAAGCACATCGTATATCCTGATAACCCCTTCCTTGCGAAGTTCGCGGTCGTCGAGGAAGGGAGAACCGGCGTGCATACTCAAACCGATGGCGAAGTGCGAATCGTGATAAAGGTTCGCGCCGGTACTCACCATCCAGTCGATGAACCCGTGTTTAATCAGCGGGATCAGCGACGACATCCCCAGACCGGCGGGCGTCAGCGCTCCGGTGAGACTCACTCCGACAGTTACATCCGGGGCAAGCATCTTACCGGCAAACAGCCGGCAGGCCTCTCTCAGCCTCGCGGCGTTGTAAGCAAGGAAGGTCTCATCGATCAACTCAACGATTGTGGCTTCCCCTGAAATGGGTTTCGGCCTGATAGGTTTTCCCTTGAGAAATCTGCTTTTTCCCAATTTGTCCTCAGGGGATGAGCACGGCGGCGGCAACAACGGTAGACCAGACACCGTTTTTCCCTACGCTGGACTGCGTAATATTTCTCGTTTTGACTATCTGGTCGCTCAATTTCCACTGGTCGAGCCGCCTGTTGTAACTCTCGTTCACGTCGAATTCCACGCCAAGGATCGTTGCAAGCATCTGAGCGGCGATATCCTCGGCGTACTCCCCGGTCGTCTTGTCGTCATCCCCGTAGCTGTGGTGTTCCGAGAGATACCCGAACCTGTTCCGGTCCCTCGGTATAGCGACCCCGATCGACGCCCCGATCAACCGATGACGCTCGTTAGTCGACGACTCGGCCAGAACGGCATGAATAATCTGCCCGGGCGTGAGCAGCTTGATGCCTTTCTGTGTCGGTATGATTTCGCAGTTGGGGGGAAAAATACTTGAGACCCGGACAAGGTTGTAAGGCGCAAGCCGGGCGGCCCTCAGGGCGAGTTCGAAACTCACCAGTTTTTCCTTGTTCTGTCCTACTCCCTTTGTGAGAAACATCTTGGTAGCAACGTACATTTCTTAAGCTCCTCTCTCCAATATCCGTCTTCCCCATCTCCGCATCAGCCTGTGCCGGCCCCGAAGACCCGCTGGCGTGATATCATTCTAACAATAATTCAGGAAATCTCACAACGCGGGAAGAAAGATCGTCGGCAACGCCGGAACAGATATGTACTTTGACCACACGAAGCGGTCGCCTGTAATAAAAGCAAAGCCTATGTTCAAGATCGGGGACATGAGGGGAGAGATCAGCATGGCTCCGATAATCACCGCCGCACTGTTCGTAATCAGGCCGCTCAATGCGATCCAGTTCGTTATGGTAAGGGTCAGGAAATAAGAGGCGGAAATGGAAGAATCGAGATAAATGTCTTTGAGAACCTCAGTGTGATCTATTCTTGATGCCTTCTTCGCAAGCCATCTTTTCACAAAAAAAAGGGCCTTTGCGAAGAGTTTTGAGTAGACGGTAGCCACGCTCATATTATAGTAAATTTGTTTCGGAAAACTTTTGTGTCCTTCTTTTTCGTGCCGAGTGTCGCATATTCCAACGGCTCCCGGAAGAAGCGTGCCTCTTTTTTTATTGATTGAATAATTATACAAGGCATGCTATGATACAAACAGAATTTTAGAAGTTTTTGCCAGCTGAGGCCACAAAGACTTTTGACTTTGTGGCCTTTTTTATTGCCGAGGCCTTCTGAGATTTGAGTCTATAGATAAGGAGGTAATAGGTAATGGAACAGGGAACCGTAAAATGGTTTAACGACAGCAAAGGGTTTGGATTCATCACGAATGATGATGGAACTGAAGCATTTGTCCATCATACTTCCATCCAGGGTAATGGCTTCAAAAGCCTTGCCGAGGGTGACAAGGTCAGCTTTGATACCGAAAAGGGGCCTAAAGGTCCCAAGGCTATCAACGTTGTCAAACTGTAGTTAACTGAAGAAGGCCCTTCCCCGGGGAAGGGCCTTCTCATTTGGGGGGGGACATGTATATCAGGGCGAATAGCAGGAAGAGTGCGGCAAGGATGGAAAGGATTCAGGAAAGACTCGATGCCGGTCTTGTGGCAACTCGCTTCCCTGAGGTTGCCAGCATCGCCGTCAGCATGATATACAAGCAGAGGGAGATAGCAAAATCGTTGCCCCGGCTCGT
>JBJKOV010000172.1:0-3055 GCA_046707105.1 Thermodesulfovibrionales bacterium
CGGCAACGTAGTGTGGCATCACGCCACTGTTACCCGCAGGCGGCGGGAGGAGCAGAACGGCCATCGGAGTGCGATCCTCTGGTTTACGGGGTTGTCCGGCGCGGGGAAATCGACTCTCGCGCATGCTGTTGAGGAGCGGCTGCATAAGATGGGCTGCAGGACGTTTGTCTTCGACGGGGACAATGTCCGCCACGGCCTCAACAGCAACCTTGGGTTTTCGCCGGAAGAGCGCAGGGAGAACATCAGGCGGATCGGTGAGATGTGCAAGTTGTTCATAGATGCCGGCGTCATTGCGTTGACCGCCTTTATCTCTCCTTACCGGGAAGACCGGGAGAAGGTTCGCAATCTCGTGGACAAGGGCGATTTTATCGAGATATTCTGCGACTGCAGCATAGAGGTCTGCGAGAGCAGGGATGTGAAGGGCATGTACGCCAGGGCGAGAAGGGGAGAGATCAGGGAATTTACCGGCATCTCCTCGCCGTATGAACCCCCGGAAAACCCGGAGCTCTCATTCGACACCGGAGCGGTCCTTCTGGAAGAGTGTGTGGAAAGTGTTGTGACGCATCTCGTGGAGAAAGAAATAATCCTGAAAAGAGAGATTCACCACGGAGACACGGAGACACGGAGTTGAAAGGCTCTAAAATTGATTTCACCGCAGAGACGCAGAGATCGCAGAGATGTTTAATTATATATTTCTGCTGAGAGGGCAGAAATACATAAGTTGCCTGGGGGTGAGGTAATGGAACTTAATAATTATTACAGCCTGTGGTCTCTGCCACAGGTCCAAAGTTCTGTCATTCCGGCTTGTCCGGAATCTTTCCGGAAGGATTCCCGACGCGCTATGCTTGCGGGAATGACAATGAAAAATAAACATTCAAATAAACTGCCGGCTTTCAGCATGCTTGACGTGAAGGGTGAATCGTCTGGACAGTGAACGGGAAAAGATCGTGAGTACAAAAGCGGGATATTTTTTGTTTTCCGGCCACTCACCGGAAAACAAACAGTTACTGAGTCCGCCGCCGGCGGATGAATCTCTGCGAACTCTGAGCCTCCGCGGTGAACAGTGCCTTCAAGTTGTTGTAAAGCAGAACACCGTGTTCAGGAACCTATTCACGATTCACCATTCACAGTCCGTTGTCGGCTATTCACCATTCACGGCTTTTTAGAATCGTCGAGCGGAACAACTGGACTTTCTGGACCGAGCCCACTGTTTTCTTCTCGTATGCATAGAGCATTTGTCCAATGTCAAGGGCTGCATTACATGAAGGATGGATCCCTGCTTAAAGACTCACTTTATGCAACGTTTATTCTTGTATGCCAGAAGAGCTGAAATGATAGAATAGAAGAAACAGGGAGGCTATGAGATGAAGAAAATAACTGCTGCTGATACTCTTGAGTTATCTATCGCAGAGCGGATTCAACTTGTTGAGGATATTTGGGATTCAATTGCTGCGGAAGCAGAGGCCGTTGAACTGGATGAACAGGAAAAGAAGATTATAGAAGAACGCCTCGATGCTTATCATAAGAATCCACTTGCGGGTTCGCCATGGCCGGAGGTCCTGCGTAGAATCACTGCAACTCAATGAAATATGAAATTGTAATCAGACCAGAGGCTGAAGAGGATTTACGTTCAGCTTTTACTTGGTATGAGAATAAGAGACGCGGGTTGGGGCATGATTTTCTGTTACAGGTTGAAGCTGGCTTAAAATTCATTGAAAGATCTCCCATTATATATGCTGTCAGTTACAAAGGCACACGTCACCACTTCGTCAAAAGATTTCCGTACAA
Source organism: Thermodesulfovibrionales bacterium (assembly GCA_046707105.1). Lineage (GTDB taxonomy): Bacteria > Nitrospirota > Thermodesulfovibrionia > Thermodesulfovibrionales > UBA6898 > JARRRD01. The sequence goes on from JBJKOV010000172.1 coordinate 1,789, forward strand.
GATCAGCTATTTGTTTGATAACAAAAAGATTATAGTTCTGGCTATCTTGCACGGCAAGAGAAGTCCCAGCCTGATCAGCAAACGAATAACACCTGCCCCCAACTAAGGACACCTAACTAGTTCCGGTTGCGGCCTTGCCAGGTAGGATGAAAGAAGAACGACTTTGGATGAATTGCAAAAGAACCTGAAGGAAGTATTGGAGTTGTGTCTTGAGGAGATGAATGAGGAAGAGAAGAGACATCTGCCGGAATTCGTTGGACTACAGCAGATCGAAGTTTGCCGGATGAGCAGGCTTCAGAATATCGGCAGCGGGTCTTCGGCGTGACCTAAAGGAGGATCTGATGCATACAAGCGTTCTAACCGACGAGCAGTACAGGAGTCTTTCAAAAAAGTTGATAAAGTCTGTCCAAGGCCGATTCAAGATAGTTGCATTGAATAGCTTGAAACATCCGAAATACGTTTTGGAGAGGCCGATATTTATCACAATCGAAGCCGACAAGGATGCAGTGATCGCGACTCTGGATGATATAGAGGCTTTTGCATATGCCGATACGGAATTCGAGGCGGTAAATAATTTGTGCAACGAGATAGTAAGTATTTTCGAGGAATTAAGGGAAGACAGGCACAGTCTTGGTCCATTGCCGAAAAGATGGCTGGATTACCTGAAGGATACGATAAAGAGCAGATGAAGAAGAGTGAAATAGAAAAGATATTCAATAAGCTGAATCTGAACGTTAGAACTACCAGCCATAATTATGGGTGGCTTGTGGTTGAAGGGAAGAAGATACTTAGAGTTCATTATTCCCATGGCAGAGGGGATATACCGGCAAAGGTAGCCGACAAGATCAGAGGTCAACTGAAACTTTCTCAAAAGGACTTCAAGAAGTTGATTGCATGTCCGCTGAAGTATGAGGATTATATCGGAATTCTCAGGGACAAAGGTCTGGTTGCATAATGATTCTGGGTCTTCGCGTGAGGCGTTTCACCATTCGCAGTCCGTTCTTGACTATTTACTATTCACTACTTACTCGACCCTATGTCTCAAAGAAGAAATATCGTATCGTCTATCGGCTTTTGGGGGAAGACATTGAAATAATCGAGATTGTCGGCATAGGCAAGCGGGAGAAAGAGGAAATTTACAAATTATTAACCCGGCAATCAAATAGTTGAATTTTGTCATTCCGGCTTGTCCGGAATCTTTCTTTGTTCTTACGATATTACGCCGTCCGATCCCCGACAAGCGAGGATGACGGCTTACGGTATTATG
>JBJKOV010000173.1:0-2041 GCA_046707105.1 Thermodesulfovibrionales bacterium
GGCTCGCAGCTGATCGTCGCGGACTCGAAAGAGACGAAGCTCACGAGACACAGCACAACCCACCTGAAGATGAAACAGGGCACCTCGGTAGCCTTTCTGAACGGGTTGATGAAGGTAATTATCGACAGGGGCCTCTACGATAGGAATGCAGTATCGAAGGCAGACGGCTTTGCAGAATTCGAAAAAGGCCTTATGGGCTACACCCCTGAGAAAGTTGCAGAGATCACCGGGATCCCAGGAGAAGAGCTGACAGCGACCGCTGAGGCCTTCGCAAAGGCGAAGAGCCGGATGATATCCCTCACGGTCAACCATACAGAAAACACGAAGGGCTCTGACACGGTGCGTGCCGCTGCAAACCTCGTTATCCTGCTGGGGGAAGACAGCGGAATACTCCAGATACCGGCGGACTATGCAAACACTACCGGCGTCTGCCGGATGGGTATCAGGCCGGAGGGTGGAAAGGACCTTTTCGAAATGCTCTATCGGCCCGGATCGCTCCACGCGCTTTATATCATGGGTGAAGATCCTGTCTCCGCCCTGCCCTATAATTCAAAGATCATACATGCTCTCAAAGCGCTGGAACTGCTGATAGTTCAAGACATCGCGATGACAGAGACGGCCAAATACGCCCATGTCCTGCTCCCCGCCTCGAGCTGGGCGGAAAAAGACGGGACCTTCGTAAACGCTGAAGGCATCTCACAGAATCTCCGCAAGGTGGTCGAGACGACAGGACAGTCCATGCCCGACTGGCAGATACTCAGGAACCTTTCGCTTGCGATGGGCTCCGACATCTCCATAAGGAATATTTCGGACATAACCAGAGAGATAGCGGCATCCGAAGAGGGAGTGAATCAGGCGGCGGCGAAGAAGGTATTTCATCCGGCATCGTATTCGCCCGGAGAAGAGCCGGATGCCGATTATCCCCTTTCGCTCGTTACAAGGGACGCTCTTCAGCACTCGGGTACCATGTCTACGAGGTCGAAGGCGCTCGATCTGGTGGTTTCCGAGGCCTTCATCGAGATAAGCGATGAGGATGCGAGGAAATTCGGGATCACCGACAGCGGTCATGTCAAGGTCACATCGAAACGCGGTACAGTATACCTGAAGGCTAAGATATCGGATGAGATTCCGTCCGGAACCGTTTTTACGTCGACACATTTCCCTCACGGGAGGGTGAACGCACTCACATTCCCTTCGGAAAACGGGGCCGCTGTCACAGACGCGGTGAAGATTGAAGCGGTAAAAGGATAAAGGCGGCGAAAATGACGAAGATAAAAGTTCCGAAATACCGGGAGGCGGGTGATGTTCCGGTTCCTGTGCGCCCGCCTTTGTTATCCTTATGACACTGGATGATATAAGGAGCACCCTGGCTGCGAAGATCCTCGCAAGGGGAGATGATATGGGCATTACCGTCGACATGGCGTACTGTGCGGACCTCATGAGCGACGTACTTGCCTTTTCGATCATGAGTTCACTTCTGATCACCGGGCTGACCAACACCCAGGTGATCAGAACCGCGGAGATGGCCGATATCAGGGCGATCGTCTTCGTTCAGTCCAAGAGGCCCGATATCGACACTATTTCCCTGGCGGACGAAAAAAAGATCCCTTTGCTTGTCACCGATTGTTCGATGTTCGAGGCCTGCGGAAAACTTTACGAGAAAGGACTGCGGAGCAACCCGGACAAGGACAGCGAATGAGCGATTGCAGAGAAGGCTGCTTTTTCCTGACCGGCAAGGACTTCACCAACGCCGGCGCGGCATCGAGCCGCCTGAAGGGCGTGCTTGAAGCCATGAATATCCCGGGGCGCACCATCCGCAGGACGGCCATCGCGGCCTTCGAAGCCGAGATGAATCTCATCATATACGCCGTGGCGGGGATGATGAAGTATTATATAACCCCGGATAAGATCCGCGTGGTCCTGGAGGACATGGGGCCGGGAATCGAGGATATCGGGCTCGCCATGACGGAGGGATATTCGACGGCTCCCGATTACATCCGCGAGATGGGCTTCGGCTCAGGCATGGGACTTCCTAACATAA
>JBJKOV010000174.1:0-2922 GCA_046707105.1 Thermodesulfovibrionales bacterium
TTTCGGACGTGATCGGAAACGCAAGGGAGGGCTTCCTGTGGGTCACTCTCCAGGTGCACCTCAACATCGTCGCCGTAGCCTCCCTTAAAGGGCTCGCCGGGATCATCCTGGTCAATAACAGGACCCCTGATCAACAGACTTTGAAGAAGGCTGTGGAGGAGAATATCCCGATACTCGCAAGCACCCTGCCCACTTTCGAACTCGTCGGCAGGCTTTATTCCCTCGGCCTGAGATGCCGGTAGAACTAAGGGCCGACCTCCATATCCATACCTGCCTTTCCCCCTGCGCGGACCTGTCGATGACTCCCCGGGCAGTCGTTGAAAGGTCTGCCTCCCTCGGGATCGATGTGATCGCGGTATGCGATCACAACTCGGTGGAAAACGCAGGAGTAACGCAGGTCCTCGCGAATAAGAAAGGGATAACCGCTATCCCCGGAATTGAGATTACTTCGACCGAAGAAGTCCATATCCTCGGTCTCTTCCGTGACATGAAAAGCGCCGGGGAGATGCAGACCATAGTGTATGAAAGCCTGCAGCCCGGAGAAAATGACGAGGACAGGTTCGGGATGCAGGTGGTCGCCAATGAAGACGACGAGGTTATGGGATTCAACAGGAGGCTCCTGATCGGCGCTACCGGCCTCTCGGTGAATGCTATTGTCGATCTTATACGGGGTTTCGGGGGGCTGGCCATCGCCAGTCATATCGACAGAGAGGGGTTCGGGATCATCGGCCAGCTCGGCTTCATCCCGCAGGACATTGAATTCGACGCGCTCGAAATCTCGCCGCGCATTATGTTGAATGACGCGATGAAGGCTTTTTCAAATTACAGTCACATACCGTGGGTTACATCCTCGGACGCTCACGCCCTGGAGGAAATAGGCAGAAGAACGACCGGGTTCGTCATGCACCATTCTGCATTTGAGGAACTCGTCCTCGCGTTGAGGGGGGCGGAGGGGAGAAGGGTCTTTCTGTAACGCCATGGAAGACATCTCCCTTCATATACTCGACGTCGCCGAGAATTCAATCAACGCAGGAGCCTCCCTTGTCAGGATCCGGATCGAGGAGAACACAGGCGATGACATCTTTTCGGTCCGCATAGAAGACAACGGCAAGGGGATTCCGAAAGAGCACCTGCGCGAGGTGCTCGATCCATTTTACACCACCAGGACAACGAGGAAGATCGGGATGGGCCTTTCACTACTGGCCCAGTCTGCAAGGGAAACAGGGGGAGACATAAATATAGCATCAGCAGAGAACAGGGGTACTGTGGTGGACGCCTGGTTCAGGCCGAGCAGCATTGACATGAAACCCATGGGTAACATCGCCGACACCCTGATCGTTTTGATAACCGGCAACCCCAAGGCTGACTTTGACTTCTCCTATGTCAGGGACGGCCGGGAGTGTACCGTTGATACCCGGCAGATAAAGGCGGAGCTGGACGGTGTTCCGATAAACTCTCCTCAGATCATTGCCCCTCTCAGAAAACACCTGCAGGACGTTTTAACTGATTCAGCGGCGTAGTATCGGCTTATTCCTATGCGCTTACAGCGCCCTCTTTCACCATTCCCATGATCGGCGCAAGCGGCGCCATTTCAGGGGTCCTGGGCGCTTATATCCTGCTTTTTTCCGCGGGCCAGGGTCCACACTATCGTTTTCCTCGGCTTCTTTATCCAGGCGATAAGGATTCCAGCCTTGATAGTTATAGGCTTTTGGGCTATTATACAGTTCGTGAGCGGCCTGCTGGCCCATACCGTGCCTGACCAGGGGGGCATAGCCTGGTTCGCACATATGGGAGGATTCGCCGCAGGGCTCCTCACAATCAAATTGTGGCTGCCAAGGAGGATTCACAGGTGGTAGTAATATGTCCGAAATGCAAGGCGAAGCTGAAAGTGGATGAGACAAAGCTTTCACCTTCCGGTTCGAGGTTTAAGTGTCCGAAATGCGGTGCGGTGCTGCTCGTCAAGAAGCCTGCGGCCCAGCCGAAAAAAAATCTGGACCCGGGCAAAATACTCGTTGCCCACTCAAACCCTGAAATGCTCAGGAATATTATTTCCATTCTTTCTCCCCTGGGATGCAGCATCATCACGGCATCGGATGGGATCGACGCAGTCGTCAAGGCCCTGAAGGAGTATCCATTTCTGACGGTAATGGAAGTGGCACTTCCCAAGATATTCGGGTTTGAAGTCTGCAAGAGGCTCAAGGTGAGGCCGGAAACGAAGAACATGAAATTCATATTGGTCGCCTCCGTATACGACAGGAAGAAATACAGGCGCGAGCCTGTCTCTTTTTACGGTGCTGATGACTACATAGAAGAACATGATGTCTCAGAACAACTTCTCGACAAGGCTGTCAGGCTGCGCGCGCAGCCGCCAGAAGCCAAACCGGAGAGCGGGGTCTCCCGGGCGGCCGAAAGGCGGCCGGCGGAAACGGGAACCGGGAGCGTGGCCGGGGAAACGGTTCCCTCCAGGGACCAGATTTCATCTGACGAAAAGATAGAGAAGGCCAAGAGGCTTGCCAGAACTATTATTAACGATATTTACCTTTATAATACCGCCAAGGTGGAGGACTCCATAAAGAACGGTAATTTTTTTACAGTGTTTGCTTCTGAACTCAAGGAAGGTCAGAAACTTTATGGGAACAGGGTTTCCGCGGAGACCAGAGCAATCAGCGATTTTTTCACTGAAGCGATAGAAAACTTCCTGGCCGCCAAGAAAAATTCTCTTCATTGATTTTCGTCGATATTTCCTGTTTTTATCAGAAAAACAGAGAAAACATTCATTTTTAGGATTTTTCTTGCTCAATGTGACCTTGCCTTATTGACTGATTTCTTTGTATATTAGCACTCACTTGCATTGAGTGCTAACAACCCAACATCCCAAACAATGAAAGGAGAAAGAACTATGAAGTTTAAGCCACTTAAAGA
>JBJKOV010000175.1:0-1883 GCA_046707105.1 Thermodesulfovibrionales bacterium
CCTGCGACGTTCCCGGCCCTGCCATCTCGATACCCCTTGATTTCGAGGGGATGACCCTCAGGTATCCCTTTCGCTCAATCGCCTTCAGGTGGGTCCTGGAAGCGGCCCATCCGAAGCCGAAATGCTCTCCTATTTCCCTGAAGGTGGGCGGACAGCCATGCTGTTGCGAATAGGATTTTACGAAGTCCAACACCGTTCTCTGTCTCTCAGTTAAATCTTTCATAGCTATACTTTTGTTTATCTATATACATATGTATACTATAAAGAATTGTCTTTGTCAAGCCCTCGCCCGTAAATATTCAGGCAGAGCGGCGGAGGATTCCGTAATAACGGGTTTCAGGTGTTGAACCTGCCTGCCGGTCATGCCAAAATAAAGCAGGAGCACGACCCATGGATACAAATAAAACGCATGAAGAGCTGGAGCGGGAACTGGGAGAGATGCGGCAGAAGTTTCTCGAACTGGAGAAGTGCCACGTCGACTTCCAGACGATCCGAAAAAGGTATGAGCATCTGCTCCAGTCTGCGCCGGACGCAATGATCTTTGTAACCAGGGAGGCGAAGATCATGCGCATAAACGCCCAGTTAGGAAACCTCTTCGGTTATACGGAAGAGGAACTGGCCGGCAGAGACCTTCACCTCCTGATACCGGATCGCTACCGAAGTCGCCATCGCAGCAACCTGGCAGTCTATTTTGAAAGGCCCCGCGCCCGTCCCATGGGAACCAGTCTCGCGATCTACGGCCTCAGGAAAGACGGCTCTGAGTTTCCCGTGGACATCAGCCTTAGCCCTCTCGTCACCGACGGCGAACTTTTCACTATCGCCGCCGTCAGGGATATGACCGAGAGGAAAAAGGCGGAGGAGGAAAAGCAGCGGCTTCGGGAACAGCTCTCCCAGGCGGAGAAGATTTCCGCTCTTGGGAGGATCGCCGCCAATGTCGCCGACGAGATAAGGAACCCGCTCACCTCGGTCGGCGGCTTCGCACGAAGGCTCCAAAAGATAGCGGATACGGACAGAGAAAGGGAGTATGCCGCATTCATCTCCACCGAGGTCGAAAAGATCGAAGGCCTCCTGCGCGCAATCCTCGCCTTTTCCCATACGAGGAGCCCTCTTCTTGAGGACCATGACATCCGGGGGATAATCGATGAGGCGCTCAAGTCGTGGGAAGAAAGGATCCGGCAGCATGCCGTCACGGTTAACAGGAGTTATATGGAAGGCCCAGCCGTCCGTGTCGACAGGACGCAGGTCCGCGAAGCGATCGACTGTATCATAGCAAATGCGATCGAGGCTATGCCCGAAGGCGGCCTGCTTTCAATCGGAACTGATCGGGAGATGGTAAAAGGGGCGTCTTACATCCGGGTGGTGATCAGGGATACCGGCAAAGGCGTTCCCTCCGAAAAAATCGGGAGAATTTTTGAGCCTTTTTTTACTACCAAGGTTCTGCCGAAGGGTGCAGGGCTCGGCCTCTCCATAGCCAAGAAAATAATAGAGGAAGAGGGAGGCATGATCAGGCTGGAAAGCACTGAAGGCGAGGGCACCGCGGTAACCCTTCTTTTCCCGGATGTCGCGGCAGCTTAGTCGTCTCTGTCGCAGCCTTGTCTTGGCAGACCTGGCGGAAGGAGAAGATAAATAAGACAGGGACCCTCTGTCTAAAAGAGTCTCGGGTCCGCGGCCTTTTTTTCGATCATCTCCGTGAGGTCCCGGTGGGAGATCACCTTGACGCCAAGCTCACGGGCCTTGCGGAGTTTTGTGCCGGGCTCTTCTCCTGCCACGAGGTAGTCCGTACTTGCAGACACAGCGGACGATGCGTGTCCCCCGTTTGCTTCGATGAGGTCTTCCACCTCTTTTCTCGGCCTGGGGAGGGTGCCGGTAATCACAAAGGTTAG
>JBJKOV010000176.1:0-5416 GCA_046707105.1 Thermodesulfovibrionales bacterium
TCCAGATATACCTCTTCTTCACCGACTTCTATGAGTCGGCCCGTATACACCATGTCAGCCGTGTGGACCTCGACAACCTTGCCGATAAGTTCCTGCACCTTTAGAACCTGCCTCCCTGCTTCGGTCATGAAGCCGGAGCCTTAAGTCCTCCGGCCCTGAAACAATGGGTCTCCCGCGCCAATGCCCGGACGGACGGCCACATGGGACCGTCCTGCGTGACTCACTTCACACTATGTCTTACGCCCGAATCCTTTCTGTGCCCGCCCCGCCCCTGCAATGCCGGGACTGACTGTGTCTCTCTTTTCCTTGCCCTGATATAGATACGCAGGGGGGTTCCTTCAAAGCCGAAATATTCCCTCAGTTCGCGCTCTATAAATTTCAGGTGGTGGTCCCTGACCGCTTCTCGATAATTTGCAAAGATAACGAAAGCGGGCGGTTCTCCTTTTACCTGTGTCATGTAGTACATTTTCACTTTTCTCCCCTTGTAAAGCGGCAGGGACAGCCTGGCCGAGATCCGGGTGAAGGCCCTGTTCAACTCGGCCGTCGAAATCCTCTTTCTCCTCTCGGCGACTATCCTGTCGATAACCGGGAACACCTTGGTAATCCTCTTCCTCGAAAGGCCCGACACTGTGATTACAGGCGCATATTGAGAAAACCACATCTTCCTCTTCAGCTCGGCCCCCATTTCCCTCAGCGACTCATCCGGATCATTTACAAGATCCCACTTATTAAGGAGAAAGACGGCTCCTTTTCCGTATTCCTTCACTATCCCGGCTATCTTGACGTCCTGCTCCGTAATCCCTTCGGCGGCATCTAAAACAATAAGAGCCACGTCGCAGCGTTCTATACTCCTCACCGCCCTCACCATGGCGAATCTCTCCAGCGAGTATCCTAACTTTCCCTTCCTCCGTATTCCCGCGGTGTCGATCAAGAGATACTTTCTGGTGTAATAGCTGCAAAAACTGTCGATGGAATCGCGGGTCGTGCCGGCAACAGAACTGACAACCATCCTGTTTTTCCCGAGCAGCGCATTGACAAGCGTCGATTTGCCCGAATTAGGCCTGCCGACCACCGCCACCTTTGGAAATTCAACAACTTCTTCCCTGTATTCAGGCAGCAGCGAATCCAGACGCTCCATAAACTCCTCGTAACCGTGCCCTGTGGCAGCAGACAGCGGCCACAGCTCCTCCGAACCGATTCCATAAAAATCATAGAGCCTGTCTTCTCTGACAGGCGCGTCGACCTTGTTCACGGCCCAAAGCACGCGTTTCCCCGAGGCACGAAGAAGTCGGGCAAGTTCCATATCCGCCGGAAGCAGACCTTCCTTGCCGTCAAGGAGGTGGACAATAATATCGCCCTCCTCTATTGCGAATAGCGCCTGGTCTCTGGCCTGCGCGAACACGTCCTCCGTCGGGCCGGGATAGAAGCCGCCCGTGTCGACAACCATAAAAGCCTTGTCCTCCCAGGTCGCGTCGAGGTAGTTCCTGTCCCTCGTGACGCCAGGTACATCCTCTACTATTGCCGAATGCGTTCCCGTCATCCTGTTAAACAGGGTAGACTTGCCGACATTCGGCCTGCCCACTATAACTACCACCGGTTTTGCCATAGGACTATTCTACAACAAACGTTTGCCCGAAAGCCCCGCATCCGCCGCCGGGACGCCGGAAACGGACAGAACATGCATTTCGTACTGCTTTTTTTTGTCACAATATTTTATCCTTATTGGGGTACAGCTCCATTATGATAATTAAGGCCAGGATAATTAATGTCATTGCACTCACCATCATTCTGACCGTCGGCACGACAACGGCGTTCGTCATCGAAATGCAGAAAAGGACAATGAATTGAAGGAGCGGGAACTTTCCAAGAAAAGTGTAGAACCTGAACACAAGGCAAAAGCGGAAGAGTTCAACTCCCGGTCCGAATTAGATATCGGAGGACCCGAAGGCTCAAGCGGTTCGATCGCCGCCCTTTCAACTGAAGCAAATAATAAGTACGTGGCCCTGGAACGGGCGCTCGAGAGACTGAAAAAGATAAACGAGATGGGCCGGATATTGTCTTCAATTGTGGAAACGAATGAGCTGATGGGAATAGTCATCCGGACCACCGCCGACCTGCTCGCCGCGAAAAGAGTTACCATGCATCTCAGTAACGCATCAAACCCCGCCGTTACACTGCAATATGTCAGGGGCTGCGGGATCGAACATCTCCAGACTTTTTCGCCCAAGCTGCGGCAGGATTTTCCGGACCTCGTTAATCATGGGAAGCCGGTGTTCCTTCCGGGGGGAAGCGGTTCCTGGAAGTCGGAAATAGCGGTTCCCTTGAAGGTAAAAGGGCGTGTTATGGGAGCCATGATCGTCGAAAATGATTCGGCCGCCTGCTCCTTTACGGAGGACGACCTGGAAGTCCTCACGACTCTTTCGAACCAGGCCATGACGGCCATAGAAAACGCGTGGCTTTATGAAAGTCTGAAGAACAGTTACTTTGCTACAATACAGTCTCTTGTGAACGCTCTGGAGGCAAGCGACAGGTTCACAAGGGGTCATTCGGAGAGGGTAAGGCTGTTGTCCGTGGAGCTTGGGAAACATCTCGGCCTGGAGCCAAAGGAGCTTGAACTCCTCGAACACGCATCGATTCTGCATGACATAGGCAAAATAGGGATCGACAACTTCGTACTCCAGAAACAGGGGAAGCTCACATCAAGGGAATATGGCCTGGTCAAAACTCATCCTCTCATCGGAGATGAGATTCTCGGCCCGATTGAAAACCTCGACGGGGTAAGGAAGACGATCATCCAGCACCATGAGCGCTATGACGGCACGGGATACCCCTATGGCCTGAAAGGAGACGAAATTTTATTGAAATCCAGGATCCTGTCCGTGGTTGACACCTTCGATGCCATGATGACCGACAGACCTTACAGGAAGGCAATCGGCCTGAAGCAGGTGATGGACGAATTGAGGGCTAATGCCGGAACCCAGTTCGATCGCAGGGTAGTGCTGTCATTCATAGAGCTGATCGAATCGAAGGGCGATCATATACTGTCCGGGGCCGGATACAACGCCCTGCTTTCGATTTAATCTGATTTATTCATAAAACTTCGGGTACATATCCCGGACAATTTCGACCGCTGATTCCGATTCATTCCGGTCACCCCCTCCGGAGCAAACCGCCGCCCCGGAGGGAAGAATGTTGACTTCGCCCCTACGCGTAGCCTGCGATGTACTGAACTAAACCCAGATGCCCTCCTCTCTTCCTGCATTGCTTCTGATATTAGATGCTCCAACCACGCGCGCATGCCGATTGGGGTCACTACAGGCTCAGTTCGTTCCCTCAAGCCCGCCTACCGGGAAGTGGTAGAAGGTTCTTTCCTTTCGGATCCCGGTGGAGCGGGCCTCAGGTAGACGATCAGGCAACTAATACAAATTCCGAGTGAAACCCGCGGAAACTTCAGCGCTACAACAGAAGCGGTCCCGAAAAGGCATAAAGTCGCGATCGATCGGACGTGCATGATCCTACGCACCCTCGACGACACGTCCGGGGTTCTGTCAATAAGCTCCCAGATCAAACAAATGTACGTCGCGCTTACCAGGAAGAAGACTGCCGCATAGAAGGCAACCGGCTGCGGTGCCAATCCGCTCACTGCCATCCAGGCTGTAGACAGCGGAAGCAGCGACATGGAAAACAAATGCGCGAAATTGAACCAGAGCAGGCGAGAGTTCGCCTCCCTGGCGTAGCGCATTAGATAATGGTGATTGGTCCAAACAATGGCAATAAAAAGGTAGCTCACTGCGTAGCTCAACCACGTGGGCCAGAGAAGCAGGAACGCCTCGAAGGTGGGAGACTCCGGTGGACGCAGTCCCAAAACCAGTACTGTGATGAGAACAGCGAATACGCCGTCAGATAACGCACTGAGTCGTTCCGGGGTCGCTCTACGTGGCACAGTAGTATTATCCATGTCGATATGGGCCCGCACAGAAAGGCCTTGAATAGAGCGAGCGCCGGCGGCCCGGGTGAGAGACCTTTCGAGCCTCTCCGCACACGTCTATCACTTGACCCTTGTACCGAGGAAGTTCCGCATCACGTCGGCTATCTTGTCGCCGTCCTCCTCGAACTGGTCGGGAATCCATGGAGTAGAACCACGACCTTAGCGTCCTTCGGCCCCCTCTCCCTGTAAAGTTGTCCGCTTACCCAGTCCTTGTAATAGATCTGTGTGCCCTCTTTTGGCCCTGTGGCATACGTTTTTTTAGGGTAGAAGATTTATGAGTGTTTTCTTTGCTTTGCGCGTCCCAGCCGTTATCACCGCCGCCAGACTTACGCGAGTAACATGTCAACACTGGCGCATTATAGAGTCCCATATCCGGTGAAATGTTTCTTGAAGCAATGCCTTTATTTACAATCTATCGCAAAATACCGTTTTGTCAACCGACGCTGCCCACGTAAGAAAAGAGAGGATTTGACTCTGCATGAAATAATTTTGAAAACTTTCATGAAAAAGAATCAGCTTCATGAGCTCATATCAAATCTTCGTTTGTTTCCTCTTATATGAGGGTCTCTTTGCAAATCTGCAATACCAGTTGAACTCCGCACTTTTCTAAAAAGTAGAAATGCTGTAAGATATTATCAGATTCAAACTGAGGGAAAGCGGTGTCACTCTGAAATCCTGAAGGGCTAACATCGGACTTGTAATGTCAGTCCCCATATGTCGTTCAGAAGATGACTAATTCTTCCCCTCCCCTTCGCTCAAGGGAAGAATCGCGGCGTCAAGCGATCAGCCTGCTTTCCGATAGTAGCCACGATTCAAACTATTTAAAAGAAATGCAGTTCTTTTTAAAAAAGAATATTTCCATATTATTAATCACATGAACATCAAGAAAGAAGAAGTATTATGGAAACAAATTTAAATGAACTCGTTCAAAATTTGCAAAAATCGCAGGATGTACAGACATGAATCGGCGTGAATTCATCAAGCTTGCGTCTGTCACCGGCGCGGGGTTCATGAGTGCGCGCGTACTCCGCCCTCTGAGTGCATTCGCCGCCGACCGGGACAGACTGGACGTGACACTGACGGCACGTCCACACGTGTTCAGACCGAACTCAAAAGTTGCGTTTCACGGGCTCGCCTACAACAACCAGGTGCCGGGGCCATTGTTGCGCGTACGCTATGGCCAACGGTTCCGTGCCCGGTTTATCAATAATACCGGCGGCGTCAGCACCGTGCACTGGCACGGTATGATTCTGCCGAATCGGATGGACGGCGTACCCAACGTGACTCAGGTCCCGGTGCCGAACGGCGAAGAATTCATTTATGAATTCAAACCTGATCCCCCCGGGTTTCGCTGGTATCACAGTCATGTCGCTTCACAACTCCCTCTCGGTTTGTTCGGCGCGTTCATCGTCGAAGATCCAAAAGACG
>JBJKOV010000177.1:0-1825 GCA_046707105.1 Thermodesulfovibrionales bacterium
AACATCGCAACGTTGTCATTCCGGCTTGTCCGGAATCCTTCTTTTTTTGCTTCTTCAAAAGCGTGCAGACTGAAAGATTCCCGACGCGCTTCACTTGCGGGAATGACATCTTTAAATTTGTAATTGCCGAAGTGATAAGATGACATTTTTTTCGGGAGGCGGTTATAATCTGCATAGATATATTTCAGATCAAACAGGAGAGGCATATGCCCAGGATAACGGTTCAGGACTTTTTGAGAATGAAATCGGAGGGGAAAAAGATCACCATGCTCACGGCCTACGATTATCCCTTCGCACAGATCGTGGACGAGGCCGGGATTGACGGTATTCTTGTCGGCGATTCCCTCGGGATGGTGGTGCAGGGCCTTGAGAACACCCTTCCGGTTACCATGGACGAGATGATCTACCATACCAAAATGGTCTCTCGCGCCGTGCAGAGCGCGCTTGTGATAGGAGATATGCCCTTTATGTCATACCAGGCCGGCATGGGAGACGCGGTGAGGAACGCCGGACGGTTCCTGAAGGAGGCCGGGGCCTCGGCCGTAAAACTCGAAGGCGGGGTCGAGGTGGCGGAGCAGGTGAGGGCGATGACAAGATCCGACATCCCTGTAATGGCCCATATCGGCCTGACGCCGCAGTCGATCCACAGGATGGGGGGCTACAAGGTGCAGGGAAAGACCGACGAGGCGGCGAAACGGCTGATCGAAGAGGCCCGCATTATGGAAGATGCCGGCGCCTTTGCCCTGATAATCGAGGCGGTCCCGATGGACCTGGCAAAGAGGATCACCGGCGGGCTTTCGATCCCGACGATAGGCATCGGCGCCGGTCCTAACTGCGACGGGCAGGTGCTGGTGCTCCATGACGTTATCGGCATGTTCGAAAGGTTCGTCCCGAAATTCGTGAAGCGTTATGCCAATATCAAGGAAGAAGCCCTGCGGGCTGTAAAGGAGTACGGGGAGGAAGTCCGGGAGGGGAAGTTCCCCTCGGAGAAGGAAAGCTTTAAATAAGTTCTGCCGGCTTTATCCGCCGGCGTCCTGCGGCCTGGATTCCTGCTCGGTTACGGGTATCGGCACCGGCTCGGCCTTTACCTTCAGAATCCGTCTCCCCTTCATGCCTACTATCGTGAATTTGTTCGTATCGGTGTTGTAGCTGTCCCCCACGAGAGGTATCCTCTGCAGGTTCGAAAGAAGGAAGCCTCCGACGGTATCGTATTCGTTTGACTCGGGGATATCGAAGTGGTAATCCTCGTTCAGGTCCCGCACCGCGAGAGAGGCGTCTATCAGCATCGCCCCGTCTTTCAATACCTGAACAGGGCTCTCGGTATCATACTCGTCCCTGATCTCACCCACGATTTCTTCGATCAGGTCTTCGATGGTGACAAGACCCGCCACCGATCCGTATTCGTCCACAACGATCGCCATATGCTGCCTCTTCTTCTGCATTTCCCTCATGAGCGAGCTTATCATCATCGTCTCCGGCACGAAGATGGCTGAATGGAGCAGCTTGGGAATGACTATCTCCCTCTTATAGGCGAGTTCGTTGAACACGTCTTTGTTATAGAGTATCCCCTTGATATCGGACTTGTCCCTGTCATAGACGGGATATCTCGAAAAGTTTTCCTCGGAGATGGTCTTGATGACCGTCTCTGGTGATTCCCTGAGACTGAACGCGACCATTGCAGTAACAGGCACCATTACGCCCTTGACGGAGATGTCGGCGAACCGGAAAACGCTGTGAATGAGCTCGTGTTCGGTGGCCTCGAATATGCCCCTGTCCGTACCCTCTTCGATCAGCAGCTTTATCTCCTCTTCGCTGATAAACGACC
>JBJKOV010000178.1:0-3614 GCA_046707105.1 Thermodesulfovibrionales bacterium
AGTCGAGGCATTGAAAGGATAATGACTATGATTTCATACAGTAGAATGAAAAGAGAGATGGGGGTAAGCGAATGAATACCGGAAAGGTCTCACAGGTAATCGGAGCCGTTGTGGATGTCGAGTTCGAGGAGAAGATGCCCGACATCCTGAACGCAATAACGATCGATCAGAAGGGGGACCCTGGAAAGGGTATTCCCGACATCAGGGTTACTCTTGAAGTCGCCTCGCATCTGGGTGACAACAAGGTGCGGACCGTTGCAATGTCCGCTACTGACGGTCTCGTCAGGGGGATGCCGGCGGTTGACACCGGACAGCCTATCACTGTCCCTGTCGGCAAGGCCGCCCTTGGGAGGATCATGAACGTTATCGGCGAGGGTGTCGACAAAAAAGGGCCGATAAACGCCGAGGTGAGGCTGCCGATTCACAGGCTGGCTCCGGATTTTGTGGCGCAGGAACCGGTCACCCAGGTGTTTGAGACCGGGGTCAAGGTCTTTGACCTGCTGGTGCCTTTCGTCAGAGGCGGCAAGATGGGGATGTTCGGCGGCGCCGGCGTCGGCAAGACCGTTGTCATCATGGAGATGATCCATAACATCGCCATGAAACACGGCGGCGTTTCGGTCTTTGCGGGCGTCGGAGAGAGGACGAGGGAAGGCAACGACCTCTACGGCGAAATGAAGCATTCCGGCGTTCTCGAAAAAGTCGCCCTGGTATACGGGCAGATGAACGAGCCGCCCGGAGCGAGGGCCAGAGTCGCCCTCACGGCGCTGACCTGCGCGGAATACTTCAGGGACGAGGGCCAGGACGTTCTTATTTTTATCGATAACATTTTCAGATATACGCTCGCCGGTGCGGAGCTTTCCGCCCTCCTGGGCAGAATGCCTTCAGCGGTTGGGTACCAGCCTACGCTTGGTACGGACATGGGTATTCTCCAGGAGAGGATCACGACCACGAAAAAGGGTGCCATCACGTCCATGCAGGCCATTTACGTGCCTGCCGATGACCTGACCGACCCCGCGGTTGCGACGGCATTTACCCATCTCGACGGCACGGTCGTCCTTTCCAGGCAGATATCGGAACTCGGGATTTATCCCGCTGTCGACCCGCTGGACTCGACGTCTAGAATCCTCGATCCCATGGTTATCGGGGAGGAACATTATGCTGTTGCCAGAAGTGTACAGAAGATACTCCAGAGGTACAAGGAATTACAGGACATCATCGCCATCCTCGGTATGGAGGAACTGTCCGAAGACGACAAACTGACAGTGTCAAGAGCGAGGAAGATACAGAGGTTCCTCAGCCAGCCGTTCCATGTTGCGGAAGTCTTTACCGGCAGGCCGGGCAAGTATGTCAAGGTGGACGATACGATAAAGAGCTTCAAGGCTATTGTTGACGGCAAGTACGACGACGTGCCGGAGCAGGCATTCTATATGACCGGCGGCATTGAAGAGGTTGAGGAGAACGCAAAGAAACTCGGGTGGTCGAGGTAGAAAGAATGGCTGAAGGAAAACTGCTTCTCGAAATAGTTACTCCCCAGGGACTTGTCTTCAGCGAAGAAGTGGATGAGGTCACCTCAACGGGCAGCGAGGGAGAATTCGGGGTGTTGCCGGGGCACGTCCCTTTTGTGACGACCCTGAAGATCGGCATGCTGACCGCCAAGAAAGGGAACCAGCCGGTATATTTTTTCGTGAACTGGGGATACTCCGAGGTCGGTCCGGAAAAAGTTCTTGTCCTCTCCGACAGCGCCGAGCGGTCGGAAGAAATCGACGTCGAAAGGGCAAAGGCGGCGATGAAGCGGGCGGAGGAGAGACTTAGAAAGACCGAAGAAGTGGATTTTGTACGCGCTGAATCCTCTCTGGAACGCGCTGTGACGAGGATACAGGTGGCGGAGATAAGAAGGGCGAAGTAGAGCCCTCGGCAGTTGAGAGGCTAACGCAGTGCAGTAGTGATGAATGGAAGAAAAGGGGGGGCTCGACGGATATGGGCCCCCCTTTTCTTGCGGTGTAAGTTTCCGCATGGTAATTTTTACTTTCGCGAATTGCTCGATCTTTTGATGTAAGAATCTTTCAGAGATGGGTTTCATATGATTAGAAGAATTGCCATATTTTTATTCATCCTTCTTTCTGTCTTCTGCATAGCAGTCCCTTCCTTCGCAATGACTCAGGAGGAGAAGAATTTCCTGCTGCTGTATTTCAAGCCTGATGAACTCAAAGTGATCTCGACCACCCGGAGCCTCCAAACGATCTCGCGCGTGGCGGAGAATGTGGATGTTGTGACTGCAGAAGACATAGAGATGATGAACGCACACACGCTGACTGATGTTTTGAACACAGTTCCGGGGGTTCAGGTCGACCTTCGCGGCGGTCCCGGGACTGCAGCGACTGTCAGTATACAGGGGTCAGAATTCAGGCATGTCCTGGTATTAATAGACGGCGTAACTCTCAACAATCTCTCCGATGACTTTGCAGATTTGAGCGCCATCCCGGTTCAGGACATAGAAAGAGTTGAGATTATCAAAGGGCCGGCGTCGTCTTCATGGGGCTCATCTCTCGGCGGTGTCATCAATATAATTACAAAAGGTACGGGAAACCGGGGGAAAGTAGGGGGGACACTTTCAACATCCTATGGAGAAAGAAATACAGGGGATTACAGGATAGAGACCTCCGGCGGGTCCGGCAAGGCCGGGTACTACCTTTCCGTCGGCAATCTCACATCGAACGGCTTCGAAGCGAATACTGGTTTTTACGAGAATGACCTTTACGCGAAGTTTCGCTGGGACGTTACGGAGAGGGCGAGGCTCCTTTTTACCTTCGGATATAACAAAGGATCAAGAGGGGAAGGAGAAGACCCCGGTTACGACATCTCATTCGGCAATGGATTCGAATATCTTTTCTCCACTTTATCTCTCAACTATTCGTTGACAGACCAGGCCGGGCTTGATGTTTCCCTGAGGACATCGCGGCAGAATGGCGAATTTATCCTGGACCAGCTGTCAACTGGTGCAGAACTGCAAAAGAACGACTTTCATGACAGGGTAAACGGCGGCAGCCTGAAGTTTGACTGGAGAAATGACATCCAGAGTGTTGTGGTCGGCGCGGACTTCGACGACGGCAAGCTCCAGTCCGACAGTATTACGGGCGGTGAGCAGGACCTCGATAAGTGGGCCGCCTTTGGAAATGACACTATTTCTATTGGCAGGTTCTCGGTCACGCCTGGTATAAGGTATGACCATACGAGTACGAACGGCGATTTCCTGAGTCCGAGTTTAGGGGTGACTTACAAGCTCTTTGACAGGACTCTCCTGCGTGGATTCGTTTCAAGGGGTTTCAACCTTCCACCTCTTTCTGCGACCTTCGGAACGGGCTTTTTCTCCCTGCCCAATCCTGATCTCAGGGTCGAGAAGGTCTGGTCGATGCAGGCAGGGGTTGAGTCGGCTGTAAGCAGATATTTCTGGTTCAAGGCGGACTTATTCAGGCACGACATAGACGACGCGCTTGTCGCTGAACAGTTCGCTGACGGATCTTTCACAACAGTAAACGGAGGTAAGCAGAGAAGGCAAGGGTGCGAAGTCGGGATCAGGACGGCCCCCTTTTATCATACGTCCCTCTCCGCGGGAC
>JBJKOV010000179.1:0-4803 GCA_046707105.1 Thermodesulfovibrionales bacterium
GAAGAAACTCCAGAGCATGAGGCTTGGCAGAGCAGCAGATATCGTTAAAGACGGCACATCGGAGACTGTGAGCTATTATGCATTCCCCAGAGAACACTGGAGGAGAATCAGAACGAATAATCCTCTTCGGGTGCGTTGGGCCGGGGTCGGACCAAGATAACTATTTGATATTATGGAAGAAAGCGGATAAATAGGGCTTGTTTTGGCCTTAGATGAGTATTTTTGACCACAAAAAGATCCTTTTAAGATGATTGGGTGTTGATCGGCGTCGAATTTCGACCCACCCCTGTGGTCAGTTTTTCTTTGAGTTTCTCGTCTTGATCCTCCAGCTCTCGTTGCCGGTTTCAATGATATCACAGTGATGAGTAACCCTGTCCAGTAGGGCAGTTGTCATCTTGCCGTCGCTGAGGACGCCGGAAATAGTCTGCCAACCGAAATGGACCAAAAGCTTTGCTGTGGGAAGTGCGGCATTTGTAGGAAAGATCAAGGCTGAACTTGGGAGCAGGGCGACTGGCAGGCAGGTCACGGCAGAGGATGGAACCTGCGAGCTTAGAGAGGACCATGTCTCTTATAACGCCAATTTTGCCGGTGAAAAGAGCGGTTTAAGGCCATGTAATTCCTATTTGTGGAACATATCTTCTTGAATATCAATAGGTTAACTTGGTCCGACCCCGGGGCAAACCGGGGCAAACCCCTTTCATCCCTTTTTCTTTTGTCTCATGGAGGGACGGGTACATGGTGAGCATCCGGTCCTTTGAGACAACGAGTTCCTTCCTGCGGGACTTCATAATCTCAAGATACTTCAGCGGGAATCGAAGGTCAAGGGCTGTCCGGCAGTATTGACGATCCCCGCGATTTGACTTAGTATATCGGTAGCTTCGCTGTGAGTCATGGAGGGTAGATGACAAAAATCTCAGCAGTCGAGCCATCAATACTGTTAAGGGCTGCTGTCTCTGTGATGCTGTTGTTAGCTCTGGCATCATTTCCCTATGGCTACTATATTTTACTGCGATGGATAACCTGCGGTGTAGGGCTTTATGGTGCATCCATTGCCTATAATCAATCGAAGAAAGGATGGGCGATTGGCTTGGCTGCAATCGCTCTCATCTTTAATCCTCTTCTTCCCTTACATCTTGATAGAGAGACATGGGCATTTGTCGATATTGTTGCTGCCGTGCTGTTGTTATCTTCAATAGTGTATGTGCGAGAGATGCCTCCCCTGGAGTCTGAAGCTGATTCGAGCATCGAGAACGTTGAAGTTTATAATGGTAGTCAGCTACATCAGGAAAGCATGGAGACTGTCGCTACTAGCCCTCGTGAAACGTGCTCCCTTACCAACTCGGAATGTGACTATTATGACTCCAAAGATAATGCTTGCTACTATGGAAAGGAAGGGGTAGAAGCTTGGAAAAACAGCACTTGTCCCAAAGAGACGGAACATAAGAACGCCAAGTACCCCAGCGATTTACCTGACGATGCTTTCATCGTAAAGGAACTTGAGTCCTGGACGTTGTATTTTTCGGAATCGCAGAATTCCCTATATGTTGATACCAGCGATTATCATCCAAGAATAGTCAAGATTTCCGAGGAAATGCTTAAGGAATTTGAAACCTTCTTTAAGAAAGAATCGTCTGGCAATACCTAACGAACAGAGGATTTGACTGATGATCTTCCTATGACCTCCAGGAAAAAGAAATCCCAGAAGAACCCTCTCCTGTGGGTAGTTGAACCCATCACGGAGGAGCCGAGCTACATTGACCGAGCATGGTTCGGGTGTCGCGCGATTTACCTTCATGGGAGACTCATGCTTGTCCTTTGTTCAGGGGAGGAGCCGTGGAACGGATTGCTGATCCCGACCGAGAAGGAATGCCATGACTCCATCCGGCAAGACTTCGAGTATGTGGTTCAGCACCCTGTTCTGAAGAAATGGCTATATCTGCCGGAGAACTCAGAGGACTTTGAATCCGTGTCCTCGGAGATCGCTGAAGCTGTGAGGATAGGGGATCAGAGGTTCGGGGTTGAGCCGAGGGAACACAAGCGGAGGAGTAAGAGGCATTGATTATTTCTATCGCCCGTGGTAACATTACTCAGACTTAACGTCAAGATATGCGACGACGGTTCACGGCAACAAAATTTCAGGCATGGTCCTGCACGTTTCAGACTTAAAGAGTCTGCCCCACAAAAAGCTTCAGGCGTAGTCCTGCATTTTTCAGAACTAAAGAGTTCTGCTTTCTAAGAAACTCCAGGCATAGCCCTGCATCTCAGACAACCGGTCTGCAACTGAAAAGAAACCAGAAAGAGGCTCAGTTTAGTCTAGGTAATCTTCGGGGTCGGACCTGGCTAACTATTTGAAAAATTACGATAATTGTGCTGAAACTGCTCATTTTTAGGCCTTAGGATGCTGTTTTTTGGCCAGCAAACCTGTAGGAACAAATGCCGAGAGTGAATCCAGCGAGCCCCTCAAAACAAACCCGGCCAGCCTTTGGTACCTCACGCCCTATGCTCATTTAATCTTCTTCTTCAGGTTGTTCGTGATGCCTATATATATTTGCCGGCTGAAAGATTACGAAAGGCGTACAGGGGATTGTCTGTTTGCAGGTTCTTGAGTCATGGTATGAAACAGATTAAAAAAAGGGAGCTGCAGTTTTCAGCTCCCTTGAATTTTCTTGGCGTCCCCAGCGGGATTCGAACCCGCGTTACCGCCTTGAAGGGCAAAATTTGGGGCTTGGCAAGTGCTTGAAAATACTATAAAGTACCTTATTTGACAACTACTTACAGCCTTTCTTGTTTTCACATAGCATGGTGGTTTTTGGCCATTTTTGGCGTATTTTTTTCACGTTTTCTTCACGTTCCTGTGTCCTTGTCATCTTGACAAGGGTTAACGTATACGTTAACATATTTTGTGGGTAAGACCGTAATCTTCTACAGGACTGCTGACGGCAAGTGTCCGGTGCAGGATTTTCTTGATTCGCTGCCGGGGAAAGCGGCGCAGAAAGTGACCTGGGTATTGAATCTGATCGAGGACCTCGACGTTGTGCCGTCGATGTACTTCAAGAAGCTTGTCAGCACGGAGGAGATTTGGGAGTGCAGGATTCAGCTTGGCTCTAACGCTTACCGGATATTCTGCTTCTTTGACGGTCATTCTGTTGTCGTCCTGACCCACGGATTGATCAAGAAGACTCAGAAGACGCCGCAGAAGGAGATTGAGAGGGCCGAGGCTTACAGAAAGGATTATTTGCAGAGGAGGCAAGAGAAATGAGTGACCTGAAGAAATACGTTGCCGGAAGAAAGAAGAAGGACAAGGCCTTTGCCGAAGGATATGAAGAAGGTTACGAGCAGTTCAAGATCGGCGTGGTTCTGAAGCAGGCCCGGGAGAAGGCAGGCCTGACGCAGGAAGAACTCGCCGAGAGACTTAAGACTAAGAAGACCGCCATATCCCGTATCGAAAACCATGCAGAGGATATCAAGCTCTCGACTTTGGAAAAGGTGGCCCATGCCCTCGGAAAGCGGCTTGAAGTAAAGATCGCCTGAAAGGCTATGCCTAATGTATAATTCACCATGAAGGAGGTAAATGTGAGAGCACAGGAAGCTACAAGGGAGGACCTGATAGACGTTGCCATTGCCGAGAGCAGGTCAAGGGACAGAGGCAGGTCATTCAGGGATTTCCTTAAAGCACAGGAATAGATCATTATGACGAAGAAGTTCGACAACGTATATCAGTTCAGTATAGAGCTGCGGGAGATTAAGCCGCTCATTTGGCGGCGGATACAGGTCCCTGAGACATATACATTTTGGGATTTGCACGTTGCCATTCAGGACTCTATGGGGTGGACCGATTCACACCTGCACGAATTTGAGATCAGGAATCCAAAGACCCGGCGCACGATAAACATCGGCTTTCCTGACGAGGATTTCGGACGCAAGGTGTCTGAGGGCTGGAAGAAGAACATGGCCGACTTCTTTGATCCCAAGAACCTGAAAGCTGAATATGCCTATGACTTCGGGGATGACTGGCAGCATATAGTGACGCTGGAAGCGATCTTGCCCCGGCAAAAAGGCATAACATATCCGCTGTGCCTGGGCGGCGAGCGCGCCTGTCCCCCCGAGGACTGCGGCGGCAGCCATGGCTACGAGAATTTTCTCGATATCATCATGGACCCTGACCATGAGGAGCACGATTCGATGCTTGAGTGGGCAGGGGGAGAGTTTCACCCCGAGCATTTCGACTGCTCGGAAGTCGTATTCGATGACCCTGCTGAAAGGCTGGAGAATCTCGATGTGGATTAGCCTGGAAACGGGCAGATATACCGGAGCGTAATAATTCAGCGGACAGTTGAACAATCATGAATAGGATGCGTTGCCTGCTTTTCGGATCGCGTGGTATTCGCAGGATTTTGTGAGAAGGCATGCATGACACACCCTCACGTGATAGGATTGCGCTGAGAAGCCGGATGGATTTTGATGAGACAGTCAACATTCTGAATGAGCTATTAGCTGAGGAAGATCCTGCGGCTTTCAGCAGTTCTTGGGTGCTGAGACGTGCTCCGGCGTGCTATCGGTTCATACAAGAGAATGTTAGAACAAACACCGGCCGAATAGACTGGGACAGAGTACACTTAACAGTAAGGAAAGAGCCGTGGGAATATAAATGTCACGTTTGTGTCACGGTATAGGAAAAAGGAAAAGGGTTGCATCGCTGCAACCCCTTGATTTTCTTGGCGTCCCCAGCGGGATTCGAACCCGCGTTACCGCCTTGAAAGGGCGATGTCCTAGGCCGGGCTAGACGATGGGGACGTCTTGGTG
>JBJKOV010000180.1:0-7346 GCA_046707105.1 Thermodesulfovibrionales bacterium
CGAGGTTCGGAGGACCGGTTGCAAAAATGGCCCAGAAGGCGGAAGGGACGCTTAAGGGCCTTATCCTTCCCGGCATACTCTTCGAGGAGCTGGGATTCGATTACGTCGGCCCGATCGACGGGCATAATATTGAAATGCTTGTTGACACCCTTAAACGGATACAGACGTCCAGTTCCCCCACGCTGGTCCACGTGATAACCCGTAAAGGGAAGGGATACGAGTTTTCAGAAAAAGACCCCTGTATTTTCCACGGGATAGGACCTTTTGAGCCTGAAACCGGCTCTGAGATAAATTCGAGGGACGGACTCAGTTACAGTGCCGCATTCGGTGGGATAATGTCGGACCTCGCAGGCGACGATAAGAGAGTGGTGGCGATATCGGCTGCCATGAAGGAAGGGACAGGTCTGGAATGCTTTGCAAAAAAATATCCCGACAGGTTCTACGATGTCGGCATAGCCGAGCCTCATGCCGTTACTTTTGCGGCAGGCCTTGCAACGAGGGGACTGAGACCAGTTGTCGCACTATACTCCACTTTTCTGCAGCGGGCCTATGATGAAGTCATTCACGACGTGTGTCTGCAGAAGCTGCCGGAGATTGTTGGGGGGGAGAGGGCCGGTATTGGCGGGGAGGACGGTCCGACTCACAACGGTCTGTTCGATATCAGAGTTTTGAGTCACATTCCGAACCTTGTGGTGATGGCACCCAAGGACGGTTCTGAATTAAGACTGATGCTCGAATTTGCCATGAAGCTGGAAGGTCCGTCGGCCATAAGATATCCGAGGGGAAAAGTACCGGGCGCGTCGGGTTCCTGTTCGCCTCTGGCGCTCGGCAGGGCTGAACTGGTGCGGGACGGTGCAGATGTCGCCCTGATCACGGTGGGCAGCAGTGTGCTTCCGGCGCTGAGCGCGGCAGGCAGACTGGAAGAACTGGGCGTTAACGCCCTCGTTGTAAATGCGAGGTTCATAAAGCCTCTTGACAGGGCGCTCCTCCTGTCGGTAGCTGCGCGTATACCGAGGATCATTACGGTAGAAGAGAATGTGCTGGAAGGCGGCTTCGGCAGCGCTGTGCTTGAGTGCATAAACGAGGCGGGGCTGACGAATGTGTGGGTCAGGAGGCTGGGCATTCCCGATATCTTTGTGGAACAGGGGAACCCGCAGGAATTGAGGGCCAGGTACGGTATTGACGAGGACGGGATATTTTGCGCGGCCATATCGATGATGCGGGAGCATACATTCAGTCATTGACGACGACTTTGCGGGAAGACGATCCTGAGAAGGGTCCACGGCCGAAGATATCGGGCAAGGAGAGGCTGGATAAGGTCCTTGTCGACAGGGGCCTTGTGAAGAGCAGGGAGAGGGCCAAGGCTCTTGTCATGGAAGGGCGGGTCATCGTCGACGGTAACACAGTCGTGAAGGCTGGGACAGCCGTAAAGGCCGACTCTGACATCGTCCTTAAGGCTGCCGATATTCCCTTCGTCAGCCGGGGAGGCCTTAAACTTCAGGCAGCGCTGGATTTCTTCTCTATAGACGCTGCCGGGGCGGTGGCGATGGATATCGGCTGTTCAACCGGGGGATTTACCGATTGTTTGCTGAAAAGGCAGGTGCGGAAGGTTTATGCCGTGGACGTCGGATACGGGCAGTTCGACTGGGCCCTCAGAAATGATCCGAGGATAATTCTTCTGGAGAAGACCAATATACGCTACCTCGACAGGAGCGCTGTCCCGGAGACTATAGATCTGGCAGTCATCGACGTTTCTTTTATTTCGCTGATAAAGGTGCTGCCCAAAGCCCTTGAATTCCTTTCGGGCGACGGAAGCGTTCTCGCGCTGGTGAAGCCGCAGTTCGAGGTCGGAAGGGAGATGGTAGGGAAGGGCGGCATTGTGAAAGACGAGACGGCGCGCCTGTCCGCTGTCGGGAAGATTCGTCTGGGAGCTGAACAGACCGGGTTCAGGGTTGTCGGAGATTTTGAATCGCCGGTGCGCGGACAGAAAGGCAACAGGGAATATTTCATATATCTGAAAAGAAAATGAATATGGAGCAGAAACTTATAGAACTGGATTTTTCTCTTGTTTCGGCGGATGTTATCTCGGTGCTCGTAGAAGATGTATCGGACCCCGGGATTTTCGATGAGATTGCCAGGGCTAATTCAGGACGGCCCGAAGTGCTCCGGTTACTGCTCGAATGTTCCGGCACTCCACAGGATGTGAGGGACTTTATTGCAGGGATCATGAAGACGCCTGTTTTACAAAAAGAACAGTCCTGCAGCAGAGACGGGGCGAAGGATGTCCGCCCCGAGAGCCTTATACAAAAAATACAGAGACTGAACGTATCGGCTCGGGTCCATTTGGCCCTTAAGGGCGGAAGGGAGATCCGGGGCATACTTGCAAGGGACCCCAATAAAGAGGTGGTAATGGGCCTGCTGGAAAACGGGAAGATCACCGAGTCTGAGATCGAGTTGCTGGCCAGGAACCGTTCGGCGATGGAGGAGGTACTGAGAAAAATTTCCAGGAACAGGGAATGGATGAAGAAATATCCAATCGTGTTTGCCATCGTCACGAACCCCAAGTCGCCCGCGGGAATAGCTGTAACTTTCGTGAGCAGCCTCAAGACAAAGGATCTATCCATTCTCGAAAAAAACAAGAACGTGTCGGAGGCGGTCAGGATCGCAGCAAAGAAACTTCTCGTGGCCCGTCGGCCCAAATAGTTTTTGCGTGTGTGATGCGCTTAGCCGCGCATCATACCTTATACCTTGAATTTCTGCAATTCCGTAAGGAGGTTAAGGGCCTCTTCCTCCAGGGAACTGATTACCGCTTTCATCTCGTTCGATGATCCTGTAAGGTTGTCGGCCGTGTTCCGTATCTTTTCCATGGACTTGACGATTTCGATGCTCTTTTCCTTCTGCCGGCCCGTTGCTTCAGCGATCTGCTCGGCCTGTTGGGTTACATTCTCCGTCACGCCGGCTATCTGTTTGCTTCCGTCTTTCTGTTCTTTGGTGGCGTTCTTTACCTGATTCGAGAGGTCTTTTACCTTTTCCGTTGCCTCCGTTATGAACCTTCCGCCTTTATTCTGCTCGGCTATGGCGAGGGATATTCTTTCTGTCTGCTCCGTCATCCGCTCGACTGAGTCGGTGATCTGTTTTATCACGAAGGCTTCCTCTGCCGTTGCCCTCTGGATAGCCCGCGCCATCTCCGTGGATGCACGTGAACTGTCAACAATATCTCTCAGTGCACCGTTTACGTCGTGCACCAGTCTCAGTCCCTTCTCCACGGTTTCGATGCCTTCGGATGCCTTCCTTATGCTTGAACGGGTCACATCCCGGACAGAAGTAATAAGGGCCTCTATCTCATTAGTAGATACCGACGTCCTCTCGGCAAGGCTTTTTATTTCATCGGCCACTATGCCGAATCCCTTACCGTGCTCCCCTGCCTTGGACGCGAGAATGGCGGCGTTCAGCGCCAGGAGGTTGGTCTGGTCGGCAACATTATCTATAACGGTGAGTATCTTGCCGATGTCGTCTGTCTTCTTGCCAAGGAGGTTGATGACGTCAGAGAGTGCCGCTACGCTCTTTCTTATGTTTTCCATCCCTTCGATAGCGGCATTCGAAGCGTTGGTCCCCTTCTCGGAGGCGTTCATCATAACCTTCTCCGCCAGGCCGACAGAGTCGTTGGCCCTGTGCTCTATGTCCCTCGTAGTGGCGTTGAGTTCTTCAATGGACGTGGCGATAGCCTCGGAGGAGGTGGAGAGGCTGTCGAGGCTCTCTGCTATCTGTTTGACGGTAGAAATCATTTCCTCCACGGAGGATGCCGTATCATGGGCTGTTTCGTTAAATAAATTTGCGTTTTCGGCGATTCTTTCGATGGAGGCTGTCATCTGTAACATGGAGGACGAGGTGTCGACTGCCGACTGGGACAGGTTCTCGGCCCCCTTGGCCACTCTTGATATGGATTGTCCCATTTCTTCAACGGCGGAGGCTGTTTCTTCTATAGCACTCTTCTGGACGTCGACGACCGACAGTACGCTCTGAGACGAGGCGGCGATATTGGAAGTAACATTCGATACGCTGTTGGTGATATTTCTTATCTTTCCGAGCATGTCCTTCAGATTGAAGGCCATCCGGTTTATTGCCTTTCCGAGGGACGCCACCTCGTCATTGCCCCTGGCTGTTATGGCATGAGTCAGGTCTCCGGCAGCGATCCTGTCGGCCACTTTTTCCATGGCAAGTATCGGTTGGGTAATGAACCTGGATATGGAGGCGTAGACGAGTATTATGGACAGCAGGAAGCACAGACCGGATATCCCCAATGCCCACATCAGCAGCTCATACAGCTGGGCGTGTATCGTGTCCAGTTTGACGCCGAGCCTGAGCGCTCCCACAACGCCGCCGTCAGCGTTCAGCAGCGGAAAGGAGAGGTCATAAAAAGTGCCGATCGTCTGGACAAGCTCCTGTTTCGTACTGACCGATTTCATCGACGCCTGATCCTTCATCTCTTTCCCGACATTGCCCTCGTTGTTATGAAACAGTATCCGGCCTTTTGTATCCGAAACAAAGGCATATGCGATCGCCTTGTCGTTTGTGATGAGCTCTTTCAGCTTGGCGCTTACGCCTTCCAGGGAGTCTATGGGAACACCAAGACTCAGTACCTTTGCGAGTTCTCTCTGCAAGCCTTCTCCCACCGCCTGCGTCTTCGAAAGGATTGCCTGCCTGTATTTGTTTGAGGCGATATAGGTCAGGACTGCGGTGTTGATGCCGAGGATGAAAAAGAGGATGACAGCTACAACGAACGTAGCCTTTTTCTGGAGGTTCATGACAGCCATTACTTTATCACCTTTGTGGCCGATGTCAGGAGGTCGAACGGCACCTTGAGCCCCATGTACGTTGCCTCTTTCAGGTTTACTATCATGTCCACCTTTCTCGGTGATTCCACCGGAATGGAGGAGGGCCTGGCCCCTTTCATCAATTTCGCCGCAAGTTTGGCGGCCTCGCGTCCCTGTTCATATGGGTTCGCAGCTATAGTCAGTATGATCCCTCTGCTTTCCTCTCCTCCTATGGTGGATGCGGTCGGTATCTTGTCTCTATGGGCTATCCCGAGGATGTTGTCGACGCAATGCATGGCCGCGCAGCTTGTGGTCAGGAACAGCGCGTCTACATTCGATATTCTTCCTGTGTCCTCCGCCCTCTTTATGTTGAACCGCACCGAATGGAATCCGAACGAACTTTCGAGTTCCTTTACCTCCCTGGCCTGCACTACCGTGTCCTTCTCGGCATCGTTGAAGACGACGCCCAGCTTTCTGAAGTTATCGATGCTCTTGAAATTCCTGATCACACTTGTAATAGGCACCTTCGAGCTGATGCCGGTAACGTTTCTTCCGGCGATGCCGACTGCCTTCGGATCGAAAACAGCCGCGAATACCACCGGGATATCGGAGGTTTCGTTCAAGACGGCTATTGTAGCCGGGGCGCCGTAAGACACAATGACGTCGGAGCCGATAGCAACCAGTTTCCTTGCGGCATTTGTCCAGGACATGGCCTCCGGGGAAGGGCTCTGGACTACGATCTGGGCCGTCCCCGGACCTATCCCCTCGGACTGAAGGGTTTCGGCGAAGGTCTTCTGGATCTCCTTGTAATAAGGGATATTTCCGGTCATTATCACGCCGATCATTTTCTCGGCTGCAAAGGCCTGGCTGGAGACGATCATAAAAACTGCGAGAAGCGCTGCGATTAAAGCATGTCTGCGAACTGATGTAAGTCCTTTCATCTGCTTTTCCTTACCATTTCTTCGATAGTGTCAGCAGCACGATGTGCGCCTTTCCGTCCTGTACGTCGTCCCATGGGTTGTCAAGCAGATCGTTGAAGTCGGTGTACCGGTACTGGACCCCCGCCGCCAAGCCGTTTCTGAAGCGGTATTCAGTCGAGAGGAAACAATCCGTTTCCCTGGTCCTAAGCGCCGACAGACTTGCCACCGATATGGGTTGCAGCAGGGCCGGGTCGGTAAGAGAAAAGGCTCCGCTGCTGAGAGTGTAGCTTACTCCCGCGCTGGCGTTGATTCGCTCGCTCGGAATATAGTTCATCGTAAGCCCGTAACTGTGGGCGAGGTCAGTGTCCGGAACAAAGGGTTCAAGCTGACTGCCCAACACGATGTCCTGGCGTATCTTGTCGTGGATGTAAGTATAGCTTGCCGTCACTGAAACCGTCTCGCTCGCAAGATACGTGACTGCGCCCATGACGCGGTCTCTGTGGACGTCGCGGTTTGCCGGGTCAACCGTGGAACTCCCGATCTCCGTCATAAGGTCGTCCCTCTTTTCCTTTGCGATGCTGTAGCTGGCAAAGGCGGTGACCCTCTGCAGAGGCGTCCATGAAAGGGTTGCATGTCCCTCGTCCGAATGGTTGGGTTCGGTGTTGTAAGCCGGGTCATTTATATCTTTGTGGGCGTAGCCGGCTCTGAGATTCAGGTTCGTCATGAGCCTCATGTCCGCTGAAAGCGATACGGTATTATGCTCCGTTCTTTCAGGAATCTGCCA
The DNA here is from genome assembly GCA_046707105.1 of Thermodesulfovibrionales bacterium. Classification (GTDB taxonomy): domain Bacteria; phylum Nitrospirota; class Thermodesulfovibrionia; order Thermodesulfovibrionales; family UBA6898; genus JARRRD01. The sequence continues at coordinate 6,519 of JBJKOV010000180.1, forward strand.
GCCATAGACCGTGGATAACGTCCAGTCCTGCGTGTTTTGTCTCCTGATACGGTCATAATCATATTCCGCAAGAAGCGTCAGCCTGGAAAAGGGATGGTATCTGACCGTGGCTGAAGCGGTGTCGGTAATTGACGAAATAGACGGTCTGACCATATAGTTATAAATGTCTGCCGGATTGGAGAGGTTTGTGACGGTGACAGACGAGGGGTTGTCAATATCGGCTTCCCTGTGGCGGTACTTCACAAAAAGCGCGAGATTCGTTGCCGCTGTCCACGTGACCTCTCCTGCGCCAATGAAATAGTCGGCTTTTGCGCCGCTGTCCCTGTTTTCCCGGTCGACCTTGGTAAGGGTTGCGGAAGCTACAATCCTCCCCGTGTAGGAAGTATGAACTTTTATGGTGTTCGACGAACCCTTAAGATCAGGGACCAGATTATGCGCAAAAATTCCTTCATTTCTCGTGCTGGCCGCTGTGTAATAGTCGTAAAGGACATTGGTACTGCCCGGATCGAACCTCTTTTCACCGTGAGACACTTCAACCTCCACCGGGCCCAGATGGGCATTAGTCCCGACGGTGAAATTCTTGGTCTCCCAATCCACGTTTCGTGCTTCGGAGACCTTCACGATGTTTGAGCCGGACCCGGCGCCCCCGAGAAATCTCTGCTGTACAGTTCCGTCTTTATCGATAATATTTCCATCGAGGTAAACATGGAGGGGATAATCAGGCATCTTGACCCTCAAAGAAAATGTGTTCATGCCCCATCTGACCCCGTATTGCTGACCTGCATCCTTAACGTAGACTCCCTGGGTGCCGTCCGGGGCGACAGCCGC